>NZ_JASATD010000003.1:0-297000 GCF_038440115.1 Ralstonia sp. OTU4908 | reverse complement strand
CGAAAGGGGGATGGACCAACAACAAAAGAACAAGGCACAAACCACGCCCCAGCCCCTCCAACACCATTACCCTATGATGACGCCTCCCCCTAGTCCCCTCGCCATCATGCCCAATCCCATCACGCCAGCCCCGGTAGAACTGGCGAAGTGCTACCGCCTCCTGAACCACGGCCCGACCACGCTGGTCACCAGCGCCCACAACGGCGTGCGCAACGTCATGGCTGCCGCCTGGGCGATGCCGCTCGACTTTGACCCACCCAAGGTGCTGGTCGTGGTCGACAGCCGCACACTCACACGTGAGTTGATCGAAGGCTCGGGCGTGTTTGCACTCAACATTCCCACCCGCGCGATTGCCGAGACCACGCTAACGGTCGGCACGCTCTCGGGCCGCGATGTCGACAAGTTCGATGCCCTGGGCCTCGTCACCATGCCCGCCCGTACGATCGACGTGCCGCTGGTGGCAGGTTGTGCAGGGTGGCTCGAATGCCGCGTCATTCCGGAGCCGCACAACGAGAAGCGCTACGACCTTTTCATCGCCGAAGTGACCGCTGCCTGGGCCGATCCTGCGCTGTTCAGCAACGGTCACTGGCACTTTACCGATGCTGGCAGCAAGACCCTGCACTACCTCGCGGGCGGTGCATTCTTTGAGACCGGCGAAGCGTTCACCGTCCAGGTGAAACAGCCATGAGCGATATCTCCATCCGCCCGTTGATCGATGAGGATGCTGCAGCGTTCAAGGCACTGCGCCTGAAGGCCATTCAAGACGCACCCACCCCCATCTGGCCGACGCACGATGAAGAATCGAGCCGCACGCTGGAGGAAACCCGCAATCGCATCCGGGCGACTGAACATCAGATTGTCTTCGGAGCATTTGCCGCGCCGGAGCTGGTCGGCATTGCCGGCCTACGTAGTGAGCCGCTGGCGCAGGTTGCCCACAAGGCTGTGCTGTGGGGCGTGTTTGTTGACCCTGCGCATCGGCGGGGCGGTATTGCGGGCCGTCTGCTGCACGCCGCTATTGCGCATGCGCGTGCTGCCCAGGTGCTGCAGATTCATCTTTGCGTCAACGCCGAAAACTCGCGTGCGCAAGCGCTGTATCGCAACGCGGGTTTCGAGACCTTCGGCATCGAGCGCCGCGCCATGCGTGTCGGCGATCGCTTCTACGACGAAGAACACATGGCGCTGCGGCTGGACGCCTAACGCTCCGTCCGATAGTCCGTCGGCCGCATGCCGGTCCATTTGCGGAAGGCGCGGTGAAAGGCGCTCGGTTCCGCAAAGCCGACCGCGACGGCAATGTCGGCGATGGTGCGGCGCGTGTCCTGCAACTGGCCGATGGCAATGTCGCGCCGCAGGTCGTCCTTGATCGACTGATACGTGTGGCCCTCGAGCTTCAGGCGCCGCCGCATGGTCGCCTCGGCCACGTTCAGTTTGAGCGCCATTGCGTCCGACGCGGGCCAACTGGCCACCGGGAGGTTACGCAGCATCCTGCGCACGCGCGCTGCGAACGAATCCGGGTTGCGGTACTTGACGATGAAGCTGCCCGGCGCGTCGCGCAGGAACGTCTTGATGGACGCGGCCGTCTGGATGACGGGCAGGTCTAGAAAGGTGGGCGATAGGTCGACGTACGACGCATCCTGCTTGAACGCCATGTCGTCGCAGAACATCAGGCGATATTCCTGCGCATCCTGCGGCGCCGCGCAACGGAAGCGCGCGGCAATGAACGGAATGCGCCGCCCCAGCAGCCAGCACACCAGCCCGTAGACCATGATGAGCCACGTGGCGTAGGTGAACATGGGCGGCACACGCGTGCCCTTGCGGTGCTCGAACACGAGACGCACACGCTGATCGTCTTCTTCAACGCGTACATGCAGGTCATCCAGCACCAGCCGCAGAAAGCCCGTGGCCCGCGCGAGCGCCTGCCGGCCCGTGCGCGCGGTCAGCGCCGCCTGCGTCATCGCCACGAAGCTGCCCCAGCGCATGGGGTGTGCATCCTGCCCGAAGAACTCGTCGTCCATGGCCTGCGCAATGCCGGCCCACAGCGCGCCGTACTGCGCGGACGACACGCGGCTGCGCGGTTGCGCCAGCATCTGCGGCGTGATGCCCGCAGCTGCCATGATGGGCTGCGTATCGACGCCATGTGCGCGCGCACGCGTCACGGCCTCGTTGACGAGGCTGACAGAGACGGTTCCTTTTTCGTTGTTTTTCATCGGCATGGCAAATCCGCTCACGCAAGTTGATCGTGACGGGCATCGAAGCCGCCCAGCCACGTGCCTACACTTTTTCCCCATCGAACCCGAGCGCCGCGGGCTGCACAGTGTAAGGCGCCTGCACAGGCAGCGTCACGCGGCCCCGGCCAGCAAACAAGCAAGAGCCAAGCGATGGACGACTTCTATACCGAAGAGCAGCGGATGATCCACGACGCTGCGCGCGCCTTTGCCACCGAGCGCCTGGCACCCAACGCCGCGCAGTGGGACCGTGACGGCGCCTTGCCCGACGAGGTGGTGCGCGAGATGGGCGAGCTGGGCCTGCTGGGCATGATCGTGCCGGCGGAGTGGGGCGGTTCGTACACCGACTACGTGGCCTATGCGCTTGCGCTGGAAGAGGTGGCCGCCGGTTGCGCTGCCAGCGCGACGATGATGAGCGTGCACAACTCGGTCGGCTGCGGCCCCATCCTGAAGTTCGGCACCGAGGCGCAGAAGGCGCGTTACCTGCCGGACCTGGCCACGGGCCGCGCGATTGGCGCGTTCTGCCTGACCGAGCCGCACGCCGGCTCCGAAGCCAACAACCTGCGCACCCGTGCGGTACTGCGCGACGGCAAGTGGGTGCTCACCGGCAACAAGCAGTTCGTCACCAACGGCGCACGCGCGGACATCGCCATCGTCTTTGCCGTGACGGACCCTGAGGCGGGCAAGCGCGGCATCTCGGCCTTCATCGTGCCGACGGACACACCGGGCTTTCACGTCGGGCGGCCCGAACACAAGCTTGGCATTCGCGCGTCGGACACCTGCCCGATCACCCTGGAAGACTGCGCCGTGCCCGAAGGGAACCTGCTGGGCGAGCGTGGCGAGGGCCTGAAGATCGCGCTGTCGAACCTCGAAGGCGGACGCATCGGCATTGCTGCGCAAGCTGTGGGCATTGCGCGCGCCGCCTTCGATGCGGCACGCAACTACGCGAATGAGCGCATCCAGTTCGGCAAGGCGCTGCGCGAGCACCAGACCATCGCCAACATGCTGGCCGACATGGCCACGCGTCTAAATGCAGCGCGCCTGCTTGTTCACCATGCGGCGCGCCTGCGCAGCGCAGACAAGCCCTGCCTGTCGGAAGCCTCGCAGGCCAAGCTCTACGCGTCGGAACTGGCCGAGGAGATCTGCTCCAACGCAATCCAGATTCACGGCGGCTATGGCTACCTGGCCGACTACGCCGTCGAGCGCCACTACCGCGATGCACGCATCACCCAGATCTACGAAGGCACCAGCGAAGTCCAGCGGATGGTGATCGCGCGGCACGTGTAGCACGCACCGCGCACATCGACCGAATACGAAAGAGCGCAAACGCGCCGACCAGGAGACGACGATGAACGAAGCGGTATCTGCAGCACAGGGTTTTGTGGAAGCGCGCGATTTTCTGCTGCGCCATCGCACCGACTACGACCGCGCGTATCGCGAGTTCGCGTGGCCGAAGCTGGACACGTTCAACTGGGCGCTCGACTACTTCGATGTGATGGCGCGCGGCAACGACAACCCGGCGCTGTGGATCGTCGATGACGCGCAGGGCGAAGGGTTGAAGCTGTCGTTTGCGCAGATGTCGGAGCGCTCGTCGCGCATGGCGAACTTCCTGCGTGGGCTTGGCATCGTGCGGGGTGACCGTCTGCTGCTGATGCTGCCCAACCGCGTCGAACTGTGGGACGTGATGCTCGGGGCGATGAAGCTGGGCGCGGTGGTGCTGCCGGCCACCACGCAGCTTTCGCCGGATGACGTGCGCGACCGCGTGGAACTTGGTGGCGCGAACTGCATGGTCGTCGATGCGGCGGAGCTGCACAAGTTCGACGGGGTCGATGCGAGCGTCAAGCGCATCGCCGTGGGTGCGCAGCGCGATGGCTGGGTCGACCTGGCCGCTGCTTACGACGCGCCGGCGCAGTTCGCGCCCGACGGGCTGACCAAGGCAACCGATCCGTTGCTGCTGTACTTCACCTCGGGCACCACGTCCAAGCCGAAACTGGTGGAACACACACACCAGAGTTACCCCGTCGGCCACCTGTCGACCATGTACTGGATCGGCCTGCAACCCGGCGACATCCACTGGAACATCAGCTCGCCCGGCTGGGCGAAACACGCGTGGAGCTGCTTCTTCGCCCCGTGGAATGCGCAGGCCTGCGTGTTCGTCTACAACTACGCGCGCTTCGTCCCGAAGGACACGCTCGACGTGCTGGTGCGCTTCAACGTGACCACGCTGTGTGCGCCGCCTACCGTGTGGCGCATGCTGGTGCAGGAGCCGCTGGCCACCTACGCCGTCAAGCTGCGCGAGATCGTCGGTGCGGGCGAGCCGCTGAACCCCGAGATCATCGAGCGCGTGCGCAGCGCCTGGGGCGTGACCATCCGCGACGGCTTCGGCCAGACCGAGACCACCTGCCAGATCGGCAACACGCCGGGCCAGCCGGTCGTGCCGGGTTCGGTCGGGCGGCCGCTGCCCGGCTACCGCGTGGAGCTGGTCGACCACGATGATCAGCCCGCCAGCGAAGGCGAAATCGTGCTGCCGCTCTCGCACCGCCCGCTCGGCCTGATGCAGGGCTACGCCAACAACGCCAAGGCCACGGGCGAGGCCATGCGCAACGGCTATTACCACACGTCCGACGTGGCGATGCGCCGCGACGACGGTTACTTCGTCTACGTGGGCCGCACCGACGACGTGTTCAAGTCGTCCGACTACCGCCTGAGCCCGTTCGAGCTGGAAAGCGTGCTGATCGAGCACGAGGCCATTGCCGAGGCCGCCGTGGTGCCGAGTTCCGATCCGCTGCGCCTCTCCGTGCCCAAAGCATTCGTGACGGTGCGCCAAGGCTACGAAGCCGGCCCTGAACTGGCGCGCGCCGTGTTCCTCTTCTCGCGCGAAAAGCTGGCGCCCTACAAGCGCATCCGCCGGCTGCAGTTCAGCGAGCTGCCCAAGACCATCTCCGGAAAGATCCGCCGCGTGGAACTGCGTCGGCTGGAGCTTGAACGCACGCCGCACCCGGCTCGCCTGCCCGGCGAGTACTGGGAAGAAGACTTCGCCTGATATGCCCGTCCCGCATTGAACCGATTACCACTACCGAAACCGATACCGATACCGATTCGCCAGGAGACTCCCATGAGCGCCGTTGCCTCTCTCGCTTCCGCCAAGCCTGCCGCACAGCAGGACACCCCGCCCACCGTCAAGCTGCTGATCGGCGGCGAGTTTGTCGAATCGCAGTCGAAGGAATGGCGCGACATCGTGAACCCCGCCACGCAGGAAGTGCTGGCGCGCGTGCCGTTTGCCACGGCCGGCGAAGTGGATGCAGCCATCCGCTCCGCACATGCTGCGTTTGCCACGTGGAAGAACACGCCGGTCGGTGCGCGCATGCGCATCATGCTGAAGTTCCAGGCGCTGATCCGCGAGCACTCGCCGCGCATTGCCCGCACGCTGACGGCCGAGCAGGGCAAGACGCTGCCCGATGCCGAAGGCGATATCTTCCGCGGGCTGGAAGTGGTGGAGCACGCGTGCTCGGTGGGCTCACTGCAGCAGGGCGAATTTCTGGAGAACGTGGCCGGCGCGGTCGACACCTACACGTTGCGCCAGCCGATTGGCGTGTGCGCCGGCATCACGCCGTTCAACTTCCCGGCCATGATTCCCCTGTGGATGTTTCCGATGGCCATCGTGTGTGGCAACACGTTCGTGCTCAAGCCTTCGGAGCAGGATCCGTTGTCGACCATGCAACTGGTGGAACTGGCCCTTGAAGCAGGTGTGCCGCCCGGCGTATTGAACGTCGTGCATGGCGGCAAGGACGTGGTGGATGCGCTGTGCACGCACGAACACGTGAAGGCGATTTCGTTTGTGGGCTCGACCGCAGTGGGCACGCATGTTTACCGCCTGGGCAGCGAGCACGGCAAGCGCGTGCAATCGATGATGGGCGCCAAGAACCACGCTGTGGTGTTGCCGGACGCGAACCGCGAGCAGGCCATTAATGCGCTGGTGGGTGCGGCCTTCGGCGCGGCGGGGCAGCGCTGCATGGCGACCTCGGTCGTCGTGCTGGTGGGCGCGGCGCAGCAGTGGGTGCCGGACCTGATCGCCAAGGCAAAAACGCTCAAGGTGAATGCCGGTGTCGAGCCGGGTACCGACGTGGGGCCCGTCGTGTCACGTGCCGCCAAGCAACGCATTCTCGGTCTGATCGAATCGGGCGTGCAGCAGGGCGCCACGCTGGCGCTCGACGGCCGCAATGTGCGCGTCGCCGGTTACGAAGACGGCAACTTCATCGGCCCGACGGTCTTTACCGACGTGAAGACCGACATGGACATCTACACCAACGAAATCTTCGGGCCCGTGCTGCTGGTGCTGACTGTGCCTACGCTGGACGACGCCATTGCGCTGGTCAACGCCAACCCGTTCGGCAACGGTGTGGGCCTGTTCACGCAGAGCGGCGCATCGGCACGCAAGTTCCAGAGCGAGATCGACGTCGGGCAGGTCGGTATCAACATTCCCATTCCGGTGCCCGTGCCGTACTTCAGCTTTACTGGCTCGCGCGGCTCCAAGCTGGGCGACCTGGGCCCGTACGGCAAACAGGTCGTGCAGTTCTATACGCAAACGAAAACGGTAACGGCGCGCTGGTTTGACGACGCGGTCGATGCCGGCGGCGTGAATACCACCATCAGCCTGCGCTGATCGCACCCGGAGTGTTGTCATGAAGATCGCATTCATCGGTTTGGGAAACATGGGCGCCCCCATGGCACGCAATCTGCTCAAGGCAGGCCATGTGCTCAGCGTGTTCGACCTGAATACGCAGGCAGTGGGCACACTGGTGGAAGCCGGTGCCGTGGCCGCTGTGTCCCCCAAGGACGCCGTGACGGGCGCGGAGACCGTCATCACCATGCTGCCTGCCGCCGCGCATGTGCGCCATGTGCTGACGGCAGAAGACGGCGTGCTGGCGGGCATCGCCAAGGGCGTGCCCATCATCGATTCGAGCACCATCGACCCGGCCAGCGCCAAGGCGCTTGGCGCGATGGCAGCCGAGCACGGCAACCCCTTCGTCGATGCGCCGGTCTCGGGCGGCACGGGAGGCGCGGCAGCCGGCACGCTGACCTTCATGGCGGGCGGCAGCGCGGCAGCGTTCGAGCAGGTGCGTCCGGTGCTGTCCGCCATGGGCAAGAATCTCGTGCATTGCGGCGACACCGGCGCGGGGCAAGGCGCGAAGATCTGCAACAACCTCGTGCTCGGCATCACGATGGCCGGCGTGGCCGAAGCCATGTCGCTGGGCGAAGCGCTGGGCATCGACCCGAAGGTGCTGGGCGGCATCATCAACACGTCGACGGGGCGCTGCTGGAGTTCGGACACCTACAACCCCTTCCCGGGTGTGATCGACACCGCGCCGTCCTCGCGCGGCTACACGGGCGGATTCGGTACCGACTTGATGCTCAAGGATCTGGGCCTGGCCGGTGATGCCGCAAAGTCGGTCCGTCAACCCGTCTACTTGGGTGCGCTGGCACAGCAGCTCTATCAAACCGTGAGCAGCAAGGGCGATGGCAAGCTGGATTTCTCCGCCGTGATCAAGCTGTATCGGAAAGACGGAGCGGCGTGATGATCGAACTGGAAACGCTGCATGAGGGCACCGTCGCGGTGCTGACGCTCAAGCGTCCGCCGGCCAACGCGTTCACCCCGGAAGGTCTGCTGCAGTTACAAGGCACCGTCGAGCGATTGAACGCCGATGTACGCGTGCGCGCCATCGTCGTCACCGGCGATGGGCCAAAGTTCTTCAGCGCGGGCGCTGATCTGAACACCTTTGCCGATGGCGACCGCGATGTAGCCCGCGAGGCCGCTGCACGTTTCGGTGCCGCGTTCGAGGCGCTGCAGAATGCGCGCCCAGTGGTGATCGCGGCCATCAACGGTTTTGCGATGGGCGGCGGCCTGGAGTGCGCGCTCGCTTGCGACATCCGCATCGCCGAGGCACACGCCAAGCTGGCCGTGCCCGAGACGGCTGTCGGCCTGCTGTGCTGCGGTTGCGGCACGCAGACGCTGCCCTGGCTGGTGGGCGAGGGCTGGGCCAAGCGCATGATCCTGACTGGCGAGCGCGTCGATGCGCAGACGGCCTTGCGTATCGGCCTGGTGGAAGAGGTCGTGGAAACCGGTGCGGCGCGCGAAGCGGCCATTGCCATTGCGCTGCGTGTGACCACGTTGAGCCCGCAGGCCGTCACCTTCAGCAAGCAGCTCATCCACCAGGCGCGCAATGGCGTGCCGCGCGGTGCGGCGTTGGCTGTGGAGCGCGAGCGCTTTGTCGATCTATTTGACCACCCGGATCAGCGCGAAGGCGTGAACGCCTTCCTTGAGAAACGCGCGCCGCGCTGGCATTCCGCACACGAATCGGAGACGCTGCAATGAGTGTCGTCCAACTGCAGGCGCGGCCAACCGAGGCCGCCGCTGCCGAACCCGAGGTGTTGATGCGCGTGGTCAACCGCGTGGCCGTCATCACCCTGAACCGTCCGGCTGCCCTGAATGCACTTTCGCACGGCATGGTGCGCGAGTTGGCGACGCTGCTGGAGCAATGCCGCCACGACGACGGCATCGCCGCGCTGGTGCTGCGCGGTGCGGGCCAGAAAGGCTTCTGCGCGGGCGGCGATGTGCGGGCGCTCTATCAGCTTGCGCAGCAGGGCCGCATGGAGGGCGACGACGGCTGGCTGCAGTTCTTTGTCGACGAATACCGGCTCGACTACGCGCTGCACCAGTTTCCGAAGCCCATCGTTGCGCTGATGGACGGCATCACCATGGGCGGCGGCATGGGCCTCGGGCAGGCGGCACGGCTGCGTGTCGTGACCGAGCGTACGAAGATGGCGATGCCGGAAACGCGCATCGGCTTTCTGCCAGACGTGGGTGCTACGCGCTTTTTGAGCGTGATGTCGCCCGAGCTGGAGCTGTATGTTGGCCTGACGGGCGTGACGCTGACCGGCGCCGATGCGCTGCATTGCCACCTGGCCGATATGTGCGTGCCCGCCGAATGGCTGGCGTCGTTTGAAGACCGTCTGCAGCGCATGCCGCACGATGGCGACCTCATGCAGGCGCTGCGCCGCGTGTTCGAGCCGCCTTGCAACATCGTTCCGCACGCGCCGCTTGCACAGGCGATGCCGTGGGTGCTGCGCTATTTCGATCGGCGCTCTTCGGTCGATCGCATGGTCGCCACGCTGCGAGAGAGCCTCGAGCGCGAGTCGGCACGCGAGCCGCGTCAATGGCTGCAGGCGACGCTGGATGCCATGACCACGCATTCGCCGACGATGCTGCATGTCACGCGCGAAGCGTTGCTGCGGGGCCGGCAGTTGTCGCTGGCGGAATGCTTTCAGATGGAGCTGGGCATTGTTGCGCGCGGAATCCAGGAAGGGGATTTCTGTGAAGGCGTGCGCGCGCATTTGGTGGACAAGGATCACCGCCCCGGCTGGGCGCCTGCCACGCTGCCGCAGGTGCGGCCTGAGCGCGTGCGTCACTTCTTGACATCCCCCTGGCGGGCGGAAGCGCATCCGTTGGTGGGGCTCGCGTGAAACGCAATGCCATGTGAACGGCATGTCGCAAATGCGATCGTTAGCGCGCATGAGGCGCTTTGTCCCGGCCAATAAGTCGGTTCCGTGACAAATTTCTGTCATAACTTACGTGTAACTTACACGGGCGAGGAGAGGTCACCCCTCACGTTCTCATCGTACGCAGCGGCTTCCGCTGCGTTTTTTTTTTGCCTTACGGGGCACATGCGTGTTGCCGATCTGCAGATCGGATTGAAACCGCTTTGAAGTCACCGCCTGCCAACCCGCATGGCAGCTAGGTTTTGGTACCCTGCGTCAGACTGTTGTCACAATCGCCGTGCTAACTGGCCGCATGCTTTGCCACCTCAGGAGGCTCTCATGGCGACATCCGTCGATTCATTCCAGGTGAAGGTGTATCAGGGCGACAGCGCGGTGCTGTTCGCTTTTGATGTGGCCGACGCCGAGCGCGCCGATCTGGCAGGTTTTGCCATTCAGTGCACGCCGCAGGGCGGAGCGCCGTATTGGGTGCCCAACCGGCTGACCTTCGACACGCCCATTCATGCAGACGCGCCGCTGAAGGCCGGCAAATACGCCGATTCCATCGACGCGCCGTTTCAGTCTTTCCACTGGGTTCACTTTCCGCCGCATGCGGCTGGGCAGCTCAGCTACACCATCCACGCGCGCTACTTTGTCTCTACGAACCCCGTGCAGCTGGAGACGCGCGCGACGCGCATCGTCACGGTCACGCTGCAGCAGCCGATGAGCGATTGGGCCACCGTCGGCATGGTGCGCGGGTATGTGTCGTCGCAGGCGTTCATCGACCACTACGGCGGCAACACGGCGCTGGCGCCCGACAAACGCGCGCAGACCAAATCGCCGCTGCTGTACGACACGCAGCCGTATCAGAACAAGTACGCCTACCTGGGGGCGACGGGTCGCCATCTCATCATCGATCTGCTGAACCAGTGCCACGCGTCCGACGGATACGGCATCGACGTGCTCGCCTACGACCTGGACGAACCGGACATCATCCGTGCCATTGCTTGGCTCGCGCAGAACGGTCGCAAGGTCCGCGTGATTCAGGACAACTATGTTGGCACCGGCGCCAACCCGGTGGGCCACGGCACCGACAACGCGTTTGAGACGCAGGCCGCCGAGTACTTCAAGCAGGCCGGCGCGGAGGTCCGCCGGACGCACCTGGCGCGGTTCCAGCACCACAAGGCGATCCTGCTGCGGGACGCGGCCGGCAAGCCGGTGCGCGTGCTGGCCGGTTCGGCCAACTTCTCGCTGCGCGGGTTGTACGTGCAGGCCAACAGCGTGCTGGTGTTCGAGCAAGACGCCGCGCAGCTCTACGCGCAGGTGTTCGAGCGTCTGTGGGGATGGATCGACCAGTACGGTGAGGACGCTGCGGGCAGCCGCAAAGTGGCCGCCGCCTTCCGCGCCGATGCGCTGGCTGCCAGCTGGCAGGCGGTGCCGCAAGGCGGCAAGCCGCGTGCGCGCTTCGGCTTCTCGCCGCATCAGACCGATGCGTTGCTCACGGAGGCCGCGGACCGCGTGAAGGGCGCGCTTTCGTCCGTGCTGTTTGCGGTGATGGCCACCGATGGCGGCGGCGCGATGCTGAACACGCTCGAGCAAGTGGTGCCGCACAAGGCTGGGCTGCTCTCGCTGGGCGTGATCGACAAGCAGGGTGGCGTCGACGCCTTTGCCCCCGGCCGCGATGTGCCCTCGCAGACTGTGTCGTTTGCGTATTTGAAGGACGAAGCCCCTGCGCCGTTCAAACAGGAAGTGGATGCCGGCACCGGCCAGCACATTCACCACAAGTTTGTCGTGTGCGATTTCAATGGCGACGAGCCGGTCGTGTTCTGCGGCTCGTCCAACCTGTCAAAGGGCGGGGAAGAGCAGAACGGCGACAGCCTGATCGCCATCTACGACCCGGCCATCGTCACGGCCTATGCGATCGAGGCCATCCGCCTGTTCGACCACTACCGCTTCCGCGCAAGCGAATCCAAGGCGACGGCCGACAAGCCGCTGGTGCTGAAGACGACCAGCGCATGGGCCGACCCGTACTACGATCCGCAGAACATCAAGTTCACGGAGCGCACGCTGTTCGCCAAGTCCGGCACTGCGCAGGAGGCGGCCGTCGCGTGATCGGCTCCGGTAGCGGTTCGTACGCCGTCATACGCGCCGCTGCCGGTCGCCCCACCATGCATCGCGCAGGCGGCGCTTGGCGATCTTGCCGTTGTCGTCGCGCGGCAGCGCTGTGGTGAACTCGATCTGGCGCGGGATCTTGAAGCCCGCAATCTGGCCGCGCAGCCATTCGATCACGAACTCGGCCTGCAGGTCTTGGCGCTCGGTCTGCACCACGGCAACAAGCCGCTCGCCGTACTCGTCGCACGGCACGCCGAAGACCGCGCAGTCGACCACATCGGGGTGGCGCAGCAGCGCATGTTCGATCTCGGCCGGGTAGATGTTGACGCCGCCCGAGATGACCATGTCCGATGCGCGGTCGCACACATACAGATAGCCGTCGGCATCGAGGTAGCCCATGTCGCCGAGCGTGACCAGGCCGTCGCGCTCGATCTTGCTGCGCGCCTCATCGTTGCCGCGGTAGGTGAAATCGGGATAGGCGGGTTGGTGGCTGTAGATCAAGCCGATCTCTCCGGTAGGGCAGGGCGTGCCGTCTTCACGCAGGATGCGCACGCGTGCGTCGCACACCGGGCGGCCGGCGCTGCCGGGGCGGGCGGCCGCCTCGCGCGGGTCCATCACAGTGATCATGCCGGTCTCGCTCGACGCATACGTTTCGTAGATGACGGGGCCGAGCCAGTCGATCATCTTGCGTTTGATCTCCGGCGCGCACGGTGCCCCGGTGGAGGCCACAAAGCGCAGCGAAGACAGGTCGTATCGGCTGCGTTCTTCGTCCGTCAGCTTGAGCAGGCGCACATACATGATGGGCACGAGGTAGACGGTGTCGATGCGGTAGCGCTCGATCTGCTCGAGCACGCGCAGGGCATCAAAGCGCGCGTTCACCACCAGCAGCTCCGCCATCTGCGCGGCTTGCTGTGCGAAGAGGCTGGGTGCGCTGTGATAGAGCGGCGCCGGCACCAGCGCGCGGCAGCCCGGCACGATGCCGAAGGTTGCAGCCACCACGGCGCGTGCCTTCTGCAGATGCGCCTCGAGCTGATCGAGCGGTACGGCCTGGCGTACCACGCCCTTGGGCCGGCCCGTGGTGCCCGAGGTATAGGCCATGTGCCCGCGCGGAGAAACGATCGGCCCGTCGTACGGCGTCTGCAGCGCAAGCCAGTTTGCATAGCCGTCGGCGCGGTCGGTGCCTTCTGCATCCACGCGCAGCAGCTGCACGTCGGCCGGTAGCAGCGGTTCTGCCGCATCGACGAGGTCGCGATGGCCGATCAATACCTTGGCACCGGAATCGCGCACCAGAAACTCCACCTCGGCCGGCGTGAAGTGCCAGTTGATCGGGCAGAAGTAGCACCCTGCGATGCGGCAGGCGTGCATCACGTCGATGTAGGCGGGTGCATTGCGCAGCAGTACGCCGATCACATCGCCCTCCTGCACCCCCATGCGGCGCAACCCGCCGGCAAGGGCGGCACCGCGCGCGAGCAGCGTATCGGCATCGGTGGGGCGATCATCGAAGATCAGGTGGGCAGTCATGTGTGTCTCCTGCGCGAGGTCTCTTGGGGACGGTTGCCTAATCCATGCAGCATGCCGGATCGAACAGTATTGAACAATCCACGGCGAATTTCGCACACTGGTGAATGCGATTGGACAACGCTCTCCTTGGCCGCGTGAGCCGTGACACCGGAATTCGGTTTGAGGGGCAACCCGCCGATATCACCGCAGACCGCGTGAAAGGTCTGCGGCAGTAAGCTGCATGCCTGAAGCCAAAAAGCCCGCCCGGTGTGATGCGAGGCGGGCCTTTTTCTCGGGCGCGCGCGATTGTGCCCGGTTGTGACCGCGGCCGCCTTCAGGCACAATGCGCCCCGTTGTGGAGAGGGCATGCCTCCCTTAACCGCCGGTCTGCGGATCACGCAACCGGCTGATGATGCCTACAAGTTCCTGGTCGAAGGAAGTTGTAGGCACGCGCCCAAACGACGTTCTGTCGCTCAGGTTTGAGTTCTTCGAATCTGGTCATCATGAAGAAAATGGCTACACGCTCCGAGCCGCTGCTCATGTTCGGGTATCTGCTGCGCTGGCTCTCGCTCGGTTCGCTCGTCGGCATGCTCGCCGGGCTTGGCTCTGCGGTGTTGCTGCTGGCGCTCGATTGGGCAACCAACACGCGCACCGCACACCCTTGGCTGCTGTGGTTCCTGCCCGTGGCGGGCCTTGCCGTTGGCTTGCTCTATCACTACACGGGGCGCTCGGTGGAAGGCGGCAACAATCTGCTCATCGACGAGATCCACGACCCCAAGCGTGTCGTCCCCAAGCGCATGGCGCCGCTCATCCTGCTGGGCACCGTTGTCACCCACATCTTTGGCGGGTCAGCCGGGCGTGAGGGCACGGCCGTGCAGATGGGCGGCAGCTTTGCTGATTACCTGACGCGGCTGTTCTCATTGGCCCCGGCGGACCGCCGCATCTTGCTGATGGCGGGCATCAGCGCCGGTTTCGCGTCGGTGTTCGGCACGCCGCTGGCCGGTGCCGTATTTGGACTGGAAGTGCTTGCGATCGGCCGTTTGCGCTATGACGCGATCCTGCCGTGCTTCATCGCGGCCATCGTGGGCGACCTGGTGCCACCGCTGCTGGGCGTGCACCACACGCCGTATGCGATTCCGTTTGTGCCGCATCTCACGCCCGTCGCGATCGGCCTGGTCGTGGTGGCCGGCATCGTCTTCGGTCTGGCGGGCATGACGTTCGCGGCGCTCACGCACCGGCTCAGCCGCCTGTTGACGCATCACATCGCCTTTGGGCCGCTGCGCCCCGTGCTGGGCGGCAGCGTGGTCGTGGCGGCGGCCTTGGCGCTGGGGACGGACAAATATCTCGGCCTCGGCATTCCGGTCATCGTGGATGCGTTCCACAATCCGCTGCCCGCCTACGACTTTGCCGGCAAGGCGGCCTTCACCATCGTGACGCTGGCGTCCGGTTTCAAGGGCGGCGAGGTCACGCCGCTGTTCTACATCGGCGCCACGCTGGGCAATGCGTTGGGTTACGTGCTGCCGTTGCCCTTCCCGCTGCTGGCGGGCCTTGGGTTCGTTGCCGTGTTTGCGGGTGCCGCCAATATGCCCATCGCGTCGACCTTGATGGCGATGGAACTCTTCGGCCCCGAAGTCGGCACATTTGCTGGCATTGCCTGCGTGGTGAGCTATCTCTTCTCAGGCCACACCGGCATCTATCACGCGCAGCGCATTGGCCATGCGAAGCGACCTACCGAAGCAGCGCCGGCAGGGCAGGTTCCGGCCGAATCCGCCGAGCGCCCTTAGCACTGCGATGCGCGCTCGGCTTCGAGCAGCGTCTTCACGTCACGCGCCGTAGAGGCGTTCGCACAATGCCGTACTTGCGCCGAGCTTGCGCGACAGCTCGGACGCTGCCTGCAACTGCTTCGCGACGAAATCGCCGGTGGTGCGCGCCGCTTCGAGCCGTGAGGCTGCGCCCGATAGTGTGAGCGCGGCCATGAACTTGTCGCCGGAGCCGAAGACGGGCGTGGCAAATGCTGCCGTGTGCTGGTCGCGCGCGCCGGAGGTGAACAGCGGTAATTCGGGCGTGCCGTCATACAGCGCTTCACCCAGCCCCCAGTAACGCAGCACATGGCTGATGGCCGTGTCGTCCAGCGGCAGCGACGTGCCGGGCAGCCGCGTCTCGCGCAGACCTTCCGACGGTTCAGCGCGGAACAGGCACAGGCGCCGCCCGTGATCGATGACGTAGTACGATGCGCTCTCTCGCGTGGCGGCCGCCAGCGCGTGCAGCACCGGTTCCACCACGGAAGACAGGTGGAACGACTGCTCGTAGAGCTTGCCGAGATACAGCAGGCGTGGCCCGAGCGAGTACGCGCCGGACTCGGAGCGGGTGACATAGCTCATGCGTTCCAGCGAGTTCATCAGCCGGTACACCGTGGTCTTGTGCATGCCCGACGCTTGCGCGAGGGCCGCGAGTGACAGGGCTTCCGCCCCCGGCTTGAAGCAATCCAGCAGGGCCAACGCCTTTTCCACTGCGGCAACGCCGTCATTCCCCATTCCGTCTCTCCGAACTCACGAACGGCAGCATTGTACTATGTACAACGTTGTTGTATCTGGCGGAAGGGTAAACGCTAGTGGATCGACCCGCTTGCCGTGGCTATAGTGATTTCACTGAGTACACCCATGTTGTACATAGTACAACTTTACAGTCTGAGGCAGGTTTTATTCATGAGTACCCCTTCGCACACCCCATCCGCCATCGTTCGCGATATCGAGCGCGTTTCACCCGCGCTGGTCGAGGCGGCGGCCCGCTTCCAGGCGGCCATCCTGGCTGACGTTGCCGGCCGCCGTGGCACCTTGAACTGTCGCGTCAAACCGCTCGCGCCGACCATGAAAGTGGCCGGGCCAGCCGTCACGGTGGAAGTTCGCCCAGGCGACAACCTCGCCATCCATGCCGCCCTGGCAGTCGCCAAGCCCGGCGATGTGATCGTGGTCGACGGCAAGGGCGACCAGAGTTGCGCGCTGATCGGCGAGATCATGGCCACGCAGGCGCAGGCCACCGGCATCGCCGGGTTTGTCATCGATGGCGCGGTGCGCGATTCGCACGAGCTGGCGCACGGCACGTTCCCGATCTTTGCTGCCGGCTTGAACCCGTGCGGGCCGACCAAGAGCGTGGCGGGCCGCGTGAACCTGCCCGTGTCGGCTGCCGGCGCGACGGTGCATCCGGGTGACCTGGTGGTGGGCGATGCGGATG
This sequence comes from Ralstonia sp. OTU4908, assembly GCF_038440115.1. Lineage (NCBI taxonomy): Bacteria > Pseudomonadati > Pseudomonadota > Betaproteobacteria > Burkholderiales > Burkholderiaceae > Ralstonia > Ralstonia sp. OTU4908. Next base: position 280,402 of record NZ_JASATD010000003.1, on the reverse strand, counting down.
GCGTGGTCGTGATCCCGCGTGCCGACGTTGAGCGCATTCTCGTGCTCGCACAGAAAAAGGTGGACGCCGAAGCGGCCCGCATTGCGGCGATCCGCAAGGGCGATACGCGCCCCGGCTGGCTCGAGAAAGAACTGCGCGCGGCGGGCATGCTGGCCGAAGGCGAGGCACTGTAATGAGCACGACTGCAACCAAGCCTGTCCTGCTCGTCACGGCGGCTGACCTGGCACCGCAAGCATTGGACATGCTGGGCGATTTCGATGTCGTTTTTGCCGGCAAGCAGCCTACCGAAGACGACATCGTCGCGCTCTGTGCGCGGCACAAGCCGGTGGCGATCATCGTGCGCTACGGCAAGGTCAACGCCCGCATCATGGATGCAGCCGCCGGCAACCTCCAGGTGATCTCCAAGCACGGCAGCGGTATCGACGTCATCGATCAGGACGCCGCCGCGGCACGCGGCATTGCGGTGCGCGCTGCCGTAGGTGCTAACGCGGCCGCTGTGGCCGAGCATGCGTGGGCGCTGATCCTCGCATGCGCGAAGTCCGTCCCGCAGCTCGACGCGCGCATGCGTGCTGGGCATTGGGACAAGGCGACGCACAAGTCGGTCGAACTGGATGGCCGCACGCTTGGCCTGGTCGGTCTGGGTGCGATCGGGCGCCGGGCTGCTGCCATCGGCCTGGCGTTCGGGATGAAGGTTCTTGCATTCGACCCGTACACGAAAGAGGCGCCGGCAGGCGTCCAGCTGGTGGCGCTCGGTGAGTTGTACGCGCAGTCCGACGTGGTGTCGCTGCACTGCCCGTTGACCGCCGAGAACCGCAAGATGCTGAACCGCGACGCGTTCAACTGTTTCAAGCCCGGCGCCATCCTGGTCAACACGGCGCGCGGCGGCCTCATCGACGAAGCCGCGCTGGTGGAAGCGCTGGCCAGCGGCCAACTCCGTGCAGCAGGGCTCGACAGCTTCGACGTGGAGCCGATGACCACGCCGCACCCGTTCCAGGGCGTTGCGAACGTCATCCTGTCGCCGCACATCGGCGGCGTGAGCGACGCGGCCTACGTGAACATGGGCAAGGGCGCCGCGGCCAATGTGCTCGCAGTGATCGAGGAACGTGCCCGCACGGCGGCGTGATGTCCATGTTCCTGCTCTCGCCACCGGCGGTGCGTGAAGCCGAAGTCTTCACGCGCATGCCTGCCAAGTTTCGCAAGCCCGATGTCCAGACGGAATGGGCACGCGCCAATCGCGGCGGGCAAGCCACCGATTCGTTTCTCGAAGGACCGGTGTGGTGTCCGGACGGCCGCGGCCACGGTCATCTGTACGTGACCGATATCCCGCACGGCCGCGTCTTCCGCATCTCGATGGCGGGCGATTGGGAACTGGTGACCGAATACGACGGTGAGCCCAACGGCATGAAGTTCGTCGACGATGCGCACCTGCTCATCACCGACTACCGCAACGGCCTGATGCTGCTCGACATCAAGCGCGGCGAAGTCACGCCGTATCTTGAGCGCCGCAACTCCGAGCGCTTCAAGGGCGTGAACGACCTGACGTTCGACTCGCGCGGCAACCTGTACTTCACCGACCAGGGCCAGACGGGGCTGCAAGACCCGACGGGTCGCGTCTATCGCCTCTCGCCGGAAGGCAGGCTCGACATGCTGCTCGGCAATTGCCCCAGCCCCAACGGGCTCGTGCTGTCGCCCGACGAGAAGGTGCTCTACGTCGCCATGACGCGCGGCAACTGCGTGTGGCGTGTGCCGTTACAGGCCGATGGCTCTGTCAGCAAGGTCGGCCAGTTCTTCACGTCGTACGGCCCGAGCGGCCCGGATGGTTTGACGATCGACACGGCGGGGCGGCTGTTCGTGGCCAACCCCGGACTCGGCCGCGCATGGGTGCTGAACCACCGTGCGGAGCCGGACATGGTCTTGACCAGCCCCGAAGGTGCATCGCTCACGAACCTGTGCTTCGGTGGCCCCGAAATGAAGACGCTCTTCATGACCGAATCGGTGTCCGGCACGGTGCTCAAGACCGAGATGAACATCGCCGCCCCGCTGCCGCATCGGGCAGAGCAGACCAAAGCAACGCCCTAGCCCAGCTCATCGATACCCGACCCTGAGCGCTCATAGAAGCGCGATGGAGGAGACCATGCAAATGTCCCAGACTTTGAGTGCCACCACGCCAGCGCATAGCGCGGATGTGCGCTCCGCCACCACGCTGCCCGATGCGGACTACCAGGCGAGCGAACGCACGCTGGCCAAGGCGTTCCGCCGCATCCTGCCGTTCATCTTCGCCTGCTATGTGATCAGCTATCTCGATCGCACCAACGTGGGCTTTGCCGCGCTCACCATGAACAAGGACATTGGCCTCACGGCCGAGCAGTTCGGGTTCGGCGCAGGATTGTTCTTCATCGGCTATTTCCTGTTCGAGATCCCGAGCAACCTCATCATGCAGAAGGTGGGGGCGCGCATCTGGATCGCGCGGATCATGATCACGTGGGGCATCTTCTCGATGGCCACGGCGTTTGTGGTCGGGCCGAAGAGCTTTGCAGCGGCGCGCTTTCTGCTGGGTCTTGCCGAAGCGGGCTTCACGCCGGGCATCTACCTGTACTTCACGCACTGGTTTCCGGGCAAGTGGCGCGCCAAGGTGACGGCTGCCTTCCTGGTGGGCATTCCGGTGGCGAACATGATCGGCTCACCCATTTCCGGCGCGCTGCTCGAACTCGGCGGCCTGCATGGGCTGCGCAGCTGGCAATGGCTGTTGCTGATCGAAGGGCTGCCGGCGGTGCTGCTCGGTATCGCATGCCTGTTTGTGCTGGCGGATCGGCCGGAAAAGGCGACATGGCTCACCGACGATGAGAAGGCCGTGCTCGCGCGCCGCCTCGCCATGGAGCAACGCGACATCGCCAGCAAACACGGCGCGACCCTGCGCGATGCCATGACCAACTGGCGCGTCTTCGTGCTGGCGTTCATCAACTTCTGCGGCATCGTGGGCTCCATCGGCGTGGGCCTCTGGATGCCGCAGATCATCAAACAGTTTGGTGTCGAGCACACCGTGGTCGGCTGGCTCACGGCGATCCCGTATGCGCTGGGTGCGGTCGTCATGCTGTGGTGGGCCCGCACGGCGAACCGCGCGCAGAACCGCGTCCCGTATGTGGCTACCGCGCTGGTGGTTGCAGCGGTAGCGCTGGCGGCCAGCACGGCCTTGGATGCACCGGCGCTCAAGCTCGCGGCGCTGTGCGTGACGGTGAGCGGCATCCTGGCGTTCCAGGCTACGTACTGGGCGATTCCCTCCAGCTTCCTCACGGGCCGCGCGGCCGCGGGCGGCCTGGCGCTGATCGTTTCCGTGGGCAATCTTGGTGGCTTTGTCGGCCCGTCGATGATCGGTGCCATCAAGCAGTTCTCGCATGGCTTTACTGCACCGCTGCTGGCGGTGTCGGCCGTGCTGCTCATCGGTGCGTTGTCCATCGCTTGGCTGGGCGACCCCGGCGCCGATGCCGGTGAAGCCATAACCCGCTGATCGAGCGATCGCAGTACCTTTCTTCCTAGACGTTCAAACAGCGCCGCGCAGTACACGACGGCGCCAGGAGACAAACATGCAAGTGACGGGCAGTACCGATGTCACCGAGATCGAGCAGCGGACCCTGCGCAAGGTGGTCTGGCGGCTCGTGCCATTTCTCATGCTCTGCTACCTGCTGGCCTTCATCGACCGCGGCAACGTGGGCATGGCCTCGCTGCAGATGAATCATGACCTGGGGCTCACGGCCGGCGTGTTCGGGTTCGGCAGCAGTCTCTTCTTCGTGTCGTACTTCTTCTTCGAGGTACCGAGCAATCTGGCGCTGCAACGCTACGGCGCGCGCATCTGGATCGCGCGGATCATGATCACGTGGGGTCTGATCTCGGCTGCGACGGCGCTGGTGCAAGGCCCGGCCTCGTTTTACGCGCTGCGCTTTCTGCTGGGTGCCGCCGAGGCGGGGTTCTTTCCCGGCGTGCTGCTGTATCTCTCGTATTGGATTCCGGCAACGCACCGCGCCCGCATTGTGGCCACGTTCATGGTCGCCATTCCGGCGGCGAGCTTCATCGGCTCGCCCATCTCGGCTGCGCTGCTCCAAATGGACGGGTTTGCTGGATTGCGCGGCTGGCATTGGCTGTTCATCCTCGAAGGCATTCCGACGGTGCTGCTTGGCATTGCCTGCCTGCGCTTGCTGACCAATCGGCCCGAAGAAGCCAAATGGCTGTCCGCTGACGAGCGTCAGTGGCTCACGAATGCGTTGGCCGGTGAGACGCGCGGCCCGAAGAAGGTTGCGCAGATGCCGCTGGCGAAGCTGTTCTGCAACCGCTACGTGCTGTGCCTCGCGTTGGTGGATGTGTGTGCGTCGGCTGCCGGCAGCACGCTGTCGGTGTGGCAGCCGCAACTGCTCAAATCGTTCGGGTTGACCGTCATGCAGACGGGGCTGCTGAACTCGGTGCCGTATGCAGTGGCTTCGGTGCTGATGGTGTTCTGGGGCCGCCGCTCCGACCGCCTGAAGGAACGCCGCTGGCATACCGCCATTCCCATGCTGCTGATCGGCCTGGGCCTGTTCGGCACGTCGCTCAGCGGGTCGCTCGTGCCGACCATGGTGATGCTGTGCGCGGTGCTGGTCGGAGCCTATTCGTTCAAGGGGCCGTTCTGGGCGCTGGCCTCCGGCATGCTCTCGAACAGTGCAGCCGCTGCGGGGCTGGCCACCATCAACGCGATCGCCAACCTCATCGGCGGCGGCCTGATGGTGAATGTGTACGGCTGGGTCAAGCAGGCCACCGGCAGCTATGCCCTGGCGCTGATGCCGTTGGCCGTGCTGACGCTGGTGAGCGTGGCCACCCTGCTGCTGTTGAGTCGCTCCACACCAGAAGCGCAGATGCTGAACAAGACGGAGACGGCCTGACATGCCCGCACTCAACAGAAGGCGGTTCCTGCAGATGGCGGGTGCCGGTGCCGTGGCGGCCGCTGTTCCGGGGCTTGCCGAAGCAGAAGAGTTGTGGTCCACCGGCAGCGCCCCGCCGACGTTCAAGCTGCCGGCGGGCGCCGTGGATTGCCACATGCACATCTACGATGACCGATTCCCCAGCGCCCCAGGCACCACGCTGCGGCCGCCCAACGCGAGCATCGAACAGTACCGCAAGGTGCAGGCGCGTCTGGGCGTGCAGCGCAACGTGGTCGTCACGCCGTCGACGTACGGAACGGACAACCGCTGCACGCTGGATGCGCTCAGGCGTTTCGGGCCCAATGCCCGCGGCGTTGCGGTGGTCGATACGTCCGTGACCGATGCCCAGCTTGCCGAGATGCACGCCGCAGGTGTGCGGGCCATCCGCTTCAACCTGAGCTATCCGGGGGCCACCACCGTCGACATGCTCGCACCGCTGGCGTCACGTATCGGCGCGCTTGGGTGGCACATCGAGCTGGTCGTGCAAGGCGCCAAGTTGCCCACGCTGGAGCCGCATCTCCTTGCGCTGCCGTGTCCGCTTGTCATCGATCACATTGCGCACGTGCCCCAGCCGGGCGGCATGCAGTCCGACGCCATGCGCACCGCGCAGCGCCTGGTCGACAAGGGCAACACGTGGGTCACGCTGTCCGGTCCTTACGTCGATTCCAAGACGGGTGCGCCCGCTTATGCCGATGTCGAGCCCGTGGCCAAGGTCTTCATCAACATGGCGCCCGAGCGGATGCTCTGGGGCACGGACTGGCCGCATCCGACGGAGAAGACGCACAAGCCCGACGATGCCGCGCTGCTCGATACGATGGCCGCCTGGATTGATCGTGCGGATTGGCAGCAGATGATCTTTGTGTCGAATCCGGTGAAGCTTTACGGCTTTTGAGTTCAAGAACTCAATGCGAGTCCAGCGAGGCGATTCCCGCGCTCGATGCGCTGGGCGTATTCGCCGTCCTGGAGGTGCGAGACGCAGCGCTGCGCGCGTGGATCACGCGAAGGCAGACTGAGCGCGCTGCAGGGGGCGCGCAAGAGGGGCAGAACGCATAACCAAAGACAAAAACGGTCGTTCGCACGCCGAAGGGCACACCCTATGCTCGCCGGAGATCAGTCCTCCGGAGACGCAACGATGACGCAGCAATCGCTGACCACTGCCCCTGCCTGGAAACTCGACACCGTGGCCGTCCACGGCGGCTACAGCGCGGACCCGACGACCCGCGCCGTGGCCGTGCCGATCTACCAGACCGTTGCGTTCGCGTTTGACGACACGCAGCACGGCGCCGATCTGTTCGACCTGAAGGTGCCGGGCAACATCTACTCGCGCATCATGAACCCGACCAACGATGTGCTGGAGAAGCGCATCGCTGCGCTCGAAGGCGGCATCGGGGCGCTTGCGCTGGCGTCGGGGCAGGCGGCCGTAACGTATGCGATCCAGACGATTGCGGAGGCGGGCGACAACATCGTCTCGGCCAGCACGTTGTACGGTGGCACCTACAACCTCTTTGCGCACACGCTGCCGCTGTCGGGCATCACCACGCGGTTTGCCGACCCGCGCGATCCGGCATCGTTCGAGGCGCTGATTGACGATCGCACCAAGGCCATCTTTGCCGAGACCGTCGGCAACCCGCTCGGCAACATCACCGACATTGCCACGCTGGCCGAGATCGCGCACCGCCACGGCGTGCCGCTCATCGTCGACAACACGGTGCCGACCCCGTACCTGGCCCGGCCGTTTGAGCACGGGGCCGACATCGTCGTGCATTCGCTGACGAAGTATCTGGGCGGCCACGGCACGAGCCTGGGCGGCGCCATCGTCGATTCGGGCAAGTTTCCGTGGGCCAAGCACAAGGCGCGCTTCAAGCGGCTGAACGAGCCGGACGTGAGCTACCACGGTGTCGTCTATACGGAAGCGCTCGGCGATGCGGCGTATATCGGCCGCGCCCGCGTGGTGCCGCTGCGCAATACCGGCGCGGCGCTGTCGCCGTTCAACGCGTTCCTGATCCTGCAGGGCATCGAAACGCTGGGCCTGCGCATCGACCGCATCACGCAGAACGCGGCGCAGATCGCCCGGCATCTGCGCGGGCATGCCAAGGTGGAGTGGGTCAACCACGCCAGCCTGGATGATCACCCCGACCACGGGCTCGTGCACAAATACCTGTCAGGCAAGGCGCCGGGGCTGCTCACGTTTGGCGTGAAGGGCGGCTTTGCTGCCGGGGCGCGTTTTCAGGATGCGCTGCAGTTGTTCACGCGGCTGGTGAACATTGGTGACGCCAAGTCGCTGGCAACGCATCCGGCATCGACCACGCACCGGCAGCTGTCTGAAGCCGAGCTTGCCAAGGCCGGTGTGCGGCAGGAGACGATCCGGCTGTCGATCGGCATCGAGCATATCGATGATCTGCTGGCCGATCTGGACAAGGCGCTGGCGCGCGCCTGAAGTGGAAACGCCGAGCGCCTCCTCGTGGCGCTCGGCGAATCAGGCGCTTTACCGCCCGGCGAGCTGGAGCGTTTCCAGTTCCGACGTCGTGCGCTGGCTGCGCACGCCTCCGCTGTTGTAGACCTCATCAACAGCCTTCACCCAGCGGCCGACCTCGGGCACATACCACACGGCCCTATACATCCGCCCAGTGGCCTTGCTTGGCTGGGTGCGTTGCGTCTGCGTGACCATGGTGCTGCCACCCGCGGCGGTGTTGGCCGACTGCACAACGGACGTGGATGGCGCCAGTTCGGCTATCCACTGGCCTTCCGCCTCAATTTTGATGGCGTTGAATTTGCCGGCGGGCACTTCTACCGACTCATAGCCGATGACCTTGTAGTGCGTGTCCCACTGCTCAAGGGTATGGGCCTTGTTTGGATTGTGCTCGGTAAAGGACACATCCCAGCTCTTGCCTGGTTGCAGCGGGAAAGCAAGCGGACGATTGACGGTTGTCTCTTTACCATCCACGTTGCGAATGCGACTCCAATCAGCGCCGGCGATGACCTCGATCGGGCCCGTCGGCGCGCCTTTGGCCTGCACCGTGAAGTAAATGTTCGACGCCGTCGTCCGCACAACGGTGAACGTGTCGTGCGTCTGCTTCCACCCCGACGGCCCTGTCTCGATGGTGGTCTGGTATGTCCACTGATCGCCGCTCTTGATGACAGGGGCATCCGCAGACTGCGCGGCAGCCAGCACTGGGACGGAAAGTACGAAGGTGGCCAGGAACTGTTTCGCGAGAGTCATGGGCGGCGGTGATAAGCACTTTGTAAGAAAGGCATCGTATCCCACATTCCGCAGCAAAAGTGCGCTCGCCAGCCCATCAACAGGTAGGGTGTGGCGCCCGAGCGACTAGCGGCTCCGAATCCCTACGTGGACGCATGCCATGACGGCCAGAAACGGCACACCCACCACCAGCGTCATCCGGAAATCGGGCATCCATGCCGTGCTCACGATGATGACCGCCATGGCGATCGCGCCAAGCGTGGTCAGTACCGGAAAACCCCACATGCGAAAGCGCAATGCGCGACCCTCGCGCTCGGCGGCCCGCCGGAAGCGCAGGTGCGTCACAAAGATGACGAGCCACGTGAACAGCGCTCCGAACATCGCCAGCGACATCATCAGCAGGAACGAGTGGCCCGGCAGCACCACGCTCAGCACCGCCGCCAATGCCGCACCGGAGCTGGACACCGCCAGCGCGCGCAGCGGCACGCCGCGTTGGCTCACCGCGCCCAGCGCCTGAGGCGCCTGCCCGCTACGCGCCAAACTGAACAGCATGCGCGTCGATACATACAGCTGCGCGTTCATCGACGACAGCGCCGCGGTTAGCACCACGAAATTCATCACGCCCGCACCCCCGGCAATACCGAGGATTTCCATCACACGCACAAACGGGCTTTTGCCCGTGCCGGCCTGCTGCCACGGCACGACGGCGAGCATCAGCGCGAGCGTGCAGAGGTAGAAGAACACCAGCCGGAACAGCGTTGAGCGGAAGGCACTGGTGGCGGCGGCTTCGGGCTCGCGTGCCTCGCCGGCGGCCACGGCAATCAGCTCGATACCGAAGAAGCTGAAGATGCTGACCACCGCGCCGAACCACACGCCATTCCAGCCGTGCGGCAGGAAGCCGCCCGCGCTCACGTAGTTGTGAAAGCCGATCGGGCCGCCATCGGGTGCGCGATAGATGGCGTAGCTTGCTACCCCCAGAAACGCGACGATGGCCACCACCTTGATCATCGAGCACCAGTATTCGGCCACGCCAAATACGTCGACGCTGCTGGCATTGATCCACACCAGCACGGCCGAGAACCCGACGATCCACACCCACGCCGGTACGCCCGGAAACCAGTACGCCATGTACACCGCCACCGCGGTCACTTCTGCGCCGATGACGAAGACGACGGCCGCCCAATACGCATAGCGCACGAGGAAGCCGGCCAGCGGGCTCACATAGTGCTCGGCATAGGCGCCGAAGGAGCCTGTGGTCGGATGCGCCACCACCATTTCCGCCAGGCAGCCCATGAGCAGCAGCGCGATCAACGCCCCGATGGCGTAACTGGCGATCACGCCCGGGCCGGCCAACTGAATGGCCGCCCCGCTGCCCAGGAACAGGCCGGTGCCGATCGCGCTGCCGATGGCGATCATGGTGAGTTGCGCGGAAGAGAGGCGGTGCTGCAGGCCGCCTTCGCGCGCGGCCAGCGCTTCGAAGCTGCCGGTGGCCTTGTTCATGGTGTTGTCCTGACTGGGGAAAGGCCCGGATGATACGCCGCCCATGCAAAACGCCCCGCGCGGAGGCGGGGCGTCTTGTGCAACGGGCGACGACGCTCAGCGCGCCACGGGCTTGGCGTACTGGATCGGAATGTCTACCCGCGCCTGCGGCAGCGTCTTCTTGAGCTGCGCACGCGCGTTCACGGCATCCCGCCACGCCGCAAATTGATGCTCGCGCGGCAGCGCAGACGTATCGAAGTGGGAATGCGGAGGTTTGCTCACGGCGGTTTCCTGAAAGCCCCGCGCATTGTGCAGAAGCGGTGACCGATGATGGCATGCCCCCAAAGTGGGGTGCCCGACGGGTGCTGGCTAGACGACAGCCAGCTTGGGCCGCTCCTGCCTGGGCAGGACCACGTTGCGGCCGGCGGCCTTGGCTTCATACAGCCGTCCGTCGGCCAGCCGAACGAGGTCTTCCAGCGTGTCGTCTTCCGCGGCCACGCCCGAATGCACGGCCACGCCGATGCTCACCGTCAGCTTGCCGTATGCGCTTCCCGCGTTGGGCTCGTCAGCGGCCAAGACAGCGGCCCGAATGGCTTCAGCCACGCGCACGGCGCCGCTGAGGTCCGTATTAGGGAGCACGGCGCAGAACTCCTCGCCGCCGTAGCGGCCGGCAAAGTCGCCGGGGCGCTTGATGCTGTCGTTGATGCAGCGTGCCACCGTGCGCAGGGCGGTGTCGCCGGCGGCGTGGCCGTACCTGTCGTTGTAGGGTTTGAAGTCGTCCACGTCGATCATCAGCACCGCCATCGGGGTGTGATGCCGATTGGCGCGGCGCCACTCCACGTCGAGGGCGGAATCCAAGGCGCGGCGCGTGCCAAGTCCGGTCAGGCTGTCGGTATTGGCCAGCAGATGCAATTGCTGCTCCATCTCGAGCCGCTTGCGCAGCTGCTGCGCAAAGAGGAATGACAGCACGATGAACACCGCGTCAAGCATCAGCACGATGCCGCTGATCACCCACGCGCGCCGCCACCATTCAGCGTAGATGTCTTCGGTGGCAAGGCCAACGGTGACGATCAGCGGGTGGTCGCCGATATGGCGGAAGCTGAACAGCCGCTCGATACTGTCAATGCCCGCGATGTCCACATACGAGCCTTCCGGTGCGAGCAGCCGCTTCTGGAACGCGGTGGCATCGGCCAAGTTGCGGCCGATGAGCTTTTCGTTGTAGGGGCGCCGCATGAGCAGCGTGCCGTCGGTGCGGATCAGCGTGACGGTGGCGTGGGGCCCCAGGTTGATGCCATCGAACAGCCGCCGAAAGTAGTTCAGCCGCAGCGTACCGACCACGATGCCGTTGAATTCGCCGTGCGGGCCGTTCAGGCGCCGGCTGAGTCCCAGCGATCGCTCGAGGCCGTTCGCGCGAGGGATGAACGGCTCGCTGATATACAGCCCGACGTCGTCGGAGGCTTGATGTACTTGGAAATAATCGCGGTCACCGAGGTAAATGTGCCGGGGCGGCACCGAGTGCGAATCGATGACCACGTCGCCGGCCTTGTCGGTCACCAGCAGCGAGCCCAGGTCCTGCGCATTGGTCGAACGGTCGAACAGCACGAGCTGGCGAACGTTGGGCGGCAGCGCCAGCATGGCGGGGTCGCGTACGCCGTCGATCACGGCCTGCAGCGAGAGGTCGTACACCTCGATGTTGCGGGCAATGTCGCGCTGCAGGATCAGCGCGAGGTTGTCGGCGGCATCGCGCGCGCGGGCCAGTGCGTCCGAGCGCATTTCCCAGAGCGAGAGCGCGGTCAGCGCGGCCAGCACCAGCGACAGCGCCGACGCGCCGATGATCAGCAGAGAAGGCCGCCGCAGGAGTGCACCAGTGGCGCGCTGTAAAGGCATGCGCAGAATTGTGAAAATATTGAAAACGATCGCTTCAATGGTGTACCGGACTCCTCCTTCCTACGCAATACTGTCTAAGACTTCGTCAGCATAGAAAACGTTTGCGGGTATCCATTCGATCCCGTTTGTGCAACGCTTTCTGGGGCGGCTGGCGCACGGTTTGCTGAGCATCGGCTGAGTGCCGCGCCCGTGGCGCCGAACCCACCGCCGGTCCGACATATGCCCATGCTGTCCTCCATGTCATCCTGTTAAGCCGGCTTTGCCTATTCTGGGTAAGCATCCTTGGAGAACGCCATGCCAGAGCCAGACGATCGCGCCTCACCCACCCCGGCGCCCGCCAACCCCCATCCGCCCGTGGCCGATACGCATGAGGAAGCCCTGCTCGACGAGGGCCTTGAGGAAACCTTTCCTGCGAGCGACCCGGTTTCCGTCGACGCCGGCAAGCCCGATGTGCCGCCCAAGGCGCCGGGGAGCGCGCCCAAACCGTAAAATGCGGACTGCGTGTCAACGAATCGGCTGCTTCAGCCGTATTACGTAGGCCGCAAACAACGTGCGAATCCAGCACACGGGCCGTCTGAAGCGCGGGTCGAGAGAAAACCGGCGCGCGCGACAAGCCCGTGCCGGTAGGCCAGGCTCCAATCAAGACGTCGATACCGTGCGGAGCGTGGTCTTCGGCGGTTTGTCTTGCCGCGCTCTCCCACTTCTTCGGGTCCGGATTCGCATATCGCTTCGACCCGGCACTCCGCCAAGCCAGCAGGATTTCGTTTTTCACCATGCCTGACGCCGCGTCCAACGACGCCAGTCCAACATCGCGCCGATCTTCGGCCCGCCCCCCGCCTGCCGCGCCCGCCACGCCCGTGCGATCCAAATCGGGCCTAGGCCTCGCCGGCTGGATCGTGATCGGTGTGGTGCTCGTGCTGGGCGCGCTGGTGTTCGACAGCCTGTATGCGCTGCTCGATCACGTGCACTACGCCGATATGGTCGCCGCGCTGCAGGCCACGCCGCGCTCGCACCTGTTGCTCGCCGTGCTGGCCACGGGGCTGAGTTACGTCGCCCTGACCGGCTACGACGCGTCCGGCCTGCGCTATGCCGGCGCGCACGTCGCCCCCGCCACGGTCGCCACCACTTCGTTCATCGCTTACGCGCTGGGCAACACCATCGGCCTCGGTTCGTTGACAGCCGGGGCGGTGCGCACGCGCCTGTACGCGGCGGCCGGGGTCGATGCCGCCCGCGTGACGGAGGCGGTTGCGTTTGATGCCGGGGCGCTCGGCGTGCCCACCACCGCCTTTGGCGCAGTCGGGCTGCTCTGGGGCGCGCCGCACATCGCCGCCATTACGCATCTGCCAGTGGCATTGCTCGAAGTGGTGGCCTTGCTGGTGCTGGCGGGCGTCGTTGCGTTGCTGCTGCTGTGCATGCGCCAGCGCCATGTGATGCTCTTCGGCCGCTGGGAGATCCGCCTGCCGCCGCCCGGGTTGGCCGCGCGTCAGTTTGCGATCTCGGCGGCGGACATGATTGCGGCCGCGGCGGCGCTGTGGGTGCTGATGCCGGCAGGCGCGGTCGACCTGCCGACGTTTGTGGCGTTCTATGCGCTGGCGGTCACGCTGGGCGTGCTGAGCCAGAGCCCGGGGGGCCTTGGTGTGTTCGAGGCCGTCATCCTGCTTGGCTGCAGCGGCCAGGCGCCGCCGGCCGAGGTGCTGGCCGCGCTGCTGTTCTACCGCGTCATCTATTTCCTGCTGCCGCTTGTCGTGGCTGCGGCCATGCTCGGCGCGTTCGAGTTGCGCTCGGGCGCCGGGGCGCCGTTCGGCCGCGCTGCGGTCAAGCTGTCGCCAGGGCTGCTGGCCGCGCTGACGATGGTGGCGGGCGTAATGCTGCTGGTCTCGGGCGTCACCCCTGCCAGCGACGAAGCGGAAGACCTCCTGCGCATGCACGTGCCGCTGTTCGTGGTCGAAGCCTCGCACATGATCGGCAGCGTGGCCGGGTTCATCATGCTGTTTGTCGCACGCGGGCTGCTGCACCGGCTGGATGCTGCATGGTGGGCGGCGCTGGTGCTGTCGCTGCTCACCGGCGTGCTGGCGCTGCCCAAGGGCATTGCGGTGTCGGAGATGGCGGTGCTGGTGACCCTGGCGGTGCTGCTCGTCGTCTCGCGCCGGCAGTTTGACCGGCCGTCGTCGCTGTTCTCGCAGCGGTTGGAGGCGGGATGGCTGCTCGCCATGGTCTGCGTGTTTGCGGCGTGTGTGTGGATTCTCTTCTTCGCCTACCGCGAGGTGGCCTACGCCAACCAGCTCTGGTGGCAATTCACCTTCGACGGCGATGCGCCGCGTTCGATCCGCGCGCTGATGGCCGTTGCCGTGACGGGGCTCGGCTTCGGCATGTGGCAGCTCTTTCGCAAGGAGCCGGGCGTTACCACCTACCCGAGCGACGAAGAACTCGCCCGCGCGGCCGAGATCGTCCGCAAGCAGCCCGCCGCCGACGCCACGCTCGCGCTGATGGGCGACAAAAGCCTGCTGTTCTCGCCGTCGGGCAATGCATTCATCATGTACGCCAAGCAGGGGCGCTCGTGGGTGGCGCTGTCGGACCCCGTGGGCGCGCAGCAGGAGTGGCCCGAGCTGATCTGGCGCTTTATCGAAATGGCCGACGCGCATGGCGGGCGCGCCGCGTTCTACAAGACGCGGCCACAGACGCTGCCGCTGTATCTCGATGCCGGCCTGCGTGCCTACAAGCTGGGCGAAGAGGCGTATGTGTCGCTGCCCGACTTCAGCCTCAAGGGCTCGCGCCGCGCCAACCTGCGCCATGGCGTGACGCGCGGCGAGCGCGAAGGGCTGTCGTTCGAGATCATCCCGACGGCAGACGTGCCGACCGTCCTGGACGAATTGCGGGCCATCTCCGATGAATGGCTGCGCAATCAGAACGCGCGCGAGAAAGGCTTCTCGCTCGGCGCATTTGACGACCGCTACATCCGCAGCCAGCCCGTGGCCGTGGTGCGCCGCGAAGGCGTGATCCTCGCGTTTGCCACGCTGATGTGCCCTGACGTGCTGCGCATCGAGGCGAGCGTCGACCTGATGCGCTATCGCAGCGACGTGCCGCCCGGCACGATGGATTTCCTGTTCGGCAAGGTCATCCTCCACTTCCAGGCGCAGGGGTATCAGCGTTTCGGGCTGGGCATGGCGCCGATGTCCGGCATGGTTGAGCATCAGCTTGCGCCGCGCTGGCACCGCTTCGGACGGATGATGTTCCGGCATGGTGCGCGCTTCTACAATTTCAGGGGGCTGCGCAATTTCAAGGACAAATTCGAGCCCGTGTGGGAAGCCCGCTACCTGCTCGCACGTGGCGGTATCGCGCCGCTGTTCACATTGACGGACGTCGCTGCGCTGATCGGCGGCGGCTTGAAGGGAGTGATCTCCAAATGAGTTGGCAAGCACCGCGCACGCAAGAGGCGCGGCATCGGGGAGTGCTACGCAAAGGCTTGCGTTTGGCCGGGCATGTGGGTGCGGTCGGCATGGTGCTGGCAGCGTCCTGGGCCATCGCCGCCGACGCTCCTGCGCCTACATCCAAACCGACGCCCGTGCAGGGCGCGGTGCTGATTCCTCCCGTGGGCATGACGGGCGCCAGTGGTGTCGTGGCAGTGCCGCCGCGCGGTGACATGCCGCCTCGGCTGCAAATGAGCGGGCCGGCCGTGACGGCCAACAAGGCTGCCAACGGCGGCGTGCTGTCGCTGCCGGTGGTGGCGCCCGCTACGCCCGCCGCCGCACCGGGCGCGGTCGAGTTCGTCACGCACGGGCGTTTTCGCGATGTGCCGGTCTACAAGCCGAAGGGCGAAATCCGCTCCGTCGTGCTGATGCTGTCGGGCGATCTGGGCTGGACGCCCGCCGCATCGCGCATGGCAGAAAGCCTCGCCCAGCAGGGCGCATTGGTGGCAGGCCTGTCGACGCCTGCGCTGTTCGCCAGCCTGGAGGCAGATCCGGGCGATTGCGCCTTCCCCGATGGCGATCTCGAAAACTTCAGCCGCTTCCTGCAGGCCTACGAAAAGGTACCCGGCTACTACCCGCCCATCCTCGTTGGCGACAACGAAGGCGGTGCGCTGGCCTACGCCATGATTGCCCAGGCGCGCCCGAACATCTTTGCCGGGGCCATGTCGATGGAGTTCTGCCCGGTGCTGGAACTGCACAAGCCGCTGTGCAAAGGCGAGGGTGTGCACTTCAGCCGCCGCATGAGCGAGAGCCGCACCACGGCTAAGCGGGTCAAGCCGCCAGAAAACGCGGGCGTGGTCCTGCTGCCCGCCACGAAGCTGTCTGCGCCGTGGGTGGCGCTGCAATCGACTGCACCGACGTCGTTTGCGCGGCGCTCCGGTCCGCTGTGCGAAGCGCGTGCCACGCAAGCCTTCATCGATACGATTTCGGGGGCGCAATCGGTGGCGTTGCCGGCCGCCGCGTCGGCTGCCAATGCGCCGCCCGTGACCGCCACCGAGCCATTCAAAACCGCCTTCGCCAAGCTTGTCGCGCAGCGCAAAGCACCGCCCCCGCCCCCGCCTGCGGCGGTTTCCGACTTGCCGATCATCGAGGTGCCCGCGCAGCCCGGTACGTCGTCCGAACTGTTCGCGGTGCTGCTCTCGGGGGATGGCGGTTGGGCAGGGCTGGACAAGGAGGTCGCCGCGGCGCTCTCCAAGTCCGGCGTGTCGGTGGTCGGTATCGATTCGCTGCGCTATTTCTGGACGCCGCGCACGCCAGCCTCCGCCGCCGCAGACATGGACCGCCTCGTGCGCTTTTACGCTGCGCGCTGGAAGAAGCAGAAGGCGTTGCTGATCGGCTATTCGCAGGGCGCAGACGTGCTGCCCTTCATCGTCAACCGGTTGCCGGCGGCGTCGCGCGAGCATGTCGCGCTGGCGGTCATGATGGGCCTGGGCAAGCGTGCCGATTTTGAGTTCCACATGACCAACTGGGTGTCGAGCAGCGCATCCGGCCTGCCAATCCTGCCCGAGGTCCAGAAGCTGCCGGCGGGCCTGGGCATGTGCATCTACGGCAAGGAAGAGAAGGACACCAATTGCCCGGGCCTGGATCCGAAGCAGGTGCAGCTCGTGAAGCTGCCGGGCGGCCATCACTTTGATGGCGATTACGCCAAGCTCGCGCGCATCATTCTTGAAGGCGCGCGTGCACCGGGCAACGCCTCGCGCTGATACGCCGGTCCCGGGGCTGACGCGCCTCGCGCACCATCCTATGCCGTGGCGTTGTCGACTTGGGCGCCAGCAGGTGTGCTGGGCGCTGTCGCCAGCGACTGCACACATTCGTCCACGCTCAACTCGTGCAGCATCTCGGTGCGCAGCGTGTCATCGGTGGCGCGCTGCAAGGCGGTCAGCGCACGCGGCTTGAGCCGCACCAGCATCAGTTGCAGTCCGCGCGCCGCACATTCGGCGGCAAAGATGCGCAGCGCTTCGATGGCCGAGCCGTCCACGTCCGGCGTTTCTTCCAGGCTCAGCATGATGGCGCGCAGCACGGGCTCGTGCGGTTGTTGGAGCATCGCACGAACCTTGCCGAGCACACGTTCGGTGTTGGCGAAGAACAGCGGCACTTCGGGCCGGACGATCAGCACACCGGGCTCGGGCTTGGCCTCCGGGTGCAGAGACACATCGACGAAATCGTGGCTCTCGCGCAGGCGGCCCAGCACGCTTACGTTGGGCTCGGAAAGCTTGCGCAGGGTGAGCAGCAAGCTCACGCCGATTGCGGCGAGCAACCCGTGCAGCACCCCGAGCACCAGCACGGCCAGCAATGCGGCAATCACCACGAGCCGATCGCGGTGCCAGGCCCAGTAAGGTCTGAACACCGCCGGATGCAGCGAGTGGCTCACCGCAAAGATCACGATGGCCGCCAGCACCGGCTCGGGAATACGCGCGAGCTGCGGCAGGAACAGCCACACGATCAGCGCCACCACGGCCGCCGCGCACAGCCCCGAGAACCGCGATTGCGCACCCGCGGCTTCGTTGGCAGACGTGGCGGAATATCCGGCGCCGACGGGCATGCCGTGCAGCAGGCCCGAGAGCAGATTCGCACAGCCCAGGGCGACGAGGTCACGGTTGGCGGAGATGCTGTCGCCGTGCTTGAGCGCGAAGTTGCGGATCGAGCCGTAGGACTCGGCATAGAGGATCAGCATGAGCGCAAAACCGAGTTCGGCGCTCTGCATCCATTGCGCGCGGCCCAGGTCGGGTACGCCGAAGCTGATGTTTTGCAGGTCGATATGGCCGACCACGGCAATGCCGTGAGCATGCCAGTCGATCCAGTAGCCGGCTGCGATGGCCAGCACGATGACGACCAGCGTGGCCGGAATGCGCCCCCAGCGCCCGAGGCCGAAGAGCAGCGCGAGTGCGACGGCGCCCAATGCCGTGCTGTACTGGTTGGCGCCAGCCGCGCCGGCGATGAGGTCGAGCGCAACGCGGGGCGTGTCGCTGTGATGAACGGCCACGTCGAGGATCTTGGGCAACTGCTTGATGGCAATCGTCAGCGCCAGCCCAAACGTGAAACCGCGCAGCACCGGCCGCGCGATGAAATCCGACATACCGCCCAGCCGCGCCGCGCCCGCCAGGATGAACAGCACGCCCGTCGCGATGATGAGCGCGGCGGCCATCGTGAGCGCCGTCGCGCCGCTGGCGCCGGGCTCCGACAGCACCGTTGCAAACAGCACGGCAGCGGACGACGACGTGGCCGAGACAATGGCAAAGCGGCTCGTGCCGAGCAGCGAGTAGACCACCAGACCGCACAGCAATGCGATCAGCCCGGCCTGCGGCGGCAGGCTGGCGATGCCTGCGTAGGCAACGGCTTCGGGCAGCAACAGACCCGCAATCGAGAATCCGGCGATGACGTCGCGCACCACGCGCTGCTGTGGCGGCTGGGGCGGCGCATCCAGCGGGGCGAAACTCTCCGGATGTTGCAGGGCGGTGGCGGGATGTTCGTTGCTTGGGGGCATGCGGCGCGGTGGTCCGGCTGAAATAGACAACGCCGCGACCCCGGTGGGCCGCGGCGTACGGTTTTGCTACAGGCGCGTCTTATTTGGTACAGGCCTTGTTACGGCTCGGGCGCATGCCGGCGGCCTTGGCATCGGCTTCGGTCATGTATTCGCCCTGCTTGGTCTTGCCGTAGTAGCGATCGCCCGGGCAGTGGTAGACCTTGGTGCTGGCATTGGCCCACACCTTGTCCGGGCCGCCGCCGGGAGCAACGGTGCCAGCAGCGGCCGCGGCTGGCTTGGCAGGCGCGGCGGTGGGCTTGGCTGCGGGTGCAGGGGCGGGAGCGGCGGCAGGCGCAGCCGGAGCCGCTGCGGCGGGTTTGGCCGGGGCCGGCGCGGCAGGCGTTGCTGCGGGGGCGGCCGGCGCGGCGGCTGGGGCTCCGCCTGCGCTGGCTTTCTTGTCGACACCACCGTGGCCGCGGCAGGCGCCCTTGAGCGTCGCGCCGCTGTAGGGCGTGCCGTCCTTGCAGACCGCATGAACGGCCGCCGGGGCAGCTGCCGCAGCGGTGGCAGGTGCGGCGGTGCCCTGGGCAATGGCGGAGCCCATCACCAGCGCACCCATGGAAAACATCAACGCAGACAGTTTCATAACGAGACCCTCAACGAGGCACGAATATACGTGCGTGACCGATTAACGCTGGCCGACAGCGGGCGTTGACCAACCCGAGGGTTTGTCAGAAGACAAACGCTGCAACGTTGATCATTCCGCAACAGTCGGCGACGCCTGGAGGCGCAGACGGCCAATGCGGCGCCGGCGCCATCCCAGCATAGGCAACATCAGATGCCCCGGCGAAGTTTCAGGCGAATGTGTCGGTGCCCTGCACCAGCCGCCTGGCCAGACGGGGCTGCCGTAGTTGTTCCAGCCACCATTGGAGTGCGCGGCCTTCACCGTCGCCAACGCCGCTGCGCCAGCCGACGTAGAGCAGGTTCGGCTCGCGTGGATCGGTAGTGCGCTTTTCAATCAGATCGCCGCGCGCAAGCAGGGATGCGACACGGTGTCTCGGCAGCCAGCCGACGCCCAGGCCGTCGCGCTGGGCCAGTGTCTTGGCGCGCATGCTGGGCACGGCGAGCGTGGGCTGCCCGCTGAGCATGCCGTAGGCGCGGCCGGCAGTGGTGCGCGCGGAATCGGCCACCACCACGGCGCGATGCCGGGCGATTTCCTCACGCGTGAGGGGCGCGTCGATGGCTGCCAGCGGATGCCGGGGCGATAAGGCAAACACCCATTCCACCACGCCCAGCTCGAACCACACGAGGTTGGGAATGGACGGCGACTCGTTCGTCGCACCAATGACGAGATCGGCTCGGCCGCCGCACAGATCCAGGGCCAGCCGCTGGGCCATTTTGGCCGGCCGCAAGAGATTGCGTCGACGGTGCTGCATCGGTCGGCGCCCGAATCGGCCTTCATTGTCGGCACGGAAATCATTGCCGACGGCGGCATGAGCCAGCCTTAAGCCCATCCGCTGGCCGCTCTCACCGGCATGAGCGGGCGGGTTTCACAAGCCCGCTCGCCGTCCCGTCGCGGGCAGCATTTTCGGCGAACAAACGGGGGCGCCCACACAAGCGCCTTCTGTTGGACCAACCAAGTTCAGAAGTTGTGTGCCACGCGCAATGCCAGTGTGCGGCCGGGCTGAATGGGAATGCAGTTGCAGGACTGTGCGTTGCCGTACGCCCGGATATTGAAGACGTTGCGCGCGAAGAGATCGAGGCAGACATTGACAAAATGTCAGTAATTGACGTATCGTCAGTGCTATGAAGCCCATCGAAGAAAACCGCCTTCTGCTGCGCGAAGGCCGCAAGATCGTCGAGGCGCTGGGCAAGACGCTGGCGCCGCTGGTGGAAGTCGTCCTGCACGACCTGACCGATCCCGATCATGCCGTCGTCGCCATCGCCAACAACCTGTCCGGCCGCCAGGTCGGCGACGCCGTGACGGAACTGGGACTCGCGCGCCTGGCCGACCCCGACTTCCCGGAAGTCATCGAGAACTACGCCAACCGGTTTCCCGACGGGCGCCCGGCCAAGAGCACGTCGATCGGGCTGAAGAACAGTCGCGGCGATTACGTGGCGGCCATCTGCCTGAACATGGATGTCTCCATGCTGCATGCCGTGACCACCGGCCTCACGCAACTGATGCGCGTCGATGTGGCTGCGCCGCCGGTGCCCGAGTCGCTCGGCTCCCGCCGCGTGGAAGACGTGCGCATCGCGCTCGAACAATTTGCTGCCGCCCGCAACACCACACCCATGGCCATGACCCTCGACCAGCGCCGAGAGGCCATGCGCGAACTGGCCGCCAGCGGCCTGCTGAACTTGCGCCGCGCGCTGACCGAAGTCGCTCAGACACTCGGCGTGGCGCGCTCCACCGTCTACACCTATCTTCCCGAGGATCTCGCATGAGCCTGCCCATTTCCTATGACGACGTCGTTGCAGCCCACGCCCGACTGCAGGGTGTCGCCCACAAGACGCCGGTGCTGACCTCCGCTACCGCCAACGCCATGAGTGGCGCCGAGCTGTTCTTCAAGGCCGAGAGCTTCCAGCGCATGGGCGCGTTCAAGTTTCGTGGGGCGTACAACGCGCTGTCGCAATTCACGCCGGAGCAGTGCAAGGCCGGCGTGATCACGTTTTCGTCGGGCAACCACGCTCAGGCGATTGCGCTGTCGGCCAGGCTGCTTGGCATGCGCGCCGTCATCGTCATGCCGAAGGACGCGCCCGTCGTGAAAGTGGAAGCCACGCGCGGCTACGGCGGCGAGGTCGTGTTCTTCGACCGCTACACCGAAGACCGCGAAGCCATCGGCCGCAAGCTGGCCGAAGAAAATGGCCTCACGCTGATCCCGCTATACGACCATCCGCACGTGATGGCCGGGCAGGGCACGGCGGCGAAGGAACTGATCGAAGAGGTCGGCCAGCTTGACGTGCTGCTCGCTCCGCTGGGCGGCGGCGGGCTGCTCTCGGGCTGCGCCACGGCAGCGCGCGCACTGAACCCGGCGTGCAAGATCTTCGGCGTCGAGCCAGAGGCCGGTAACGACGGCCAGCAGAGCTTTCGCAAGGGCGAGATCGTCCACATCGATACACCCAAGACGCTGGCCGACGGCGCGCAGACGCAACACCTGGGCAACTACACGTTTGCCGTGATTCGCGAACTGGTTGACGACATCGTGACCGTGAGCGATGCAGAACTCGTCAGCGCCATGCAGTTTTTCGCCTCGCGTATGAAGGCGGTGGTCGAGCCCACCGGCTGCCTGGCTGCAGCTGCGGTGCTGAACGGCAAGGTCGATGTGCGAGGCAAGCGCGTCGGCGTGATCCTGTCGGGCGGCAATGTGGACTTGCAACTCTTCGCCAAGCTTGTGCTGGGCGCGGAGGCAGCGAAATGAGCGATGCACGCTACCTGAACGCGCCGCAACTGCGCCCGCCTGCGGGGCATTACTCGCACGCGGTCTGCGCCAATGGCTTCGTGTTCGTCGCCGGACAGATTCCCGTGACGCCCACCGGCGAAAAGCTCGTTGACGCGCCGTTCGAGACGCAGGTGCGGCAGGTGCTGTCGAACCTCGACGCTGTGCTTGCCGCTGCCGGCACAGACCGCTCGCGCCTGGTACAGGTGCGCGTGTACGTGACAGACATGGAATCGCACTGGCCCGCGTTCGATGCGCTCTATAGCGCGTGGATCGGCGAGTTGCGTCCGGCGCGCGCCGTCGTGCCGGTACCGACGCTGCACTACGGGCTGGCTGTCGAGATTGAGGCCACTGCAGTTGCTGGGTGACGAAAACGCTTGCCGTTGATGCAGGTCAGGCGGGGAGGGTTGATGCGAGTTGCTCTCCGGCGATTTGCCGGCCATTGTTACAAAATGGCGGGGGTACCTGCCAAGGCATTTGCCTTGGCCCGCCCATGACAGACGCGATCCTTTGCCACCCATGATCCTTCAGAAAACGCGGCAACTCACGCAGGAAGACGTTCCGGTCGGTCAACCGCTGCCGTTTCCCCTGGCTGACAGTGTGGGCCGGCTTTTGCTGCCCGCCGGTGCTGTCGTGCCGGATGCCGAAGACGTTCGCCTTCTGTTTCACCACGGCCCGGTGCTGGCACTGGCAGAAGGTGATGACATTGCCGCCGTGCCTGCCACCGCGCCCGCGGAAGCGCCGCCCCGGCTCGGGTCGGCCGGCCTGACGGTGGGCACCGTCTTGCAGGTGCAGGAGAAGTCCGCACCGCTAAGTGGCCTGCTCCCGTGCCGCCTGATCGGTTATATCGAAGGAGAGGCGCTGTTTGTCACGCAGCCAGCCGACGCCAAGCGCACGCTGCGGCCCGAGCCGCGAGACGTGCTGATACTGCGCGGTTTTTCCGGCCGCTCGGTGTTCACCATGATGTGCAGCGTGGTGTCTGTGGGACAGTTTCCCTCGCCGTATCTGGTCTTGTCGGCGCCACTCAAGATGCAGAAGATGCCGCTGCGCCGTGCCAAGCGCGTGCAGGTTCGCATCGGTGCGCGCGTGCGCGCGCAGGGGCAGGCCGCGTCGGCAGCGGACCGCGTGGCCGTGATCCGCGACATCTGCCTGAACGGTGCGCTGGTGCAGAGCGCCAACCCCGCGTTCCAACCCGGTGACGGACTCGCCCTCGATTTCAATGCCTACGTGGACGGTCAGTTGGAGACGTTTTCCCTGACCGGCCGGGTGGCAAGTGGGTCGCCTGCGCTGGGCACAACCGCGTCTGCGTTTCCTTCGTTTGGCGTGGAATTTACGCTGACGAAAGAGCAGACCGCCCAACTCTCGCATCTGATCATCGAACGGCTGGACGAAAACGCGTGAGCGCCTAGCCCGCCAGCATCGTTTCGAGCAGCCAGGCGCCGGCCTGCCCAAGTGTGCGATTGCGTGACCATACGGCGTCCACCGGCACGAGGCGGGGCCAGCCCCGCGCACGCACTTCATGCAACCGGTCTGCCGCGAAGTGGTCCACCAGCCAGCGCGGCAACTCCGTCCATCCGAAGCCCAGCACGGCCATTTCCAGCAGCATCAGATAGCTCGGTGCAGACCAGCGGCGCAGGCTGCGCACGGGTACCGCGTCGGTGCGTGGCCCCGTTGGGTCGACGAAGGTGTTCAGCCGTAGCTCGCGCGCCTCGCGCAGGATGGCGTGCGGCACTTCCTCGTCGCCGTATCGGGCGAGTGGGTGCTGCAGCCCCACGAACAGTCCGATCTCCGATTGCTCTGCAATGGTCGCCCAGCCGATATCGGCCGGATATGCCGGCTGCGCGGCCACCAAACCGATCTGGGCACGGCCCAGTTGGATGATGTCGACCACGTCTTCGTGTTCGGCGATCAGGCATTCGAGTTCAAGATCGGGGTAGCGCTGCTCGAGTGTGGCCAGCGTTTGCTCATAGCGATCGGATTGGTAGGTGTCAGACATGACGAGCGTCAGGCGCGCCTCCAGACCGCCGGCCATCTGTGCGGCCAGGCGGTCCATCTGTGCGCTGGCGTCGAGCACGCGGCGCACCTGAGTGAGCATCGCGTGGCCCGCTTCGGTCAACGTGGGCTGGCGCGTGCTACGGTCGAACAGCGTCAGACCGAGGTCGATTTCAAGATTGGCGATCGCCTCGCTGATCGTGGATTGCCGCTTGCCCAATTTTCGGGCTGCGGCGGAAAAGGAACCCAGCGTAGCGGCCTCGGCAAAGGCCAGTAAGGCTTCGGGTGATTGACGCATTCAGCACTCCAGATGGTGGTGCACCGGCCAATATATCGGAAAAACCGATACTAATGAACTGGATCATACGGATAATTCCGATGAAAATGATCCTCGTTCTTTGGAGGTAATTGCAATGCAAGTCATACAAAAAACGCCAGCCGAGCGCCTCGTGCATGCGCTGACGTTCGAGTTGGTTGCCATGCTGATCTGCGCCCCGCTGTTTAGCTGGCTGATGGATTTGCCGTTGGCCGAAATGGGCGTGATGACGCTCATGTTTGCGGCGGTGGCGATGGTGTGGAACATGGTGTTCAACGCCATCTTCGAGCGCGTGGAGCGTCGCTACAGGCTCCCGCGCACCGTGGTCCTGCGGGTGATCCATGCCTGTCTGTTCGAGGCTGGGCTGGTCTTGATGCTGGTGCCACTGGCCGCCTGGTGGCTCGACGTGGGGCTGTGGGAAGCGTTCGTACTCGACATCGGCATCATGCTGCTGTTCCTGCCGTACACGTTCTTCTTCAACTTTGCGTACGACCATCTGCGTGCACGCTGGATGTCGCGCCGCGCGCTGGCCTGATCCACGCGATGGGCTTAGGGCAAAAGGAGCAGTGCGGGAGGTGACGCGCTTCCTATAATGAAGTCCCTTTCGAAACGGGCGCAGCGGTCGCAAGCCGCTGCGCCCGTATTGCCTTCATGCCGCATCTTTCTGTCACGTCACCTCATGCCTCGGCAACCGTGCTGCGCCAATGCTACGTGGCGGCCTGCGCGGGCGACGCCGTGGGCGTGATGAACGTGCTGCGCGATGCGTGCGGCGCGCACCATGCTGCGGCCATGATCCGGTGGCGCGTCGATGGGAGGTGGCACTGGGCGGCATCGCGCGGCGCTCGCTCGGCCGACGTGCTGCTGCATGCGGTACGCGGTGATGGCGTCGACGGCTGGCCCGTGGCTGATGCCGAAGTGTGCGGCGCAGTGTGGCTCGATTACCGCAAGGCGGGCGTGCCGCAACCCATGCAGCATGGTGCGGCGCCACAAGCGTTGCTGCCGCACTTTGCGCAAGCGCTGCCGTTGTGCTGGCAACGCGTTGCCGCGCGCGCTGGCATTTCGCCTGCGCAGCCGGCCAGCCTTTGGCTGACCGACGCATTCCACCTGACACGCCGCGAAGCCGATGTGGCCGGTCTGCTCGCAAGCGGCTCCGACCCGGCCTGCATTGCCCGCACGCTGGGCATTTCACTCGATACGGTGCGCACGCATCTCAAGCACGTCTATCGCAAGACCAACACCCACAGCCAGTGCGATGTCGTGCGGCTGATGCTCGCGCTGTCGGCGCGTCGCTAGGCGCCGATCAGGCGGTGGCCGTCTTGGGTGGCGCCACGGCGGGGGTGCCGTCCTGAAAAAGGGTTTGCAGTTGCGCCCGCAATTCGGGCGAATCGGTGTGCTTGTGCATGGAAACGGCATGCTGTACCGCCGCCTCCAGCAACTCGGCATCGCTGTCGGCGCTGATGGCGACCGAGCAGTTGGTCTCGCTGGGGAAGGCGCGGCAATCGATGTAGCGGCGGCCCATGGCGGTCCTCCTGGAATGACGAATGACGACGGCGCGACGCGGTGAACAACCGGTCGCGTGTGTCTTCGTTATAGGGGTGCCAGGGGAGAGCGGCGTCCCCTGTATGGGGTAGGGCGCTGTATGTGCGACGCTGCGTCAGTCAAGGAAAACGTACTGTGCCAGGTACGGGCTGCGGCCTTCCTGGCCTTCCTCCGTGCAGGGCTGTGCGGGCGCGATGCCGCCGTGGGTCTGCAGCCGTTGCACGTAGCGCACACCGCCCAACACGCCCGCGCCGCCGGCATGCGTGGCTTGCAACAGCAGCAGCGGAATGGCACCGGCTTCCGCGGTGTTGGGCGCCTGCTGCAAGACTTTGCCTGTGATCTTGCTGCCGTCGGAGGCCTCCCAGCTTGGGCCCGTACCGTGTTTGACGATGAGCTTGCCGCTCGCATCGTAAAGCTCCGCCAGCGGCGCCTTGAAGACCCACGCCAAAGGCTTGTCGCCGTCGCGCTTGCAAACGTAGATCTGCACCCCCGTGGCCGATAGCGTGGCGACGGTGTGGTGAGACTCGGCCGGTTGCAGTGCGGCGGGGGCGGTTTGCGCCGTCACCGTCTGCGCGACCGTCATGGCCAGCGCGAGCAAGAGGGCAGATGAGACTGCGCAGCGCGGTGTGCGGGGCAGGGTCGGCATGGTTTTCCTTGTGCAGGTGGAAACATCGTTCACGGAGCCAGCTTCGCCCCACGTTCCTTCAACAACGCGCGCAGCACCGACCGATGGCAATGCGCCTCGTCCTCGCAATAGCACCCGACCGACAGGTTGGTCTGGTGCGAAAGTGCGGCCAGCATATCGAGCAATCGTGCCGCATCACCGTCGCGCATTTCGGTGCGGAAGTGTCGCACGAAGGTGTTCCAGCCTTTCTCGTCGTGCGCGCTCTGTGCGGCCAGGGCCTGCTTGACGAGTTCCGGCGTGGGGGAGAGCAACGGCATCCACACGTCGTAGAAATCGCGGCTGGAAAATTCTTCCTTGGGCACGCCGCGCGGTGGGCGCCGCACGGTGCCGATGCGCAAGCCTTCATCGGGGTGACGCGGCTCGCCGAGCCGGACGATGCGTAGTGCCATGGAATGTCTCCGTGTGGATGCTGCGTGCGGCGTGCTTACGAGCCCTGTCGGCTCTGCACCGTCGGAAAGAACAGATCCTTCCACGACGCCGGCTTGTTCTTGAGCGTGCCCACGCGCTGCATGAATTCAGCATAGTGTGCGACGCCCACCGGCGTGGTCGTGAAGCGCGAATCCGGATCGTCCAGTATCTTCTTCACCTCTTCCGGCGAACTCTTCACCTTCGACTGGGCGATGTAGATCTGCGCGGCTTTGGTTTTGTCCTTGGCGATGAGGGCATTGGCTTCATCGAGCGCGGCCACAAATGCCGCCGACAGCTTCGGGTTGGCCTCGTAGAACTTCTTGCTGGTGTAGGTCATGTCCAGCGTGATGTTGCCGAGCACGTCCACCGTGTTGAACACGCGGTGCAGGCCGGGGGCCGCGGCTTCGGTGTACGAGAACGGCGGCGACGCCATGTGGCTGTTGATCTGGCTGCCGCCGGCCAGCATGACGGCGGTGGCGTCAGGGTGCGGCAGCGGCACGGTGATCGGGTCGAGCTTGTTGAACTGCTTGTCGCCGAAGGTTTTGGCGGCGGCCATTTGCAGCACCACGGCGGGCAGCGAGGTCTTGATGCCGGGCACGGCGATGCGGTCCTTGTCGGAGAAATCCGCCAGCGTTTTGACGTTCGGGTTACGCGTCATCAGGTACATCGACGATGAGCTGAGCGACGACAGGCCGCGCACTTCCATCGCGCTGCCGCGGGTTTTGTCCCAGAGCGTGAGGAAGCCGGGTACGCCCAACGAGGCGATGTCGAGCGCGCCGGAGAGCATGGCGTCGTTGATGACGTTGCCGCCGTCGAGCACGCGGTAGCTGGCCTTGACGTCGCCCAGGCCGGCGGCCTTGGCTTGTTTTTCCAGGAAGTGCTCGCTGGCCATGACCATGATGGGCAGGTAGAGGATGCCGTAGCCGTGGGAGATGCGGACTTCGGTGGCTTCTGCGTGGGCGGTGGTGATGGCGCCGGCCAGGAGCGATGCGGCCAGCGTGGCGGCGATTGTCAGGCGGAGGATGGTGCGGCGGGGGTGCTGCATGTGTGTTGTCTCCTTGTTGATCTGTTGGTCTTTATGTTTGTTGGTGGTGCGCTTCTTGTTTCACCCCCTGCCGGGGGCGACTCACTTTCTTTGTCTTGCCAAAGAAAGTAAGCAAAGAAAGGCGCGCCCGAGATGGCGACCCACCCCTTGAATTTATGTCGCAGAGAGAGGAAGGGAAAAACTCGCTTCGCTCAGACAGTTTCCCTTCCTTTTTCCTCCCTGCAACAGAAATTCAAGGCGCCATCTAGGGCAGGGTACGGCCACACCGTCTGGGCGCTGGCGTTGCGCCCATGTTCAGTTCTGCATGCCCCAGCGTTTGACGGTACGGGCTTCAAGCGTACGGAACACGAGGTTCTCTACCAGCAGGCCGATGATGATCACCGTCAGCAGGCCGGCGAACACTTCGGGAATTTGCAGTTGGTTCTTGTTCTCGTAGATGTACCAGCCGAGGCCGCCCTGGCCGGAGCTGACGCCAAACACCAGTTCCGAGGCGATCAACGTGCGCCATGCGAAGGCCCAGCCGATCTTCAGGCCAGTGAGGATGGACGGGAATGCGGCGGGGATCAGGATCTTCGTCAGGTATCCCATGCCGGATAGCCCGTAGTTGCGGCCCACCATGCGCAGCGTGTTCGATACCGACAGGAAACCGGCATGCGTGTTGAGCGACACCGCCCACACCACCGAATGCACGATCACGAAGATCAGGCTGCCGTTGCCCAGGCCGAACCACACGAGGGCGATTGGCAGCAGCGCAATGGCGGGCAGCGGGTTGAACATGGCGGTGAGCGTTTCCAGGAAGTCCTGCCCGAGCCGGTTGCTGATGCCGAGCACGACCAGCGCGCAGGACAACGCCAAGCCGAGCGCGTAGCCTGCCAGCAGCGTTTGCATCGACGTGCCGATGCGAGCAAACAGCGTGCCGCTGGCTAGCCCAGCCCACAGCGCCTGCACGGTGTCGGAAAAAGTCGGCAGCAAGAGTGGGTTGTCGAGCCAGCGTGCGCCGCCTTCCCACACGAGTGCCAGAACGATGAGGATGACGAGCTTGCGCAGCCATGCCTGTTCGTACAAACGCTCGGCAATGGAGAGCGGTTTTTCGACCACGCCGATGCGCTCGAACGCCACGGGCGTGCTGTAGACGGGCGCACGGTTGCTGATGTCGGTGGTGGCCGGCATGGAAAGGGTTTCAGTCTGCATGGGTTTCCTCCACCGCGCGGGCGAACAGCATGTCGTGGATCTCGGCTTCGAGGGCTTTGAAGCGCTCCGGGTCATCATCGCCGCGCGCAAGGCTCGGCAGTTCGGCGCGTACCTGGCCCGGATGCGGCGACAGGATCAGGATGCGGCTGCCGCAGCGGATCGCCTCCGGAATCGAGTGCGTGACGAACAGCACGGTGAAGCGCGTTTCGTCCCACAGCTGCAGCAACTCGTCCTGCATCTTGCGGCGCGTGAGCGCGTCGAGCGCGGCGAAGGGCTCGTCCATCAGCAGCACGTCGGGCTCCATGGCCATGCCGCGTGCAATCGCCACACGCTGCTTCATCCCGCCCGACAGCATGTGCGGGTGATGGTCGGCAAACTTGGTGAGGTTGACCTTGTTGATGTAGTGCAGCGCGCGTTCCTCGGCTTCACGCGCGCCCAGCTTGCCCGTGGAGAGCAGCGGGAACAGCACGTTTTCCTTCACGGTCTTCCACGGCAGGAGCTGGTCGAACTCCTGGAACACCATCATGCGATCCGGCCCGGGCTTGCTCACGGGCTGGCCCTTGAGACGGATCTCGCCTTCGGTGGGCGTGAGGTAGCCGCCGATGGCCTTGAGCAATGTCGATTTACCGCAGCCCGAGGGGCCAAGCAGGATGTAGCGCTCGCCGGGGTAGACCTGGAAGTCGACGCGGTAGGTGGCCGTCACCAGATGCTGGCGTGTCTTGTACTGCAGCGTGACGCCGCGCACGTCCAGCAGCGGTGGGGCCGTCGATGCGTTGGCCTGCATGATGTTGTCTCCTGTGTGTGTTTTTGTCGGATTGGGTTGCAGCGTAGGCGGCGCTACCGGATATCCACGTGGTACCGGAAGTGCGCCGCCGCGCCGCGCGAACGCCGCCATTCGAGCGGCACCCGGTCGTAGCCGCGCGCAACGCGTTCGATGACCATCACCGGATCGCCGGGCTGGATGCGCAACAGGCGCGCATACGTTGCGTTGACGGCTTCGGCGGTGAGCGTTTCTTCGGCGCTCGCAATGATCTGGCCGCAGTGCGATTCGTACAGCGGATACAGCAGGTCGCCAAACGCGTCGAGATCCAGCGTGGCGAGCGACGCAAAGCGGTCATATGGCAACCAGATTTCTTCGGCCAGCATGGGTGCGCCATCCAGCAGGCGCAGCCGGGTCAGGCGAATGACCGGTGCGCCGGTTTCAATCTGCAGGCCTGCAGCCGGTGCCGACGGGGCATCCAGCACGTCCCGCTTGAGGATGCGGCTCTCAGGAATGCGCCGCTCGCCGCTTTCACTCTGGAAGCGGAAGAAGCGAAACAAGGAACTGGCAAAGCTGGCACGCCGCACAAAGGTGCCACGGCCCTGGAAGCGTTCGAGCAGCCCTTCGGCCACCAGTACGTCTACGGCTTTGCGGACGGTGCCGACCGCCACGTTGTACGTCTTGGCAAGCTCGGCTTCGGTCGGGATGGCGTCGCCCGGGCGCCAGTGCTGTTGGGCGATCTGCGCGGCCAGATCGTCGCGCAATTGCTGGTAGCGGGGCAGGCGGAGATCGGCGGGCATGGGTGTCAAAAGTGGTCAACTATTCATCTATATGACTCGACATTGTAGGGAGGTTGGGGGGCGGAGGGCATTACAGGAAAACCCGCAGGGCCCGGTCAGATCGACACGGGCCCTGCGGGTTTTTGGGAGGACTGCTGGATGAGGAATTAACGCGTCGCGCGAGCCGAAGCCGGCAATGGCTCCATCTGTTGGGCCTTCGGACGGCGCAGCAGCCGCAGCGCATACCAGGCCAGCACAAGCGCACCGATGGCGAACACGATGTCACCCGGCACACGCAGCCAGACCAGCGTTTCCATCACTTTCGAGTGCACCACTTCCGGCGAGCGGGCGTACCACATGCCCTTGGTGACACTCGCCCAGGCCTGATAGATGCCGGCCGGCAGCAGCGACATGAATACCATCATCGCCAAGCCGATGTTCAGGCCCCAGAACGCGGGCTTGAGCAGGCGATCGGCATGCAGGCTGCGCGCATACAGGCCGCGCAGGCAGAACAGCATCAAGCCGATACCGAGCATGCCGTACACCCCGAATAGCGCGGCGTGCCCGTGGGCGGCCGTCATGTTCAGACCTTGCACGTAGTACAGCGAAGCGGGCGGGTTGATGGCAAAGCCGAGCAGGCCGGCGCCGACGGTGTTCCAGAAGCCCACGGCCACGAAGCACAGCACGGGCCACTTGTATGCATTGAGCCACGGTGTGCCTTGCGTGCGGCGATAGTTCTGCAGCGCTTCGAGCCCGATCAGCGAAAGCGGCACCACTTCCAGCGCAGAGAACACTGCACCCACCGAGATGATCGAGGTCGGTGTCCCCGTGAAGTACAGGTGATGCAGCGTGCCCAGAATGCCGCCGAACAGGAACACGATCGTCTCGGCCACGATGGCGCGGTTGGCGCTGCTGGCGCGAATCAGGCCCAGGCGCGTGAAGATGAGCGCGATGACGGCGGTGGCGAACACTTCAAAGAAGCCCTCGACCCACAGGTGGACGAGCCACCAGCGCCAGTACTCGATCATCGAATAGTGCGTGTGTTGGCCCCACACCAGCGAAGTCGAATAGAACCCGCCGATGCAGGTGGCCGAGAGGAACACCATGGCGATCAGGCCGCGCGATTCCGACGGCGTCTTCAGTGCCGGCCACAGGGCACGGCCCAGCAGCACGACCCAGAACAGCAGGCCGACAAACAGCAAGATTTGCCACACGCGGCCCATGCTGGTGTATTCCAGCCCCTGGTTACCGACCCAGAAGCCGAAGTCTGCACCGCGATGTTGCAGCGTGCCGAGCCAGCCAGTGGCGATGGACCCCACCACGATAAAGATCAGCGCCCAGAACAGCAGGTCAACGCCCAGCTTCTGGAACTTCGGTTCACGCCCCGACAGCAGCGGCGCAATGTACAGGCCCGTGGCCAGCCACGCCGTGGCAATCCATAGCACGCCAAGCTGCGTGTGCACGGTGCGGCTGATCACGTAAGGCAGCACCTGCGCCAGCGGAATCCCGAAGAACGATTCACCTTCCACCGCATAGTGCGCGGTGATGGCGCCCATGCCGATCTGCACAAGCATCAGGCCGATCACGGCAAAGAAGTACTTGCGCGTGGCCTTCATCGACGGCGTGGCCACCACGTTGAGGAACGGATCGGCCGGCAGCGGCGCAGACTCCTCTTCATGCTTGCTGCTGCCGTGCAGCCACAGCATGGCGGCAATACCGCCCAGCAGCAGCACGATGCTGACCATCGACCACACTGCGGCACCACCGGTCATGGTGTTGCCCACCAGCGGTTCATGCGGCCAGTTGCTCGTATACGAGATGTCGGTCTCGCCTGGGCGGTCGGCAGCGGCGGCCCACGACGTCCAGAAGAAGAACGCCGCCAGGGCTTCACGATCGGCCGCCTCCGGCAGCACGCCGGTGGCCATGGCGTATTGATCGCGCAGCGTTGCCAGCGACGGATCGGTGCCGAACAGGGCCTCGAAGTGCTGGGCCACACCGCGGATGGCCTCTGCGCGCTCACGCGACACGGTCAGGATGTCGTGATTTGCGTCGTACGTATTGCGGCGCATTTCCTCCTTCACGCTGGCGTCGACGGCGGCTTGCTGCACGGTCGTCAACGGCGCATCGGTATCGAACTGCTGATGCGCGCGGATGGCTTGCAGCGCTGTGGCTTCACGGTGCAGCCAATCGGCAGACCAGTCAGGTGCAACGTAGCTGCCGTGGCCCCAGACGGTGCCGAGCTGCTGGCCGCCGGCTGCCAGCCAGGCTTCCTGGCCGCGCTGGATCTGCTCACCGGTAAAGAGCACCTCGCCCACAGGGGTGACGACGGCATGCGGAATCGGCGGCGCTGCCAGATAGATCTGCCGGCCCAGATAGCCCAATGCCCCGAACGACAGGATGAAGATCAGGCCGAGCCACCGCCACAGCCTTTGATTGGTTTTCATGACAAGGTTCCTTGCAGGATGCAATCGGAAATTCAGGCGCCACCACCGCAACCACCGCAGCAGTGGCCGGCACTGGCGGCAGACGCCACCTTGGTGATGGCAACGCGCCACGTGCCTGGGCCGCGCTCAAGGTAGTCCCAGGAAAACTGCCCCGGGCGCTCGACTTGAAACTGCGACTGCAGGGGGCGCGGATCGTGATCGTTGATCAGCTCCAGGCTCTGCCCGATGCCGAGTTCCCCAAAGGCGGAGAAGATCAGCGGATGGCGCTCGCGCGGCGCCAGCACGCGGAGGTCGAGCTGGATGGTGGAGGCGGACTGTGTCATGGGGATTCCCTCTGTGGGTGTCGCATCAAAAAGATGCATTAAGGATGCAACTATATTAGTGAGTGAAATCCCCGGTGTTATTGATGTATGTCAGATGCTTGTTTTATGGGTATCTTGAGTCGCAAATCAGGCCACGGCTGGGCTTGCGTGCCACGCGGTGGGGTGGATGTGCCGGTCGGGGCGGGTTTTCGTTTGCGCTGTATCAAAGCCCTAATGGCCGCCGCGGCCTAACGTGGAGCGGACGACACCAGACCGATACACGGGGGAAAAAATGAGCCGTCTTCACACCGTCCGCAGCCTGATGCGCGCGGGCTTGATTTCTGTGGTGCTGGGCGCACTGCTTGCAGGCACTGCGGCCCGCGCCGCCAGCGCCAAGTTACCGGGTGACTTCGGGCCGCCACGCGGGGAGCCGATCCACGCCGTCCTGACGAGTCCACCGCTTGTGCCGCCGCCGGTCAACCGGACCTATCCAGCCAAGGTCATCGTGGAGCTGGAAGTGGTCGAGAAGGAAATGCAGATCTCGGAAGGGGTCAGCTACACCTTCTGGACGTTCGGCGGCACCGTTCCTGGCAGTTTCATCCGCGTGCGGCAGGGC
Source organism: Ralstonia sp. OTU4908 (assembly GCF_038440115.1). Classification (NCBI taxonomy): domain Bacteria; kingdom Pseudomonadati; phylum Pseudomonadota; class Betaproteobacteria; order Burkholderiales; family Burkholderiaceae; genus Ralstonia; species Ralstonia sp. OTU4908. The sequence goes on along the minus strand of NZ_JASATD010000003.1, from coordinate 246,444 downwards.
GACACGGTGGAGTTCCACCTCAAGAACCACCCGAGCAGCAAGATGCCGCACAACATCGACCTGCACGGCGTGACCGGGCCGGGTGGCGGCGCAGCATCGAGCTTTACCGCCCCGGGCCATGAATCGCAGTTCACTTTCAAGGCGCTGAACGAGGGCATTTACGTTTACCACTGCGCCACCGCACCCGTGGGCATGCATATCGCCAACGGCATGTACGGCCTGATCCTGGTCGAACCGCCCGAAGGCCTGCCCAAGGTTGATCACGAGTACTACGTCATGCAGGGCGATTTCTACACCGCCGGCAAGTACCGCGAGAAGGGCCTGCAGCCGTTCGACATGGAAAAGGCCATCGACGAACGCCCGAGCTACGTGCTGTTCAACGGTGCGGAAGGCGCGCTCACCGGTGACAAGGCGCTGCACGCCAAGGTGGGCGAAACGGTGCGCATCTTCGTGGGTAACGGCGGGCCCAACCTGGTCTCCAGCTTCCACGTGATCGGCGCCATCTTCGATCAGGTGCGCTACGAGGGCGGCACCAACGTGCAGAAGAACGTGCAGACCACGTTGATCCCGGCGGGTGGCGCGGCGGTTGTGAAGTTCACCGCGCGCGTGCCTGGCAGCTATGTGCTGGTCGACCACTCGATCTTCCGTGCCTTCAACAAGGGCGCCATGGCCATCCTCAAGATCGATGGGGCGGAGAACAAGCTGGTCTATTCCGGCAAGGAACTGGATTCGGTGTACCTGGGCGATCGTGCCGCGCCCAACATGAGCGCCGTCACCAAGGCGACCCAGGCGTCGGTGAGCGGTACGCTGACGGTGCAGGATCAGGTGCAGGCCGGCCGCGCGCTGTTTGCGGGTACCTGTTCGGTATGCCATCAGGGCAATGGCGCCGGGCTGCCGGGCGTGTTTCCGCCGCTTGCCAAGTCGGATTTCCTGGCAGCTGACCCCAAGCGTGCGATGAACATCGTGCTGCATGGCCTGAACGGCAAGATCAAGGTCAATGGCCAGGAATACGACTCCGTCATGCCGCCGATGACACAACTCAATGACGACGAGGTCGCCAACATCCTGACCTACGTGCTCAACAGCTGGGACAACCCCGGCGGCCGCGTGAGCGCAGAAGACGTCAAGAAGGTGCGTGCCCAGCCGGCGCCCGCCAAGGCCGTGGCCGAACATTGAGCGGATCCGCACAACCATGTCCCGCCTGACCTCGCACATTGCTGCCATGTTGATGGCGCTGGCCAGTGCAACCGCACACGGGGCCACCTATGTGCGGTTGCCCGGCGGCGACTTCGACAGCGTGCTGCCTCAGAACGCGCCGGGGCAGCCGCAGCGGGTGCGCATCGAGCCGTTTGAGCTGCGCTCCACGCCCGTCACCATCGGCGAGTTCCAGGCCTTCGTGCAACGCCACGAGGCCTGGCAGCGTGGCCGTGTGCCGCAAGTCTTTGCCGGTAAGGCCTACCTTGCCGACTGGCCCGATGCGACGCACGCCGATGCGCAGGCGTCGCCGCAAGCGCCGGTGACCGGCGTGAGCTGGTTTGCCGCCCGTGCCTATTGCGAAAACGAAGGCGCTCGGCTGCCGACATGGCTGGAATGGGAATCCGCCGCCGCGGCCGACGCCACACGCACAGACGCCCGCGACGACCCGCAATGGGCACAACGCATTCTCGGCTGGTACGAGCGGCCCGCCACGCGTGTGTTGCCACCAGTGGGCGGTCCAGCGGATGTCCATGGCGTGCGCGATATGCACGGTCTGATCTGGGAATGGGTCGACGATTTCAACGCACTGTTCATTGCCGGAGACAGCCGCACCCAGGGCGACCCCGACAAGCAGAAATTCTGCGGCGCCGGTGCCATCAGCATCGTCCGCCGCGACAGCTACGCCGTGCTGATGCGCGTGGCGTTGCTGTCTTCCCTTGAAGGCGCAGACGCCACAGGCAGCCTCGGCTTTCGCTGCGCCCGATCCCTCAATGGAGATCATCCATGATGTTCACGACTTTTATCCGGCGCGCCTTTGTGGTGCTCCTGCTGGCCGGCGCAACAGCCGGTGCCCATGCTGCGGGGCCAGCGCCCTCGGCCTCGCTGTATCAATCCGATGTGGCGCTGACCGACCAGAACGGCCGCGTCTTTCACCTGGCGGATCTGCGCGGCGAGCCGGTGCTGGTGAGCATGTTCTATGCGTCGTGCCAGATGGTCTGCCCGATGATCTTCGAGACCATTCGCGCGACCCTGGCCAAGGGCGGCAAGCCCGCGCACGATGGTGTGCGGGTGCTGATGGTGACGGTCGACCCCGAACGTGATTCCGTTGCGGCGCTCAAGAAGACGGCCAGCGCGCATGGCGCCGACGACCGCTGGCAAGTCGCCCGCGCAAACGCCAGCGGCACGCGCGAGGTGGCGGCGCTGCTGGGCGTACAGTACCGACGCTTGGCAGATGGCGATTTCAACCATTCGAGCACGATCCTGCTGCTGGACGCAGAAGGGCGCATCAACGCGCGCACCAATACGCTGGGCGCGGTCGATCCGAAACTGGTGGATGCGATGCGCAAGCTGGTGGCGGCGCAGCGCTAAGCGCGCCGCGCCGCATGCTTAGGCTTTGGTGTAGGCGACGACCGTCTGCATCTGCTCGCCAAGGCCGTCGATGCCCAGGCGCATGGTATCGCCGGCCTTGAGATAGCGCGGGGGCTTCGCTCCCATGCCGACACCGGGCGGCGTGCCGGTGCAAATGAGGTCGCCCGGGTGCAGCGTCATGAAACGGCTGACGTAGCTCACCAGATGCGCCACGCCAAATACCATGGTGGCGGTGTTGCCCCGCTGCGCACGTTCATCATTGACGTCGAGCCACAGGCCAAGCGCTTGCGGGTCGGGCACTTCGTCACGCGTGACCAGCCACGGCCCGACGGGGCAGAAGGTGTCGCAGCCCTTGCCCTTGTCCCACGTGCCGCCGCGCTCAAGCTGAAACTCGCGCTCGGATACATCGTTCACCACGCAGTAGCCGGCCACATGTGAGAGCGCTGCTTCGCGGGAAACATCGCTCGCCGTCTTGCCGATCACCACACCGAGCTCGACCTCCCAGTCGGTCTTTTCCGAGCCGCGCGGCAGCATGACGGCATCGTTGGGGCCGTTCAGTGCGCTGTTGGCCTTGAGAAAGATGATGGGTTCAGCGGGTGGCGGCAAGCCGGCCTCGGCTGCGTGATCGGCATAGTTCAGGCCGATCGCGATGATTTTGCCGATGCCCGTCCATGGCACACCAAAACGGGCATCCGGCAGCACCGGTAAGCTCGCCATGTCGACGCCTGCGAGTCGCGCGAGGGCGGCATCAGACAACTGCTGCGGCCCCAGCTCGCTGACCACGCCTGACAGGTCGCGCACGCGGCCTTGCGTATCGATCAGGCCCGGACGTTCTGCGCCGGGTGCACCTACGCGTACGAGTTTCATTGCGCTCCTTTCTTGGGGGATTCCTTGGTTGATCGGGTTGTGCGGCTGGCCTCGGCGAGGCTGTTTGCCACGACGCTCAGCACTTCCTTGGCGGTGTTCTCGGAGTGGTGCCGCAGCACTTGTGCAAGGCGCGGGCGCCCTGGCTCGCGAAGGGCGGCCATGATGGCTTCGTGTTCTTCGTGCGATTCCTGCCAGCGCAGCATGTCCGCGTTGGCTGCGCCGCGCGCGCGGTGCACCTTGCTCATCAACGCCGCATAAATGCCGGCCAGTACGGGGTTGGCTGTGCCGTCGATGATGAGTTGATGAATTTCCTGGTTGATGCGGAAGTACTCGGTGCGCCGGCCTGCTGCGTGCGCGTCGAGCATCGCCTGGTGCCTGCGTTCCAGGCGCGCCAGAGCCACCTCGGACAGACGGGCCGCCGCCAGTTCTCCTGCCGTGAATTCCAGCCCATGCAGCGTTTCGAAGGTCGCGCGCAGTTCATCGAGATCGAGCGGCGCAACGCGGTAGCCGATGTACTGACGATGTAGCACCAGACCCTCGGCCACCAGCACCTTGAGCGCCTCGCGCAGCGGCGTCTTGGAGACATCGAACATTTCACAGAATGCACGCTCGTCGATACGGGCGCCGGGCGGCAATTCGCCTTCTTCGATGAGGGTGCGCAGACGCGAGGCGATTTCGGCCGACATGCCGAGCGTACGCAGGCGAGGGGATTGGAGCAGCGGTTGGGTCACAGACGTCACCAGAATGGGGAAGATGCACCACAAAAGGCTATCACACACCGATATTGTGCTTTTTACGTTCAATAAAATCAATAACTTACAGATGTTGTAATTACAGATTACGTATCCTATACTCAGCCACGTTGCGCAACACAAACCAATCAAATCGACTCAGGAGGTCGTTTCGGTGGGCGAAGGCGGGAGGATCGGCGTCAAGACCGGCCTCCAAGCCCGCTTCTCGAAAGGGCTTTCCGAGCTACCAGGAGACACGCGTAATGGAAACCGCAAGCCAGGCCCCGGCCATGGCGCTAACGGAGACGAAGAGCTCTGTGCGCTGGAAGATTTTCTTGATGATGTTGATGCTGATTTCCATCAACTACGTCGACCGCGCATCGTTGTCAGTCGCGATGCCGCTGATCGCGAAGGAATTCAACATCGGCCCCGCGGTGCAAGGCTTACTGCTGAGTTCGTTCTTTCTGACGTATGCGCTCATGCAGATCCCAGGCGGCATGCTCGCCGACCGGTTCGGCCCGCGTGTGGTGATTGCCGGTGCCACGCTGGGCTGGGGCTTCTTCCAATCCATCGCGGCCCTGTGTACCGGTTGGGTGCCGCTGCTGGTCACGCGTCTTGGCCTGGGTGCGGCTGAGGCACCCATCTACCCCGCCGGGGGCAAGCTCAACGCCATCTGGATGACACAGAACGAACGCGGCCGCGGTGCCACGCTGCTCGACGGCGGTGCGCCGCTGGGCGCGGCACTGGGCGCGCTCATCATCGCCGGGCTGATCGCCGAGTTCAATTCGTGGCGCACGTCGTTCGTGGTGGCCGGTATCGGCACGATGGTGGCAGGCCTCTTCGCGTGGTGGTACATCCGCAACCACCCGCGCGAGCATCCGTCCGTCAATGATGCTGAAGCCTCCTACATTGAAGAGGCACACGCAGCCGACCAGGCTGCCGAGCCCGCCGCCTTGAGCGGCAACGTGCTGGACTTCTTCAAGTACCGCTCAGTGTGGGGCATGTTCTTCGGCTGGATGTGCTTCAACGCATTGTTCTACGGTCTGCTGACCTGGATGCCGACCTATCTGTCGAAGGTGCACGGGCTGGACATCAAGGAGATGGGCGGCGCCGTGTTCACCATGTTCTTCTCCGGCTTTGTGGGCGAGATGGTGGGCGGCTGGATTGCGGACAAGTGGATGGCCGCCGGCGCATCGCGAGCCCGGGTGCTGCGCACGCTGTTTGGCATCGCTTCGGTACTGGCAACGATCGCCATTTACACGGTGGCGCGCTTCAAGGATCCGGTCGTCGTCGTGGCACTGTTGTCGACCACGCTGTTCTTCCTGCGCTGGTGCGGTCTGTTCTGGTGCATTCCGTCGATCCTGGGTACGCGCAAGCGTGTCGGTTTCCTGGGCGGCACGATGAACCTGGGCGGCAACTTCGCAGGGGTCGGCATGCCGATCATCGTCGGCCTGATCGTGCAGGCGACCGGTTCGTACGACATGGCGCTGATGCTGTTTGCAGCCGCCGGTGCGGGTCTGTTCATCTGTTCGACGCTGCTGATCGACTACAGCAAGAAGCTGCCGGTCTAAGGTGCGATGCACTCACGTAGGCCGATGCCATCTACGCCTGCGGCGCGGCGTTTGCTTCTGACTTCCGGCGACAAGCTGAGACCCGACTCATCAACATAACAAGCAAGCCCCGATGCCCGCTGCTGCGCGTGCCGGGGCCTACAAACCACGAAGAAGATTCCCATGACAAAACGCATCAAGCTCGGCATGCTCACGCCATCATCCAACACGGCGCTGGAACCCATTACCAGCGCCATGGTGAGCGGCCTGCCCAACGTCAGCGCGCATTTCTCGCGCTTTACCGTGACGGAAATCTCGCTGCGCGACCAGGCGCTGGGGCAGTTCGACCTGGAAAATATCCTGAACGCCGCCAAGCTGCTGGCCGATGCGCACGTCGACGTGATCGCCTGGAACGGCACGTCGTCCGGCTGGCTCGGCTTTGAGAAGGACGAGGCGCTGTGCCGCCAGATCACGGAAGCCACCGGCATTCCGGCCACCACCTCGGTGCTGGCGCTCAACGAGATTCTGGCCAAGACCGGCGCACGCGATTTCGCCCTCGTGACGCCGTACCTGGATGACGTGCAGCAGCGCATCGTGCAGAACTACGCGCGCCACGGTTTCAAGTGCGTGGCCGAGCGTCATCTGGACTTGCACGTCAACCACAGCTTTGCCGACGTGGAAGAAGACACGATCCGTACCCTGGTGCGCGAAGTGGCCCAGCAAAAGCCGGCCGCCATCACCACGTTCTGCACGAACCTGCGGGCCGCGCATCTGGTTGAAGCGCTGGAAGCGGAAACGGGCATCCCGGTGTACGACACCATCTCGACCGTCGTGTGGAAATCGCTGCGGCTGGCGGGTGTCGACACGCGCGAGTTGCACGGCTGGGGCCGCCTGTTCGCGGACGTTGCTTAACGGAATGAGGGAGCGCGAAGCATGTCCACGGAACTCGACCTGGTGATTCGCAACGCGGATGTGGTCACCGCATCCGACCGCTTTACCTGCGACATCGGGGTGCGCGATGGCCGCATCGCCGTGCTCGGTCACGGCTTGCCGCGCGGCGGGCGGGAGCTGGATGCCAGTGGCCTGCTGGCGCTGCCCGGCGGCGTCGATGGTCATTGCCACCTCGATCAGCCCATGCCTGACGGCATGCGCATGGCCGACGACTTCTTCACCGGCACGCGCGCGGCCATCTGCGGCGGCACGACAACGGTGATCCCGTTTGCGGCACAGGAGAAGGGCGGCTCGCTGAAAGCGGCGGTGGCCGACTATCACCGCCGTGCCGAGGGCCGGGCGGTAGCCGACTATGGCTTCCATCTGATCGTGGCCGACCCCACGCCCGAGGTGCTCAAGCACGAACTGCCGGAGCTGATCCACCAGGGCTACACCTCGTTCAAGGTCTACATGACGTATGACGACCTGAAGCTGTCCGACCGCGAAATGCTGGACGTGCTTGACGTGGCCAAGCAAAACAACGCGCTGGTGATGGTGCATGCGGAAAACGCCGACTGCATTTCGTGGCTGACGGAGAAGCTGGTGGGCGAAGGCCGCATCTCGCCGCGCTTCCACGGCCTGTCGCGCCCGGCTGCCGTCGAGCGTGAAGCCACGCACCGCGCCATCACCTTTGCCGAGCTGGTGGACGTGCCGATCCTGATCGTGCATGTCTCCGGCAAGGAAGCCATCGAGCAGATTCGCTGGGCGCAAAGCCGCGGCCTGCAGATTTTGGCCGAGACGTGCCCGCAGTACCTCTACCTGACCGCTGAAGACATGGGCCTGCACGGTGACGATGGCTACGAAGGTGCCAAGTGCGTCTGCAGCCCGCCACCGCGCGATCCGGAAAACCAGGCGGCTGTTTGGCGCGCGCTGGCAGGGGGCGTGTTCAGCGTGTTCTCTTCCGACCACGCTCCGTTCAACTATGACGACCCGGAGGGCAAGAAGCTGGGGGGGAAGGCGCAACCGTTCGACCATATTCCGAACGGCGTGCCTGGCATCGAAACGCGGTTGCCGCTGCTGTTCGATGGCATCGCGCGCGGCAAGCTGTCGCTGCATCAGTTTGTGGAACTGACGTCGTATCGCCCGGCACGGCTGTACGGTCTGTACCCGCGCAAGGGCACCATTGCCGTGGGTGCCGATGCCGACATCACGCTGTGGGATCCGGAGCGGCGCGTGCGCATCACCAACGATGCGTTGCATCACGCGGTCGACTACACGCCCTATGAAGGCATTGAAGTGACGGGCTGGCCAGTGCATTGCTTCTCGCGCGGCGAGATGCTGGTCGAAAACGGCAAGTACCTCGAACCGGCACCCGGGCGGGGGCAGTTCCTGCCGGCGGGCGCGCCGTCGCTGGTCTGACGTTTCTGGTTTGATTCTCAGGGTTTCATCATGCGTATTCTGGTCGTCAATCCCAACATCTCCGAGAGCGTGACGGAGTTGATCCTTGCGGAGGCGCGTCGCTCCGTTTCACCCGGCACCACGCTCACGATGGCGACAGCGCCATTTGGCGTGGCCTATATCGAAACGCGCTTCGAAGCACTGGTGGGCGGTTATGCCACCGCGTGCGTCGTTGCCGAGCACGCCGGCCAGTTCGACGGCGTGGTGGTGGCGGCGTTTGGGGACCCCGGCCTGGCCGGCATCAAGGAACTCTGCAATGTGCCGGTGGTGGGCATGACCGAGGCGGCACTGGCCAGCGCCTGCCTGTTGGGTCAGCGCTTTTCCATCATCGCCATTTCGAACCGCATCCAGGCGTGGTACCGCGAGTGCGTGGCCGCCAATGGGCTGTCGTCGCGGCTGGCGAGCGTGCGCTCCTTGCAGCAGCCGCTACGCGACATCGGCAGCGTGCAGGAAGACCACGCGGCACGTCTTGAGGAACTCAGCGTGCAAGCGGTGCGTGAAGATGGCGCGGACGTGATCATCGTGGCCGGCGCGCCGCTCGCCGGTCTGGCCCGTACACTCAAGGACCGCATTCCGGTGCCGGTCGTGGACGGCGTCTCCAGCGCCATCCGCCACTGCGAGAGCCTGATTGCGCTTGCGCCAAACGGTGCAGCGGAAGGCAGCTTTGCGCGTCCGCCGCACAAGCCAAACCGCGGGTTGCCTCCTGCGCTGGCTGCCATGCTGGCCTAGGTGGCGTGTCTGGCCGGTACGAAGGGCGGGCGCTGTAACTGAGGCGCTCCGGGCTGTGGTGAGGGGTGCGCCCCGCTCATGGCCGGCATTACCGCAGCGGCCATGCCGGCCGTGGTGACGCTGCTGGCCCTGACGCGCGGATGACCTCAAGGGTTGCTTCGGCGCTGTAAGCCGGAAGCGTCGTGGGCTCGATGGCTCAGAGGCGCACCATAACCAGCATCGCCTGCACAAACGCCTGCGGTGCCCAGCCGGATCTGGAGCGCGCCATGGCCAGGAAGATTAGCGCCAAGGTGACGACGCTGCCGACAAGCCATGTGCCGTAGCAGTCGCGGCCACGGGATGTGGCCAAGGTGATTCTTGAGGCAGGCCCATGGTCGCGCGCCACCTCCGCCACACGCACTGCCAGCGCTGGATAGCGCCAATGGCTATACGTCGGGAAGAGGTGATGCATGCCGCAGCGTAATGATCCTGTCTTGTTGTGCCGCGATTCCAGCGGGTCTGGTCTGCTCCGCCGGATGAAGATTCGTTAATAAAGGTGGCGTCTTCAGGCGCCGTAGCTGCGCAGCCGATCGAGGTCGACGACCGTCACGCCGCCGTATTCGAGCCGGACCACACCGTCCTTCTCCAGGGCCTTGAGCGATTGGTTGGCAACTTGGCGCGTCATGCCGGAAAGCAGGCCGAGTTCTTCCTGCGTGATCTCCAGGTGATCGCCCGCGCCCGGGTAGAGCACCGGGTTGAACAGCGACGCAATGCAACGCGCCAGGCGCGGCGTCACATCTAGCAGGCGGTCGTATTCCAGCAGAGCCATGAAGTGCCCGAGCCGCTCGTTGAGCTGCTTGACCAGGAAGCGGTTGAACGCCACGCTGTTTTCCACCAGCCACATGAAGGTGGCACGGTCCATGAAGGCCATGCGCGTATCGCGCAGCGCAACGATGTCGTAGCGGCGCGGCTCGTTCTTGAGCACGGTGCCCTCGCCGAACCAACCGCCGGCCGGCACGCCCGTAAACGTGACGCTGCGCCCCTCGGGCGACACCGTGCCGATCTTGATGAGACCCGTAACCACGCCCGTCCAGCTTTCCAGCAACGTGTTTTTTGGGCAGATGCAGGCGCCGCGCGCATAGGTTTTCTCAACGATGCCGGCGCACGCGCGGTCCGCTTCGTCCGGGTGCAGATCGATCGACCACGCCGCGATATGCGCCAGCCGCGCGCGGCTGATGCCGGGGCGCGAGCTGGGCTCGTGCTCAGCCACGTTGAATGCCCACCGGCAACGTGCTCACGCGCTGCACTTCGGGCGTGGAGAGCCAGTCGGCGCGCAAGCTTTGCAGGAACATGGCGGTCGCATCTTCACCCCAGAACAGCTCGCCGTCGTGCACCAGCGTGGGCACCCCGAACACGCCGAGGGCGATGGCCGCATCGGTGTGCGCACGCAGCGCATCTTTCACGGCGGGTTGTTCGACGGCGGCCGCGCCCTCTGCAAAGCCCACCGCCTCGCACAGCGCGGCAAAACCTTCTGGCGATGCCACATCGTTGCCGTCGCGCCAGATATGCCGGAACACCGCCCGCACGGCATCGAGCGAGCCGCCCATTGCAATCGTCAGCCGCAGCGCCTTGATCGGGTTGAACGGGTGGGCGGGCGGCATGCGAAACGGAATGCCGAGCTGCTGCGCGCGAAACAGCGCATGCCGGTACGTGAACACGCGCTTGGCTCCGATCTCCGCCGGGCCTTTCTGCCCCCAGTGATGCAGGATCGCGCCAAGCACGAGCGGCCGGGGGCGGATGACGATGTCGTTGGCCTGCCGCAGCGCATCGAACTGTTCGAGCTGCAGGTAGGCAAACGGCGAGATGACATCGAAGAACCAATCGACGGTGGCGGGCATGCAGTCTCCTCAGGCGGCGCGCATCTGCAGCAGCGGCGCCAGCGTGAAGGGCGCTGCCGTCATGGCGCGAATGTCATCGAGTGTCGCATGCGAGAGGATTTCACGCAGCACCAGCCCGGCGTCGGTCACGTCGAATACGGCGTGCTCCGTGACGATGACTTTCACGCAGCGCCGGCCTGTGAGCGGCAGCGTGCAGCGCGGCAGGATCTTGGAGTTGCCGTGTTTGTCGGTGTGCGCCAGCGCGGCAATCACCTTGCGTGTGCCGTAGCAGAGGTCCATCGCCCCGCCAATGCCGGGCCACCATTTGCCGTTGCGATCGCATGCCCAGTTGGCGAGGTTGCCCAGCGCATCCACTTGCAACGCGCCGAGGATCGTCACGTCGATGTAGCCATTGCGCATCGCACCGAGCGACGTAGCAAGGTCCATGAGCGCCGCGCCGGGCATCAGGGTGATGGGTTCGCAACCGGCGTTGGTGAAGTCGCTGTCGATGGCGTCCAGCGGCGGGCGTCCGCCAAAGCCGAAGGCGCCGTTTTCGGTATGGAAGATGACGTCGGCATTGGCGTCCAGGTAGTTGGCCGTGAGCGTGGGGATCCCCAGGCCCAGGTTGACGACTTCGCCGGCGCGCAGTTCCAGCGCGCAGCGGGCGGCAATGCGTTGCTTGGGCGTTTCGGGCAGGGCTTGCATGGCGGTCTCCTCGTTGTGGGTCTGACGATCACGCTTCGGCGGCGGGCAGGCGGCCGAGCTTCGTCCAGTGGTGCCTGTAGAGCGCATGCTGGTCATCCAGCGACAGCCCTTGCACCACCGCATTGACGAACACACCCGGGCAGCCCACGCGCTCGGGCGGAATCGTGCCCACTTCGACGATTTCGTTCACCTCGACGATGGTGTAGTCGCCGGCCATGGCGATGTCGCGCTGGTTCTGCAGTGCCGTGCCGCGAAACTCCACGTTGCCGAAGGTATCGGCGCGCCAGCCCTTGATGATCGACACGTCGGCGCGCAGCGGCGGCTCCACGAAGCACGTCGTGCCGTCGACGGTGAGCGTCTGCTTGGGGGCGCCGCGCTTGGGAAACATCCCGGGCTGGTCGAGGATGCCCACCCCCACCGGCACGAGGGCGCCGCCCAGGCCCAGCGCGCCGGCGCGCACTTTTTCTGCCCAGGTGCCCATCGGAAAGAACTCGGCCACGCGCACGGAGTCGGTCAGGTAAGCCTGCGTCGATTCGTCCGTCGTGCCGACGTGCGTGCCGATGAACTCGGCCAGTTGGCCCGAGCTGAACAGCCGGGCTTTGAGAAAACCGCCGCGCAGGCCCGGCGTGTTGGTGATGAGCGTCAGTTGCCCGATGCCGCTGGCGAGCAGCGCCTCGATGCAGCAGGCCGGCTCGCCGGCACCCACGAATTCACCAAGCATCAGGCGGCTGCCGCTGCGGACGTGGGCGATGGCCTCGTCCACGGAAAGGACTTTGTTGGCGTAGCGCATGTGTCGTCTCCTTGGGGCCGCCCGGGGCGAGCGGGTCTGCGGCGCAGTGTAGGAGCGGGGTTTGCGGCGCGATGTCTTCTGCATGACATTTGCTTCGTAAGGTTTCGCAAAGGGCAATCCTTATAGTTGTGACGCAACGTGAATAAATCCGCGCCGCCGTTGTCGCACCAGGGCCGGCCCGGCCCCTTTCCCTGCTTTTCCGCCCTCCCGTTTTTGAACCCGCCCCTTTCCACGAACGCATGCACGTAGACACCCCGCTCATCTCTACCATCATCGGTGGCATCGTGCTGGCCTTCATCTTCGGCACCATCGCGCAGCGCCTGCGCCTGCCGCCGCTGGTCGGCTATCTGATGGCGGGTGTGGTGGCGGGGCCGTTCACGCCCGGTTTCGTGGCCGACCAAAGCCTCGCGCCGCAACTGGCCGAGCTGGGCGTGATCCTCCTGATGTTCGGGGTGGGGTTGCATTTCTCGATGAAGGAGCTGCTAGCGGTCAAGGCCATCGCCATTCCGGGTGCCATCGGGCAGATTGCGTTGGCCACGCTCATGGGCATGGGCCTGGCGTGGCTGCTTGGGTGGGATTGGGGCCCGGGGCTGGTGTTCGGGCTGGCGCTGTCGGTGGCGAGCACGGTGGTGCTGCTCAAGGCGCTGGAGGATCGCGGCATCGACAACTCGCACGAAGGCCATATCGCCGTGGGCTGGCTGATCGTGGAAGACCTCGTGATGGTGGTGACGCTGGTGCTGCTGCCGGCCTTGGCCGGTGCGCTGGGCGGCGCAGGCAGCACAGCGGTCGGCGCATGGGACATCATCAAGGTGCTGGCGGTCACGCTCTCGAAGGTGGTGGCGTTTGCCGCGCTGATGCTGGTGGTGGGCCGCCGCGTGATCCCCTGGATGCTGGAACGCATTGTCATGACGGGCAGCCGGGAGCTGTTCCGCCTCGGTGTGCTGGCCACGGCGCTGGGCGTCGCTTATGGGGCGACGGTGCTGTTTGGCGTGTCGTTCGCGCTCGGCGCGTTCTTTGCGGGCATGGTGCTGGCCGAGTCCGAATTCAGCCAGCGCGCGGCGGAAGAATCGCTGCCCTTGCGCGACGCATTTGCGGTGCTGTTCTTCGTGTCGGTGGGCATGCTGTTCGACCCCAGCGTGCTGATTGAAGACCCCTGGGCGGTGCTCGGCACGGTGCTGATCGTGGTGGTCGGCAAGTCGCTGGCCGCGTTTGCGGTGGTGCGTGCGTTTGGTCACGGCAACCGCACGGCGCTCACGATTTCTGCCAGCCTTGCGCAGATCGGCGAGTTTTCGTTCATTCTGATTGGGCTGGGGATCAGCTTGGAAATCCTGCCTGACCGTGCACGGGGGCTGCTGTTGGCGGCGGCGATTTTGTCGATCCTGCTGAACCCGCTGATGTTTGCCCTGATCAACCGCCTCAAGCGCGAGGTGGCCCCCGAGCCGGCAACGGCGGATTGAGCATCAGGGCTGTCCTGAACCGTTTTGCCCCTAAGGAGCGTTCATGAGCAATCTGACCATCGGAGTCATTGTCGGGAGCCTGCGCAAGGCGTCGTTCAATCGCCAGCTCGCGCAGGCGCTGGCAGGCTTGCTGCCTTCCGGCGCGACGGCGCAGTTCATCGAAATTGGGGAGCTGCCGCTCTACAACCAGGATCTGGATGCCAGCCTGCCCGAGCCGGTGCAGCGCTTCAAGGCGGCGGTGGCAGGCGTGGATGCCCTGTTATTCGTCACGCCGGAATACAACCGCGGCATGCCGGGCGTGCTGAAGAACGCGATTGACTGGGGTTCTCGGCCGTACGGCCAGAGTGTGTGGGGCGGCAAGCCGGCAGGCATTGCGGGTGCATCGCCAGGCGCAATTGGCACGGCACTGTCGCAGGCGCAATTGCGCAATGTGCTCGCGGCGGTCGGCGTGAAGATCCTACCGTTGCCGGAGGTGTTCTTCCACTTTGCGGGGGAGCCCTTTGATGCCCAGGGCGGGGTGACGGATGCGCGTACGCGCCAGTTCTTGCAGGGGTTTGTTGACCGATTCGTCGAGTGGGCGGGGCAGAAGCCGGCCTGACGAATCGATCAACTGGGGTGTTCAGGGCCGCGCGGGGAAGGGGTTCCCGCTCGGCCGTTTTGCCCGATGCCTTAGGGCAGGGCGTTAAGCCAGGAAAGCGGCGGCGCTGATGAGCCAGCCTGCTGCCACGCAGCTCGCGATCCAGGCGGCCATGACGGCGCCAATATCCAACCATTTCATCATTGTTCTCCTTACAACACTTGCATTGCTTGTTCAGGCAATCGATGTCTGAACAACTGTCACGAAGTGTAGGTGTTGCAATGCGGAAGAACAATACGGCGTCGCGTGAACAGACTGTTCCAAGAGTAACAACAGATTTCAGTCCTTGCGTGGACTGGCCTGCGCTTGGGAGCGGGCGCCGTTGCCAGCGCTACTCTTGTTGTTGCGTTGCAACAATTACAGCAGAGGCTCGGCGGCTATTTCGTGTGGAAGGTAGCGGCGACCAGGTCGGCAAAGCGCGCTTCTTCGGCAAATTCCACCGGTTCGCTGCCGCTTGCGGTGCCGAATATGCGCAGGAGATAAACCGCACCGTTACCAAAGAAAGCATACCCGCGCACGACGACCGTTCGGGCGGCGGACGTGCTCCATTCGCCTTCCCAGTAGAGGACCCGGCGCCCGGCAAGCACCTGCAATGCCGGGGCCTTGCCGCGCACGAGGCGGGCGGCCCAGGCCGGGCGATCGCCATGCACGCGTGATTCCATGTGGTTGAGCAGGATGGCCAGATCCCGTGGCCGCAGGGTTTCGAGGTAATCGGGCGTGCCTTTGTCGAAATCGGATTTGCGCACCGTGACCAGCGCGAAGCTCTCCGGCGCCACGGTTTGCTGTGCAAACACGAGCCGTGACGGACCGAACGGCGAGTTGATGGTCGCCGCAATGGACGGAATGGGCGTTTCGCTGGTCAGCCGCAATGGGCCCCACGTGCGCGGCAATGCGAGGCTCGCACTGGCGTCGACGCGCTGCGTGACCGGGTAGGCGAATTTCGGCGCCGCCCCGGTCAGGCTCCACGGAGCCATGCCGGCAAAGGTGATCCATACGGCTGCGCATATGTATCGGACGCAGCGGCCCCAGCGGCGATACCACTCTGTAATAAACGGCGCCACTCGCGGGCTCCTGGCAGAAAAGATGGCGGACGATTCCGTGGGCGTGTGCATACCCCTGCACAGCAATACGTATGCCCGCGCCTCTACGTGGCGCTGTCTTCCCCCGCCACCAACATATCGATTCGCATGCAGGTGCGCTAGCGGCGTGTGGCGGGGCATCGAACGGTTTAATCCGGCCGGAGGTGTGTTGATGTGGCTCTATCGGCATGCCCATCCATGGCTCTTTTCATAGGGCCAGAAAGTTAGGTAGGGTGAGAGGTCCTTGTTGCTTTCGGTGCGGGTTCCACGCATGACTACGCTCAACGCTTATCAGCAACCCATCGGCGCGCCGATGTCCGGCTGGTCGGCCCGGCCGCTGCCGCCGCATACGCCGCTCGCCGGCCGCTACTGCCGGCTGGAGCCGCTTGACGCCGCCCGTCACGCCGACGCGCTCTTCGATGCGTTCCGCCAGGCCCAGGACGACCGCGTCTGGACATACATGGTGGAGGGCCCATTTACCGATATCGCCGCACACCGCGCCTATATCGAGCGCATTGCGGCGAAGCGAGATCCGCTGCAGTACGCGGTGATCGACGCGCGCAATGATCGGCCGGTCGGCACGCTGGCGCTGATGCGCATCACGCCAGAACACGGCGTGGTGGAAGTGGGGGCGGTTACGTTCTCGCCGCTGCTGCAACGCACGCCGGCATCGACGGAAGCGCAATTCCTGCTGATGAAGCACGTCTTTGAAGACCTCGGCTATCGGCGCTACGAGTGGAAGTGCGACAGCCTGAACGCGCCGTCGCGGCAGACTGCGCAGCGGCTGGGCTTTCAGTTCGAAGGTATCTTCCGCCAGGCGGTGGTCTACAAGGGCCGCAGCCGCGATACCGCGTGGTTTTCCATCATCGATGCCGATTGGCCGCAGGCGCGGGCCGCATTCGAGCAATGGCTGTCGCCTGAGAACTTTGATGAAGATGGGCGCCAGCGCGCGTCGCTGGCTGCGTTGCGTTCAGCCTGAAGGGCCTTGCTAGGAACCGGGCGCGGACGTATCGGCGTACATGCCGCGCAGCGCCAGCGCGCGTTCGGCTTCCGGCAGCGCCAGGATGGAGCGGGAAAAGCCGATCAGCGCCTGGCAGCGCTCGGCCGGCGGCGTGGAGTGCCGCAGCGCGGGGACGGTCAGCACGCGCTGTTGAGCCGGCGGAAGCGCAGCCACGGCCAGTTGCGGCACCGGCAGGCTTTGCGCGCGCGTGACAACCGGCGCGTGGTCCGGGTCGGCAGCCTGCATCAGGTCGGAGAACAACGTCTGCTCGCGCGTGACGAGCGTGCGCGGCAGACGCGCGGCAGCGGCGCTTGCCCCAGGCGTGCCATCCAGATAAGCGACGCAGGCTTCAGGGCTCACCCGCTGCAGGGCCTGCGCCTGCTCAAGCGTGAGTTGGGCGTTGGCAAAGAGCAATGCATTTGGCGCAGTCGGAATCAGTGCGCGATACAGCTTGCCTGTCTGCTCGCGTAGCAGCGTCATGGCCTGCGCATCGGTCACGTTGCGCTGCAGCTCTGGCCACAGCGTGTCGATCAACCGGCTGAAGTGCGCCGGGTATTTACGCTCCAACGCTGCGTACAGCGGCGCGCTGCGCAGCTCTGCGGCCAGCGCTTCGCGGGTATTCAACTGCGTGGCCATGGTTGCGTATTCGCCACCGGGCGACGCGCGCGTGACGACATGGTCGGCCAGCAGTTCCTGCGCGGTGGGAAACCACATCTGGTCGAACGGTGTGTCCTGGACGCGGCGCACAAAGGCATCGGGCAACCCGGCATCTGAATAGGCACGCCAAAGTTCGCTGTCGGTGGCGCCGGGGCTCTGGTCGTGCTCGGCGCCAACCGCGCGCGGGCGGTGGAAGCCGAGTCGCGCGCCAGGTGCGGCGGCGCGGTCTTCGCCTGCCAGGAAGGCGATCGTGCAGGCCGAGGCGCAGGCCCGCTCAACATACGTGCGCAGATGATGTCGGCGGATGACGTCTGCCACCAGCGTCCCTTCGCGCAGCCACCCGCCTTCGGAGCGGAGCACCACGGCGGTGGCGTTTGGCGCCTTGCGCAGCGCGGCCTCCAGCGCATCGGCGGCGCCATCGTTGATGCCGCCGCTGAACAGGATGGCGCGGCCATCCCGTTGCGGTATCACCGCAAATGGCGACGCGGCTTGTTCACCCAGTGCGGTGCGCAGATGCGCGCTCAGGCGGGGCCCATCGTTGACGACGCGCGAGCTGGTGCCGACAGCGCCCAGCACGATCATCACCTTGGCGATCAGCGGCCATGGGTTCGACAGGCCGGCATGCCGGTTGCGCGCTTGCTCCCGGTCGGCCGCGCGCCAGGTGCCCACCACCGCCCAGATCCAGAGCGCCAATCCCATCACGTAAATCACGAGCAGCGCGGAGGACGCAGCGCGCGCGGGCGCGTTATGCGCCAGCGCGTGCGTGACGCCGGCGCTGAGCGCCACCACGCCAAATTGCATCAGCGCGGTATGCAGCCAATACGAGCGGGCGAGGCTGTAATCGCCGCGCCAGTGACGCGCAAAGAAATTACGCGATGGCGTGCGTTCCGGATGCGGATCGGTGGGGGCGGTCGGAGGCAGGGCGGCGTCGCTGGCGGCGGAGGTCATGCGTGTTCTCGATGCCGCACACAGGATGGCGGCGCGGCGATTGTCGCTGTCCGCACCGCAAGCTGGCGTCCCCCCGATGGGAGGGGGTGATAAGCGAGGCGGTCAGGCGAGGGCAACGGCGTCATCGCGAAAAGAGCCGCTGCCGCGCTGCGCCCGTCAAGCCCTGACGGAAACCAGCGGCGGCTTGGCCGGCGTGATGGCCTCTGCGCTGGCGGGGTGGGCAGACTGTGCCGCCTGCGCCTGCGCTGCCTCGCGGGTGTGCTGACGGGTGTCGCTTACGGTGGACGAACTGGTGACCTTGTCTGTCGTGCGGGCCTTGGCGGCCGCATCGGTATTGGCTGTGCCCGAGGCGTTCTTGGAGGCGTTGTGGCGGTTCTCCAGCCGCGTCTCCGCTTGCTCGAGGCCGTTCTGCGCCTGAAGGCGCGCGATCTGCGCCTGCACGATCTGGATCTGCTGGCTGAGCAACTGGGCCTGCTCGCGTGCCTGATCGGGCGGCAGATTTTGCGCAGGCAGATCCTGCATCGACTTCTGCAGGTTCTTGAGTTGACGCTGCAGGCGCTCGATGTCAACGGCCGAGGTGCTCCCGCTGCCCGATGCGCCGGCGGTCGCTGTAGAAACGGAAGGGGAGGAAAGTTGCATGGCCATCTCGCTGATCAGTACGCCTTTCATCGGATGGCGGGCGGAAAACTTTAGCCTCCAGGCTAATAAGTCTGGCGAGTCTTGAATCTTATTGTTCTGTCAGAAAGAACATTATTTCTTCAGAAAGAACAATTTATGGCGTGTAAGGTGTACGAATGCCGCCTGCGTCTCGGGTTTGTTAGGCGTTTACGGGTTTACGCCCGTTAACTGCGTCGCCGATGGTCTGTAAAATAGAACAAAATTCCATCAAACGGAACGCACGGAATCATGCGCGTTCAAGGAGACGCCCATGCTTTCCTCCCCTCCGGCCGCCAGCGGCCGACTCCACGCCGGGTTGCCGGCGGTCCAGCTTAATCAGGTTTCGGTGCGGTTCGGCAGCTTCACGGCGGTGCAGGGCGTCGACCTGTCGATTGGTGAAGGCGAATTCGTGGCCGTGGTGGGCCCGACGGGTTGCGGCAAGAGCACGCTGCTGAATGCCGTGACCGGGCTGCTCAAGCCGGCCGGCGGCAGCGTCACGGTGTTTGGCGAGCCGCTGACCGGGCTCAACGGCAATGCCGGTTTCATGATGCAGCAGGATTCGCTGCTGCCCTGGAAGACGGCGCTCGACAACGTCGCGCTCGGCCTGGTGTTCCAGGGCATGCCGGTGGACGAGGCCCGCGAGCGCGCCCGTCCGTGGATGAAGAAGGTCGGTTTGGCGGGCTTCGAAGCACGCTATCCGCATCAGCTCTCGGGCGGGCAGAAGAAGCGCATCAGCATGGCGCAGACGCTGATCCTCTCGCCCAAGATCGTGCTGATGGACGAGCCGTTCTCGGCGCTCGATGTGCACACGCGCCACCTCATGCAGAGCGAGCTGCTGCGGCTGTGGCAGGAAGACCGCAAATCGCTGCTGTTCATTACGCACGACCTGGAAGAGGCCATCGCCTTGGCCGACCGCGTGGTCGTCATGTCCGCCGGGCCTGCGAGCCATCCGGTTGGCGATGTGGAAATCACGCTGCCGCGCCCGCGTAACGTCTCTGAAATCAACATGTCCGACGCGTTCATCCGCCTGTATCGCGAGATCTGGTCGATCCTCGGCACCGAAGTGGAGAAGAGCCATGCCGTCCAGCACTAACACGATGCCTGCCGTGGGCCCGCAGCGCGCCGGTCTCGCGCACAAGACCAAGATCCGCCTGTTCCAGCTGGCCGTGGTGGTGGTGATGTTCGGCGCGTGGGAAGGCTTTGGCCGCTCTGGCGTGGTCGACCCGTTCTATTTCTCGATGCCGTCGTCGATCGTCGCGCGCATCTGGGAGTGGTTTACCGGCGGCGACATCTACACGCACCTCGCCATCACCCTGGCCGAGACGATTCTCTCGTTCGGCATCGGCACGCTGCTCGGCATCAGCCTCGGGTTGTGGCTCGGCTTGTCCAAGCTGGCCGCCGAGGTGCTCGACCCGTTCATCAAGGTCTTCAACGCGATCCCGCGCATCCTGCTCGCGCCCATCTTCGTGATGTGGTTCGGGCTGGGGCTCACCTCCAAGGTGGCGCTGGGCGCGACGATGGTGCTGTTCATCACGTTCTTCAATACGTACCAGGGCGTGCGCGAGGTCAACCCCGTCATCCTGGCCAACGCGCGCCTGCTCAAGGCCAGCCGCATCAGCCTGCTGCGCCACGTGTATGTGCCGTCCGCCACGAGCTGGATTCTCTCCAGCCTGCGTGCCTCCGTCGGCATGGCCGTGATGGGCGCGATCGTGGCGGAGTACCTCGGTTCATCGGCCGGCCTCGGCCACCTGATCGCGCAGGCCGAAGGCGTGTTCGATGCCACCGGCGTGTTCTCGGGGATCGTCGTGCTGTCGGCCTTCGTGATTGCGCTGGACCGCAGCGTCGATGCGCTCGAAGGCAAGTTGCTGGTGTGGCGCCCGAAGGCTGATCCCGAGACCAGCGCCTGACCCCCGATACCTATAACGATGATGGAGACAACCATGAAGCGATGGATTTCGGCCCTGCTGTGTGCGGTCGTCTGTACGGCAGCCAACGCCGCCGAGCCGGAAAAGAAGGACGTGAGCCTGTCGGTCGGCTCGATGATCCTGAACTACATGCCGGTGCCGCTTACGCAGTCGCTGGGCAACTTTCAGAAGGAAGGGCTCAACGTGAAGGTGGAGAACTTCCAGGCCGGCGGCAGCAAGGCGCTGCAGGCGCTGATTGCCGGCTCGACCGATGCGGTGGTGGGCTTCTATGACCACACCATCCACATTCAGGCGCAGGGCAAGGACATTGTGTCTGTGGCGCTGCTCAACGTTACGCCAGGCATCGTGCTGGCCGTGCGGCCCGACCTGGATATCAAGAGCGGCAAGGATCTGAAGGGCAAGAAGATCGGCATCACCGCGCCGGGTTCGTCCACCGATCTGTTCGCCCGCTATTACGCCATCAAGAGCGGGCTGCAGGTGAACGACGTGTCGTACATCGCCGTGGGGTCTGGTGCGCCGGGCATGGTGGCGCTCGATCGCAAGGAGATCGATGCGCTGGTGAACTTCGACCCCGTGGCGAGCCTGCTGGAGAAGCGCCGCGCCGCCAAGTTCCTCGTCGATACGCGCACCGATGCCGGCTCCAACGCCGTGTTCGGCGGCCGCTACCCGACCGCCACGCTGTATGTCACGCGCGACTTCATGACGAAGAATCCCGAGACGGTGCAGCGTCTGGTGAACGCTTTCATCCGCACGCTCAAGTGGATCGACGCCAGCACGCCCGAGACCATTGCCGACAAGATGCCCAAGGAGCAGCAGGTGGGTGGCCGTGATGTGTTTGTCGATGCGCTGCGCCACTCCAAGCCGATTTTTTCGAAGGACGGCCTGATGACCGATGCCGATGCCAAGGTGGCCCTGACGGTGCTTTCCAGCTACGACGAAAAGATCCGCAACGCCAAGATCGACTTGAGTAAAACGTACACTAACCGCTTCGTCGACCAAGCCCTGAAGACGGTCAAGTGAACCGTCTCGCCCAACACGCCATGACCGCAGAGCGCCAAACCACCCAGAACGAGATCACGCCCGCCGCCAATGAGGGCGATGCCGCCACGCCGGGGCAGTCGGGTGTAGCCGCGCTGGACCGGGCGTTCTCGATCCTGTTTGCGTTCCGTCCAGGCGATTACGCGCTGACGCTGGCCGAGCTGGCCGCGCGCACCGGGCTCTACAAGAGCACGATCCTGCGGCTGGCCGGCTCGCTCATCCAGCATCGCATGCTGTTTCGCCTGGAAGACGGCCGCTACCAGATCGGGGCCGCACCGTTGATGCTCGGCGCGCTCTACCAGCGCAGCATGCGCCTGGGCGACGTGGTGCTGCCGCACATGCGCGCGCTGGCCGAGGCCACGGGTGAGGCGGTGTCGCTCTACATCCGCGAGCGCGATGTGCGTGTGTGCCTGCACCGCGTAGATTCGAACCATTCGATCCGCGATCACGTGCGCGAGGGCGATGTGCTGCCGCTGGAGCGCGGGTCGGGCGGGCGCGTGCTGTGCGCGTTCTCGGGCATGCAAGGCGCCACGTACGACGCCATCCGGCGCGATCACTACTACGTGTCGATCGGTGAGCGCGATCGGGAAACGGTGGGCTTGTCCGTGCCGGTGTTTGGCGTGCAGCAGGCGCTGCGGGGTGCGCTGTGCCTTGCAGGCCCTGCGTCGCGCATCGACGGGGCGTTGCTGCAATCGTGGCGCGTGCCGGTGCTGGAGCACGCCGCGCAAATCACGTCCACGCTGGGTGGCGACCCCGCGCCGCTGCGTCTCGCTGCCCAATTGATCTCTAAAACCTAGGCTCCGCCAACGCGCCCAACCTCCTGAGCGGGGCGAGGGGCGGAGCCGACTGTGTAGCAGGAGTTGTTTTCATGGCTTTGCCTCTCGCGGGTTTGCGCGTGCTCGACTTGTCGAACGTGCTGGCCGGACCGTTCTGCGGCTATCAGCTGGGTTTGCTCGGCGCTGAAGTCATCAAGGTGGAGGTGCCCGGTAATGGCGATCTCGCCCGCCGTCTGGGGGCCGATCCCGAGCAGGCGCGCCGCAAGATGGGCGCCTCGTTCGTCGCCGTCAATGCGGGCAAGCAGTCCGTCACCGTCAACCTGAAGCACCCGGAAGGGCGCGCGATCCTGCTCAAGCTGGTGGCGCAGGCCGATGCGCTGATCGAAAACTACCGGCCCGGCGTGATGGACCGCCTGGAACTCGGCTACGACGTGCTGCGCGAGGTGAATCCGCGTCTTGTCTACTGTGCCATCTCGGGCTTCGGCAAGGATGGCCCGCTCAGCGGCAGACCGGCATACGACCAGATCATCCAGGGCATTTCCGGCGTGATGAGCGTCACGGGCGATGACGAATCCGCGCCGCTGCGCGTGGGTTACCCGATCAGCGACACGGTGGGCGGCATCACGGCGGCGCTGGCCGTCACCGCATGCCTGCTCGGCGCGCAACGCACGGGGCAGGGCTGCATGGTGGATGTATCGATGCTGGAATCGACGCTCGCCACCATGGGCTGGGTCGTCTCCAACTACCTGAATGCCGGTGTGACGCCGCACCCGATGGGCAATCAGAACTTCACGGCGGCACCCTCCGGCACGTTCCGCACGGGCGATGGGCTGATCAACATCGCGGCCAATGAAGACAAGCAGTTTGCCGCGCTGTGTCGCGTGGTCGGCCATCCGGACCTTGCCACCGATGCGCGCTTTGCCGAACGCCATGCACGCAAGGAACATCGCCAGCAACTCAATGACGCACTGGAGGCCGCTCTGGCGGCGCGCTCGGCTGCCGAATGGGAACCGCTGCTGATCGAGGCCGGCGTTCCGGCGGGGTTGGTGCTCGACGTGCCAGGTGTGCTCGCGCACGAACAGGTGACGGGCCGCAACTTCGTCACCTCCTTCCCGGAAGCCGGGCAGCACGTGACGCGCGCGGGCTTCCGCCTCTCGGGCGAAGATCCGTGCCCGCAGACACCGGCGCCATTGCTCTCCGCCCATACCGACGACTGGCTCGCCAGGCTCGGCTACCGCCACGACCAAATCGAAGCCTTGCGCGCCGAAGGCGCCATCTGATCATGACGACCGCACCGACACTGGACGCCGCCGGCCTCGCTGCCGATTACTGGCGCACCGACATCATCGACATCGAACCGGGCCGTATCCACGTGCGCGGCTACCCCATCCAGGAGCTGATCGGCCAGATCGGTTTTGCCGAAATGATCTGGCTGATGCTGCGCGGCGAGTTGCCCGCCAAGCGCCAGGCCGCCTTGCTGGAAGCGGCGCTGGTCGCATCCGTCGACCACGGCCCGCATGCGCCATCCATTGCGATAGCCAAGATGGCGACAAGCTGTGGCCTGCCGCTCAACGGCGCGATGGCGTCTGCGTTGAACGCGCTGGACGACGTGCACGGCGGGGCGGGGCAGCAGGCCGTCGAGCTGCTTCACGATATCGAGGCGCGCATGTTCGACGGGGCCTCGCTGGAGGCGGCCACGGCGGCCGGTGTGGATGCGTTTATCGCCGCGCATGGCAAATACCTGCCGGGCTTCGGACATCGCTTCCACCCGGTCGACCCGCGCGCCGGTCGGTTGCTCGCGCTGGTGGACGAGGCTGCGCAGGACGGCGTGGTCGGCGGGCGCTATGCCGCCATCGGCCGCGCCATCGAAGCGATGCTCTCCGACCGCAAGGGCAAGCCGATTCCGCTGAACATCGACGGCGCCACGGCCGTCATCTATGCAGAACTGGGTTTTGCGGCGCCGCTGGCGCGCGGCGTGTTCTGCCTGTCGCGGGCCGTCGGCATCCTGGCGCACGCATGGGAGCAAAGCAGCCGCGGCGAGCGCAACAAGGGCCCGATGCCGCGCCAGTTGCCGTACCGCTATACCGGCCACGGCACGCGGCACCTGGCGCAAGCCGAACCCGCCACCGCGCCATGACGTATTTCAACTGGCCCATCATCGAAACCACCGTCTTGACGGAGATGCCGGCCGCGCTGCGCCGCCCGGTGCCGACAGAATGGTCGCGCGCCAACAAAGGCGGGGCGCCGGTCGATTGCTTCCTGGAAGGACCGTGCTGGGACGCGCGCGGCAATCTGTGGCTGGTCGACATTCCGCATGGCCGCATCCTGCGTGTTTCTCCGCAGGGCGATTGGGATGTGGTGGCAGAGTACGACGGCGAACCGAACGGCCTGGCGCTGTGCCACGACGGCACGCTGCTGATCGCGGACTATAAGAATGGGTTGCTGTCGCTGGATCCCGCGACGGGCGCGGTCACGCCGTTCCTGACCCGCCGCAACAGCGAACGCTTCAAGGGCCCCAACGATCTGATCGTCGCCCGCAACGGCGATGTCTATTTCACCGACCAAGGCCAGACCGGCCTGCACGACCCCACCGGCCGCGTATATCGGCTGCGTACGGATGGCCGGCTCGATTGCCTGCTCGCCAATGGCCCGAGCCCCAACGGTCTGGTGCTCACTCCTGACGAATCCGCGCTGTTCGTTGCCATGACGCGCGACAACGCCGTCTGGCGTTTGCCGCTGCTTGCCGACGGCAGCACCAGCAAGGTCGGCCGCTTCGCGCAGTTCTATGGCACCAGCGGCCCCGACGGCATGGCGATGGATACTGCCGGGCACCTGTTCGTCGCGCATGCCTCGCTGGGCGCGGTGTTTGTTGTCTCGCCGCATGGCGAACCACTGGCGCGTATCGCGTCATGTCGTGGGCGCACCACCACCAACGTTGCTCTCACGCCGGACGGGCAATCGCTCGTCATTACCGAATCTGCCACGGGCACCGTACTGCGCGCCCGCTGGACCCCACCCCGCCACGGCTGAGCCCAGACGCGGGGCAGCCCCCGGGTACCCGCGTTGTCCCACAGCTGTCCTACAAACGGGGCGGCCCTCAGATCGTCAAAATTCCGACGTTTTTCCCTTCCCGAGACGGCGATGCGGCACTTTATGCCGCGCTGCACCAAAGGAAGTGCGGCATGCGTCTTTTTCAGCCCGAGCAAGCTCGTTCCTCGCGCGATTTTCGTATCGATTAGAGGTACAAGTATCTTTTAGAGAGACAAAAGGGTAGGAGTCGTCCTACAAAACCGTCATTTGACTGTAGGAACCGTCCTACAAAACGAGCCCCAAACCGGTCGGAACTGTCCTACACGGCGTGTAGGAGTGGGTCAGAAGTGTCCTACAAGCGGTTAACCCAGCATCCGATGCTCAGAGTCGCAGAAGTGCGACGCCTTCACTGTCGATTTATGGCGACTTTAGGCAATTTAATTGCTATCTTTCGGCGTTCATTGGGGTAAATACGTGTCAAACGCCCGCTTTAGCGCATCGTCCAGCCTGGACCGTTGCGTCGGCAAAGGCTTCGTCTGCCACGTTTATTAACAGATTTGTAGGAAAATTGCCTACAAAAAAATGGACTACCTCACCCCTCCGACGTAGGGGTCCCCCCTTCTTTACTTACCCCGGACGTAAACCCACAATGTGTTCAACAGAAAACAACTTCGCCATGTCTTTAGCGACGTGAGTAAGAAGGGGCAGGAAGTGCCGGCAACGGTGCCGACTGCAGGAAACATCCGATCTGTGGGGATTGGTGAACAGCCCGGCGAGGGTAGGCGCAAAAAAAATAGCGCCAACCGGACATCACCATGCGAGACCGGATGCAAGTTGTACTTTTACTGCACACGACGGGACATACATGGACACGCAAGACATTGTTTCCGAGATCAGCGAACTGAATCTCACCTATTTGATGCTTGCCCAGCAGATGCTGGCCAAGGATCGTGATGCCGCACTGTTTCGCCTCGGCATCTCCGAAGAACTGGCTGACATCCTGCTGACGATGTCGCCCGCGCAGATCGTCAAGCTGGCCAGCACGAACATGATGCTGTGCCGCTTCCGCTTCGACGATCACGCCATCCTGGGTCTGGTGACCCAGCCGCACCGTGACAAGGGCCTGCAGCAATCGCAAATGTCGATTCTGCTGGCACGTCAGGCGGTTGAGCAGATCAGCTGAACCGTTTGCGGCGGGTGTTCCGCCGGGTTCAGAGATTGCACTTTGGATGAGCAGCAAGCGAAAGCGGGAGCAGTGCCATGCGTCACACCAGCGTCATGAACGAAGTTGAGCAGATCCACCTTGCAGCGGAATTGATTTCGCTCGGTGCCCGTCTGCAATTGCTGGAACAGGAAACCACGCTCAGCCGTGAGCGTCTGGTCAAGCTGTACAAGGAAATTCGTGGGGAATCGCCGCCCAAGGGCATGCTGCCCTTTTCGGCAGACTGGTTCCTGACGTGGTCGCCGAACATCCATTCGTCGATCTTTCTGAACATCTACCGTTTTCTGGGCGAGAACAGCCGCAGTACCGGTGTGCGCCGCCTGATCTCGGCCTACAAGCTGTACCAGGAACATATTCACGTCCACGAACAGGAAGAGGTGCTCTCGATCACCCGCGCGTGGATGATGCTGAAGTTCTTCGAGGGGAAGATGCTGCACACCGTGAAGTGCAAGCGCTGCACCGGCCATTTCGTGGCCCACGCAGACGACCTGCACCACGATTTCGTGTGCGGTGTGTGCCAGCCGCCGTCACGCGCAGGGAAGAAAAAGCGCGTCGCTGCTCCGGTTGATGCGATCGCGGAAAAGACGGTCGACGCCTGATAACGGCATTGCAGGGTACGGGAACACGGGAACACGGGACTTGCAGAACCGCCGGGGGATGGACAAAAAAGGGCGGACGGGAAAAGAAGGTAGCAGTACGGGAAATACGGGAATAGCCGCGCAGATCGGCACATAACAATACAAAGAGCAGAAAAGCAAAGAACACAGAGCAGGAAAAGCACAGGGGCTCAGGCAGGACAAAAGGGGAAGGGGGTAGGCCGGTCGCGGGAAACTGCGGACCGGCATTTTTTTGCCGCCGCGCGTAGAAGAAGGGCGAAAAGGGGGGACGGAAAGCGATTTCCGTCCCCTTTTTCTTTGAGTTTGCCTAGGGGCAAGCCTTCCCTGAGCCGGGTGGCGCTCAAGCCCCCCGATTTGTTGCCGTTCTTGGGGAAGAAGGGCGCGGCGGCAGGGTTTTTCGAGCACCGCGCAGCAGCAAAAGCCGGCGCTCAAGCCTTCAGTTAACCGGGGGAATGCCGATATTCCCCTTGTATTGATCGAAGGATCGCCCATTCAGGAGTTCGCCCCGTGTTAGTTGCCATCGGTTACATCGTGATTCTCGCGTCGGTGTTCGGCGGCTACATGCTGGCCGGAGGACACCTCGGGCCCTTGTTCCAGCCGACCGAGCTGCTGATCATCTTCGGCGCCGGCATTGGCGCGTTCGTGGTCGGCAACGACAAGAAGGCCATCAACGCCACCGTCAAGGCCCTGCCGGGCCTGTTCAAGGGCTCGAAGTACACCAAGGCCCTCTATATGGAAGTGATGGCGCTGCTGTATGTGGTGCTGTCCAAGATCCGCCGCGAAGGGATGATGTCGATCGAAGCCGACATCGAGAACCCGCATGAAAGCGCGCTGTTCGCCAATTACCCCGCCATCCAGGCCGATCACCACGCACTGGATTTCATTTGCGATTACCTCCGCCTGATGGTCGGCGGCAACCTGAATCCATTCCAGATCGAGGCGCTGATGGATCAGGAAATCGACACCCACCACCACGAAGCCGAACAACCGGCCCGCATCATCACCAAAGTGGGCGACGCCATGCCGGCCTTCGGCATCGTGGCCGCCGTGATGGGCGTGGTCCACACCATGGGCTCGGTCGGCCTGCCGCCGGCAGAGCTGGGCAAGCTGATCGCCTCGGCGCTGGTCGGCACGTTCCTCGGGATCTTGCTGGCGTACGGCTTTATCGGGCCGCTGGGTTCGTTGCTGGAGCAGCGCGCAGAAGAGTCGACCAAGTTGTTCCAGTGCATCAAGGTGACACTGCTGGCCAGCATGAACGGCTACGCCCCGGCAATTGCCGTGGAGTTCGGCCGCAAGGTGCTGTTCTCGACCGAGCGCCCGTCCTTTGCCGAGCTGGAAGACCACGTACGCGGTGCCAAGACAGCCTGAACCCACTCATGATCCTACTGCGCGTCCCGATCTTGGCCCTGCGATGCTCGCCGTACCCGTGTACGGCTGCGCTCCTCGCGCCTACCTCGGGCCTGCTCGCTACGGATCCTGAGCGGGTTCAAAACGACAACGACAACCACAAGAGCATAGCCACCGAGCTGCGCCACTAACCACAGTACACACCGACGGGAACGGACCATGAGCAAGTCCAGCACGCCGACCTTCATTGTCATTCGGCGCAACAAGAAAGGCGGACACGGCCACCACGGTGGCGCGTGGAAGATCGCCTACGCCGATTTCGTGACCGCCATGATGGCGTTCTTCCTGCTGATGTGGCTGCTCAGCTCGGTGACGAAGGCTGAGCTGTCGTCGGTCGAAACGTATTTCCGCACGCCGCTGAAGGTGGCGCTGTTCGGTGGCGCCGGTTCGGGCGACCAGTCGAGCATCCTGCAGGGCAGCCCGGCGCTCAAGCAGAACATGCCGCAGCCGAACCCGAGCCCGAGCCCGACCGTCCAGCGCCAGCGCAACATCCGCGATGAATCGGACGATGCGGCGCTGAACAAGCTCAAGCAGAAGATTGCCGAGATGGTCGAGACGAACCCGGTCATGAGCCAGTTCAAGCACCAGTTGCTGATCGACATGACCACCGAAGGCCTGCGCATCCAGATCGTCGACCAGCAGAATCGTCCGATGTTTGCCAACGCCAGCGCAGAGGTGCAGCCGTACATGCGCACGATCCTGCGCGAGCTCGGTTCGGCACTGAACGACGTGCCCAACCCGATCAGCCTGTCGGGCCACACCGACGCCACGCAGTACGCCACGCAGCATGGCTACAGCAACTGGGAACTCTCGGCCGACCGTGCCAACGCATCGCGACGCGAGCTGGTGGCGGGCGGCATGAAGCCCGAGAAGGTCAGCCGCGTGGTGGGCCTGGAAGCATCGGTGCCGCTGGACAAGGCCAACATCTACAACCCGATCAATCGCCGCATCAGCATCGTCGTGCTCAACGCGCGCGCCGCTGAAGCCGTGCGCTCGGGTGGGGTCGAGCCGGTGGCCGACCTGCGCAATGACGGCAAAGACACGCTGACCGACGCCGCTGCACGTGCCACAGGTGTGGCCGATGCGGTAAGCGCGGCCAAGCCATAAAGAGCGCCGAGGGGGAAACAGTCAATGAGCGAGAAACACATCCTGGTGGTGGACGATTCCACGTCGATCCGCCGCATGATTGCCGCGTGCCTGCGCGAGTGCGGCTTTGCCGTGACGGAAGCCGGGGACGGCACCGCCGCGCTGGAAGCCGCGCGCGCACTGGCCCAGGGCAGCCACCACCTTGTGATTACCGACCAGGTGATGCCGTCGATGGACGGCCTGACCCTCATCCGCGCCCTGCGCACGTTGCCGGCCTACGCCGACACCCCGATCCTCATGCTGACCACTGAGGCAGACAGCACCATCCGCGACCAGGCACGCGCTGCCGGCGCGACGGGCTTTCTGCCCAAGCCGTTCGACCCGGATGGGCTGACGGATTCGGTGATGCAGTTGCTCGAATGGCATGCGCAGACCCACGGGTCTGCATCGACGCATTAAACGACCGAGACGACAGATATGAACCTCGACCTTAGCCAGTTTTTCGGCGCCTTTTTCGAAGAGGCGGAAGAGCTGCTCGTCGACATGGAGCGGCTGCTGCTCAACCTCGATGTCGCCAATCCTTCTTCTGATGATCTGAACGCCATCTTCCGCTGCGCGCACTCCATCAAGGGTGGTGCTGCAACGTTCGGTTTCACACACATGACGGAACTCACGCATGTGGCCGAATCGATTCTGGACCGCGCCCGCACCGGTACCCTGCAGCTGCGCGAAAACATGGTGGATGCCTTCCTGGAAACGAAAGACGTGTTGAAAAGCCAACTTGATGCCTACCGGCAAGAGCACCCTATCGATACGGCCACGCTCGAATACATGGTGGCCAAGCTCAACAGCCTGACCGCCGAGGACGGCGCCCCTGTTGCTGCCGCGCCGGCAGCTGCGGCGCCCGTGGCGACGCCCGAACCGGTGGCTGCGCCCCAGCCCGAGCCGGTGGTGGTCGAGGCGGCTGCGGCCGAAGCCGTGGGCGACATCGAAGGTGGCCTCGATATCAAGCTCATCGACGTCTCGAACGAAGACTGCGAGCTGATCGTCACCGAACTCAAGCACCTGGGCACCGTGCTGCGCCACGCGCGCACCGGCCGCAACAGCGACATCGTGCTGCAGAGCACCTGCACCGCCGACGACATCATCGCGGTGAGCTGCTTCATCATCGATGCCGACCAGATCGTCATCACACCGCACGTAGGTGGCGCGGCGCCGGCCGCTGAGGCCGCTGCGCCGGTGGTGGCTGCACCGACGCCCGCTGCCGCACAGACGGAAGTGCACGCCCCGGCTGCCAACGAAGCTGCGCCGGCCCAGGCCGTTGCCGCTGCCGCCGCCCCGGTGCCGGCCCGCCCGGCCGCGGCCGACCAAAAGCCGACCGTGGCTGCCGAAACGTCGATCCGCGTGGGCGTGGAAAAGGTCGACCAGCTGATCAACCTGGTGGGCGAACTCGTCATCACGCAGGCCATGCTGGCGCAAACCGCACAGGCCTTCGACCCGGTGCTCAACGAGCGCCTGTTTGCCGGCCTGTCGCAGCTCACGCGCAACGCGCGCGACCTGCAAGAGGCCGCCATGTCCATCCGCATGATGCCGATGGACTACGTGTTCAACCGTTTCCCGCGCCTGGTGCGCGACCTGGCGCACAAGCTGGGCAAGCAGGTCGAGCTGTCGACGTTCGGCAAGTCGACCGAACTGGACAAGGGCCTGATCGAACGGATCATCGATCCGCTCACGCACCTGGTGCGCAACAGCCTGGACCACGGCATCGAACTGCCTGAGGCCCGCGTGGCCGCCGGCAAGGACGCCACCGGCCAACTGCTGCTGTCTGCTGCCCACCAGGGCGGCAACATCGTCATCGAGGTGAGCGACGACGGCCAGGGCCTGAACCGCGACAAGATCCTCAAGAAGGCGCGCGAGCGCGGTCTGCCCGTGTCGGACAACATGACCGACGACGAGATCAACCAGCTGATCTTCGCGCCGGGCTTCTCCACGGCTGACCAGGTGACGGATGTGTCCGGCCGCGGCGTCGGCATGGACGTGGTCAAGCAGAACATCCAGTCGATGGGCGGCTACGTCGAGATCCAGTCGCAAAAGGGCAAGGGCACCACGATCCGCATCGTGCTGCCGCTCACGCTGGCGATCCTCGACGGCATGTCGGTCAAGACCGGCGACGAAGTGTTCATCCTCCCGCTGTCGTGCGTGGCCGAATCGCTGCAGCCGCGTCCGGAAGACATCAAGGCCGTGCCGGGCGGCGGTCGCCTGCTGAAGGTGCGCAACGAATACCTGACGCTGGTGCCGATGTACGAACGCTTCCGCATCACGCCGTCGCTGCCCAATCCGTCGGAAGGCATCGTCGTGATTCTGGATTCGGAAGGCAAGAAGATTGCGCTGCAGGTGGACGAACTGGTCGGTCAGCAGCAGGTGGTGGTCAAGAACCTCGAGACCAACTACCGCCGTGTGCCCGGCATTTCGGGCGCGACCATCCTGGGCGACGGCAGCGTTGCCCTGATCGTCGATGTGTCGGCACTGATGCGCGAGACCCGCTCGGGCCATTCAGAAAACGCGATGCGTGCCGTTACTGCCGAAAAGCACGACATGGGCGAAGCACAGGGCGGTCGTTTCTCGACCGAGGCGATGGCCGCAGCATAAGCGTCCACGTCTGACAGGGTGGGATCGGCCACCCGGCAATGAATTCAATCTAGTGGCCCAACGGGCCGAGGGGAGCCGCAATGGAAGTCAAGGAACACGCGATCGGCGAAGACACCGGCGGGGAGGAATACCTGGCCTTCACGCTGGGCCGCGAGGAATACGGCATCGACATCCTGAAGGTGCAGGAAATCCGCGGCTACGAGACCGTCACGCGCATCGCCAATGCACCCGACTTCATCAAGGGTGTGATCAACCTGCGCGGCATCATCGTGCCGATCGTTGATCTGCGCATCAAGTTCCAGCTCGATCGTGTCGAATACAACCAGTACACCGTCGTCATCATCCTGAACCTGAAGGACCGTGTGGTCGGCATCGTGGTGGATGGCGTGTCGGACGTGCTGACGCTGCAAAGCCAGCAGATCAAGCCGGCGCCGGAGTTTTCGGGCGCGCTGGACACGGAATACATCCGTGGCCTGGGCTCGATCGACGAGCGCATGCTGATCCTGGTGGACATCGAGCGCCTGCTGATGTCGGCCGACATGGCGCTGTGCGACGAAGCAGAAGCCGCCTGATCGCAACATGAATCCAGCCGGGGCACGGGCGACGTGCTCACGGCATATGAAGGCTGGGCCAACTGGGCCCAGCGGGCGACAAGACACCGTAACAACAGGTGCGGCGCCGTAAGGGGAGGGAAGCATGTTCAGCAAAATGACCATCCGGCTCCGCTTGGGGCTGATGATGGCGGGCATCGGTGTGCTCGCCGTCATCGTGGGCGTGACGGGCCTGATCGGCATGCGGCACGCCAACACCCGCGTGCAGGACGGCTATGCCGTGCAGCTGGCGGGCACCGTGGCATTGGCCGAATCCGATTCCAATCTCCTGAGCTTCCGCATCGTGCTGGATCGTGCAGCCATGGCGCCCAATGCGCCCGGCATGGAAAAGACGATCGAGCGCGCCCAGATGTTCCTCGACAAGTCCGACGCCGCCTGGAAGCGCTACCGCGCGCTGCCCACCCCGGCAGACGAACGCAAGCTGGCCGACGAGGCCCAGGGCCTGCGTGAAGCGTTTCTGCGTGATGGCGCACAGGTGTTGATGCAAGCCGTGCAAGCGCACGACGAAGCGCGCATCAACAAGACGGTCATGGACGTCATGCCGGCGCTGTACCGCCCCCTTGGCGACAAGGTCGCGGCGCTCAACCGATTGCAGATGGACGTGGCCAAAACCAGCTACGAAGCCAGCCAGGCAGAACAGCACAATCTCAGCGCCCTCACCACAGGCCTGCTGCTGGGCGGCATTCTGGTGGGCGGGCTGCTGACGTGGGCGCTACGCCGTTCGATCACGCTGCCGTTGATGCGTGCCATCGAAACGGCCGAGCACATCACGCAGGGCGACCTTACGCACACCATCCAGGTGGATCGCGCCGATGAAACCGGCCGCCTGCTGCGCGCACTGCAACGCATGCAGGACAGCCTGCAGAAGATGGTGGGGCAGGTGCGCTCGGGTTCCGACTCGATCGCCAGCGCCACGCAGCAGATTGCTGCCGGCAATGCGGACCTCTCGCAGCGCACCGAGCAGCAGGCTTCGGCGCTGGAAGAAACCGCATCGAGCATGGAAGAACTGACGAGCATCGTGCGTCAGAACGCCGACAACGCACGTCAGGCCAGCACGCTGGCCGGCAATGCATCGGACATCGCCGTCAAGGGCGGTGAAGTGGTTGGCCGGGTGGTGGACACCATGGCCGGCATCAACGCCAGCAGCAAGAAGATCGCCGACATCATCGGCGTGATTGAAGGCATTGCCTTTCAGACGAACATCCTGGCCCTGAATGCGGCGGTCGAAGCCGCCCGCGCAGGCGAGCAGGGCCGCGGCTTTGCGGTGGTGGCAGGCGAAGTGCGCAGCCTGGCCCAGCGCTCGGCCACGGCTGCGAAGGAAATCAAGGAACTCATCAGCGATTCGGTTGGCCGCGTTGAAAACGGCACGACGCTGGTGGCGGAAGCGGGCAGCGTGATCGACGAAGTGGTGGTCGCCGTCAAGCGCGTGACGGACATCATGGGCGAGATCAGCTCCGCATCGGACGAACAGAGCGCGGGTATCGAGCAAGTCAATCGGGCCGTCACGCAGATGGACGAAGGCACGCAGCAGAACGCCGCGCTGGTGGAGCAGGCTGCTGCCGCCGCGATGTCGCTGCAGGAGCAGGCTAGCGGGCTGCGCCAGGCTGTGGAGGCGTTCCGCACGCAAGCCGGCGCGCAGGCCAACGTGGTACCCGCAGTGTCGGTGGCCGCGCGCGTGGCAGCCAAGCCGGCATTGAAAGCCAAGGCCGTGCCCCGCCGTGCCGCCAAGCCGAAGGCCGCAGGCCGAAATGCCGCTGAACCCATCGCGCAGACCGGGGCTGCAACTGCAGCGCCGGCCTCCGCCAAGGAACAACAACGCGAGCGCACCGCCGCCGCTGCCGAGACCAAAGCGGCTGCGTCAGCGCCCAAGTTGCCCGTACCCAAGCTCGTTGCCGCAGGCGGCGACGATAGCGACTGGGAGACCTTTTGACCATGTATGCACGGGATCTTCGCTGCTCGCGAAAGCTCTCTCGTGTGTGTTTGTGGTGTGCAGCCTGCCCTCCGGGGCAGGTTTTTTTTTGCCTGGGCTAGTGCCTGCTGAAGCCGGGGTGACCCCCCACTGAAGTGGCATGACCCCACGGCGGTTCTAAAGAGCCGCCCCCCGCAGGCCGATAGCGGTAGGGGGCATATAAAAACAGGAAGAGGTAGACAACATGGGTTGGATCAAGCGTTTGCCGGTGTCCACGGTACTCACCGGTGGTTTCCTGATCGTGGCGGCCATGGGCGCGGCCATCGGCGGGTTGGGCATCTATACGATCACGCAGTTGACAAAGGCCAGCGAAGAGCTGGCGCAAAAGCAGATGCGCGCCATCACGCAGATGGGCAGCGCGGCCAACAGCCTGGCGCATGCCAGCCGTGCGCAGACCGCATTGCTGATTGCCACCACGCTCACCGAGCGCAAGACGCTCAGCACGCAGATCGCCGACAGCATGCAGCACCTGAAAGACGGGGTGGAGAACGTGCGCCCGCTGTTCACGTCGGACGAAGGCAAGAAGATGATCCGCGAGGTCGATGCGATCTACCCCGTCTGGGGCAAGCGCATGACCGATTTCGTTGCACTGATGGACAAGCAGGGCCTGGACCCGACCCAGTTCGACAGTCGCGTCACGGCCGAGAACGTCGGCCTGCTGGACGACACCGCCGCGTTTGAAAAGACGCTCGACAAGATGGTCAAGCGTGTGGAAGAGGTCTCCGCCGCGTCCACCGTCAAGGCCCGTGACGATGCACACCGCTCGCGCCTGGTGATGATGGTGATGGCCTGTGCAGGTGCGCTGCTCGGCATCGTGCTGGGCCTGGTCATTGCGCGCCGGCTGTCGCGCCAGTTGGGCGGTGAGCCTTCGTACGCGGCCGAGATCGCGCGCCGCATTGCCGCCGGCGATCTGGCCGTGCACGTGCAGACCCGCCCCGGCGACCATGGCAGCATGCTCTTCGCCATGGCGCAGATGCAGCAGCAACTGACCGGCACGATCACCAACATCAAGAGTTCCGCCGATTCCATTGCCAGCGCCACCAAGCAGATCGCGGCCGGCAACGCAGACTTGTCGCAGCGCACGGAAGAGCAGGCCTCGTCGCTGGAGGAAACCGCTTCCAGCATGGAAGAGCTGACCAGCATCGTGAAGCAGAACGCCGACAACGCCCGCCAGGCCAGCCAGTTGGCCGGCAGCGCGTCGGACATCGCCGTCAAGGGTGGCGAAGTGGTGGGCCGCGTGGTCGAAACCATGGCCGGCATCAACGCCAGCAGCAAGAAGATCGCCGACATCATCGGCGTGATCGAAGGCATTGCCTTCCAGACCAACATCCTCGCCCTGAATGCAGCGGTGGAAGCCGCGCGCGCGGGCGAACAGGGACGCGGTTTTGCAGTGGTGGCCGGCGAGGTGCGCAGCCTCGCGCAGCGCTCGGCCACGGCGGCCAAGGAAATCAAGGAGCTGATCGGCGATTCGGTGGGCCGTGTGCGCAACGGGTCGGCCCTGGTGGCCGAAGCCGGCACGGTGATCGAGGAGGTGGTAGTGGCCGTGCGCCGGGTGACCGACATCATGGGCGAGATTTCCGCCGCGTCGGACGAGCAAAGCTCCGGCATCGAACAGGTCAACCAGGCCGTGAACCAGATGGACGAGGTCACGCAGCAGAACGCCGCGCTGGTGGAGCAAGCCGCCGCCGCCGCCCTGTCGCTGGAAGAGCAGGCGCAACTGCTGCGCAATGCCGTGGCGACGTTCCGCACCGATGCCTCGGCCGAGTTGGCCGTGGCGGCGCCGATTGCCGTTGCGGCGCCAGCCGTGCCCGGCGAAGCCCGCCCCCACAAGACCGAAGTGGTGCCCTCGATTGCGCGCGCCTTGGCTTCGCGCAAAGCCGCCAAGCCGGCTGTGTTACCGGAGGCTGCCCCCGAGCAGGTTGCCGGCCCGGCTGCCGCGCAAGGAGAAAAAGCGCCTCACGATGCACATGCACCGATTGTGCCGGTGGCTGCCGCCGTCGTTTCGGCAGCCGCTTCGGAGGCCGTCGTCGCCCCGGCCCTCAAGCTGACCACCGGTTCTGCCGATGAAGATGATTGGAGCACCTTCTGACGCCAGCCTCGCCCACAGCAAACTTGGCGCGGCCTGCGGTAACGGTGCCCGCCAACGACTGAGAGCGGGCATCAAGACTCGCCAAACACGGGGTTAGTTATCCATGGCAGCACAAAACTTGGCGCCAGTTTCGCCGACGCTCGCGTCGCGCGAGTTTTCATTCACCGCCGAAGATTTCGGCCGCATCCGCGACCTGATCTACCGGCGCGTCGGCATCTCGCTGTCCGACCGCAAGAGTGAAATGGTCTACAGCCGGCTGGCCCGCCGCCTGCGTGTGGTCAACTTCGGCTCGTTCCGCGACTACCTCGATGCACTGGAAAAAGGCCACCTGCCCGACGAGTGGGAGGCCTTTACCAACGCGCTGACCACCAACCTCACCGCGTTCTTCCGCGAGCAGCATCACTTCCCGATCCTGCACGAGCACGCCAAGGCCAAGCGCACGCCGTTCACCGTGTGGTGTTCGGCGTCGTCGACGGGCGAAGAGCCGTACTCGATCGCCATCACGCTGGCCGAAGCCTTTGGCTCGATGTCGCCCAGCCAGGTGAGCGTGATCGCCTCGGATGTGGATACCAACGCGCTGGCCCGCGCCCGCGCCGGCATCTATCCGATGGAGCGCGTCGCGGCCCTGTCGCCCGAGCGCCTGAAGAAGTACTTCCTGCGCGGTACCGGCAAGCAGGAGGGCTATGCCCGGGTGCGGCCCGAACTGCAGGCCATGATCGACTTTCGCCAGATCAACCTGCTCGAACGCGATTGGCCGTTGCAGCAGAAGTTCGACGTGATCTTCTGCCGCAACGTGATGATCTATTTCGACAAGCCCACGCAGGCCAAGATTCTTGAGCATTTCATCGACGTGATGAAACCCGATGGCCTGCTGTTTGCCGGCCATTCGGAGAGCTTCCTGCAGGTCACCAAGGCGTGGTCGCTGCGCGGCAAGACCGTGTACGAAGTCGCGCCCGAACTGCGCGCCAGGATGGGGGCACGATGATCGAATTCGGCAAACGCGCGACGCCGCAATCGGCCGCCGATGCCGTGCGCGGCGACAGCGGCATGGCCAGCGGCATGAGCGCTGGCGCCATGGCCACGCTCGCGCAATCGGCGGCCAGCACCCACGCCTACTACGACACCACCTTCAGCCGGCGCGCCATGAAAGTGCTGCCCGGCGAGTATTCCGTCACCACCGAAGACCTGATGCTGGTCACGGTGCTCGGCTCGTGCGTGTCCGCCTGCGTGCGCGACAAGACCCTCGGCATTGGCGGCATGAACCATTTCATGCTGCCCTCGCGTAACGAAGGGGAATCGATCCTGTCGCCCTCCATGCGCTACGGCACGCACGCGATGGAAGTGCTGCTCAACCAGCTCTACAAGGCGGGCGCCAAGCGCGAGCGCCTGGAGATCAAGGTGTTTGGCGGCGCCGCCGTGCTGGCCGGCATGAGCACACTCGACGTGGGCGAGCGCAACGGCAAGTTCGTGCTCGAATTCCTGCGCAACGAAGGCCTGACCGTGGCCGCCAAAGACCTGTTCGACGTGCATCCGCGCAAGGTGTATTTCGTACCGTCCACCGGCCAGATCATGGTGCGCAAGCTGCGCTCGCAGAACACGGCGGCCGAGCTGGACAGCGAGGCGCAATACGCCAGCAAGCTGTCGAAGTCCATCACGACGAAGCCAGCCTCGCGCCTGCAACTCTTTACTTAATCCCTGAAACTTGCCCCCCCGAACATGAACGACAAACGCAAGATTCAGGTGCTGTGCATCGACGATTCCGCACTGATCCGCAGCATCCTGAAGGAGATCATCAACAGCCAGCCGGATATGGAAGTGGTGGGTGTGGCGCCCGACCCGATCATCGCGCGCGACCTCATCAAGCAGACCAATCCGGACGTGCTCACGCTGGACGTCGAAATGCCGAAGATGGACGGCCTCGACTTCCTGGAAAAGCTCATGCGCCTGCGCCCGACGCCGGTGGTCATGATCTCTTCGCTGACGGAGCGCGGCTCTGAAGCCACGCTGCGCGCGCTGGAGTTGGGCGCGGTGGATTTTGTCGCCAAGCCCAAGCTGGGCATGCGCGATGGCATGAACGAATACGCCGACCAGATTGCCGACAAGATTCGGGCAGCGGCCCGGGCAAGGCTGCGTCCGCGCGCTGCCGCACCGGTTGCTGCGGCCGGCTCGGCAACGGCATCGGCGCCCGGCGCACACGTTCGCGCGGAGCATGCACCGGCAACCCCGGCACTTGCGCGTACCCATTTCTCGTCGACGGAAAAGCTCATCATCGTGGGCGCTTCCACCGGCGGCACCGAGGCCATCAAGGATTTCCTGCTGGAAATGCCGCCCGACTGCCCCGGCATCCTGATCGTGCAGCACATGCCGGCGGGTTTCACCACGTCGTTCGCCAAGCGGCTGGACGGCCTGTGCCGCATCCGCGTGAAGGAAGCCGCGCATGGCGAGCGTGTGCTGCCGGGCCATGCCTACATTGCCCCGGGCGACATGCACCTGTCGCTGGGCCGCAGCGGCGCCAACTACGTTACCGAGCTGGATCAGGGCCCGCCGGTCAATCGCCATCGTCCGGCCGTGGACGTGCTGTTCCGGTCCGCCGCGCGCAACGCCGGGGCCAACGCCCTGGGCGTCATCCTCACCGGCATGGGCAAGGACGGCGCGGTGGGCATGCTGGAAATGCGCAACGCCGGCGCCTACAACGTCGCGCAGGACGAGGCGTCCTGTGTGGTCTACGGCATGCCCAAGGAAGCCGTGGCCCACGGCGGCGTGCACGAAGTCCTGCCGCTGTCGCAGATCGGCCCGCACGTGCTGGCCAAGCTGTCGGCACATGGCCGCGTGACGCGGGTTTAACGCTGCGCTTTGCGGGTACATTGGTTGCGGGGGCGCAGCAGTCGGGCGCCCCAAACCATTCCGGCGCTCAAGAATCGGCTCCAGGCGCCGATAAGATTGCCAAGGAAGCCCGAAACCCCCCAATTCAGTAAGTTTGCGGAGATTGTGTCCATGGACAAGAGCCAGTACCGATTCCTCGTCGTCGACGATTTCCCGACGATGCGCCGGATCGTGCGTAACCTGCTCAAGGAACTCGGTTTTGCCAACGTCGACGAGGCCGAAGACGGCGCCGCCGGCCTGGCCAAGGTCAAGGAAGGCCGGTTCGATTTCGTGATTTCGGACTGGAACATGCCCAACATGGATGGCCTGCAGATGCTGCAGAGCATCCGGGCTGACGCCAACACCGCCATCAGCAAGCTGCCGGTGCTGATGGTGACGGCCGAGGCCAAGAAGGAAAACATCATCGCCGCCGCCCAGGCAGGAGCCAACGGCTACGTGGTCAAGCCCTTCACGGCGGCCACGCTGGACGAAAAGCTGGGCAAGATTTTCGAGAAGCTCGAAAAGGGGGCGTGATGAGCGAGATGCATGATGGCGCCCAGGCGCTGGCCGCAGAAGGCGTGGACCATGGCGACATGCCCGAAATGCTCCAGCGCATTGGCCACCTCACCCGCATGCTGCGCGAAAGCATGCGCGAACTGGGCCTGGACAAGGGTGTCGAGAAGGCCGCATCAGCCATCCCCGACGCACGCGACCGCCTGAACTACATCGCCAACATGACCGAGCAGGCGGCCACCCGCGTGCTCAACGCCATCGACGCGGCGCGGCCCGTGCAAGACGCACTGGAGTCCGACTCCCAGGCACTGGTCAACCGCTGGCAGTCGTGGATGGACCGCCAACTGGGCGACGACGAGATCCGCGAGCTGGTCGGCCAGACCAATGGCTTCCTGCGCAGCGTTCCTGAAAAAACGCGCGACACGAACCAGCAACTCATGGAAATCCTGATGGCGCAGGACTTCCAGGACTTGACTGGCCAGGTGATCAAGAAGGTGCTGGACGTTGTCCAGCTCATCGAAAGCCAGCTCGTCGGCATCCTGCTCGACAACGCGCCGGAACACCTTCGCGTGGAAGCCGCACAAGTGGCGACGTCGTTGCTCAACGGCCCGCAGATCAATCCGGACCATCCGGATGTGGTTGCCAACCAGGAACAGGTGGACGACCTGCTGGAAAGCCTCGGCTTCTGAACCTGCGTTGCCTGGCCCTCGCAGTCGCGAGGGCCGGTACTTCTTCTGCCGAACCCTGAGCGGGCGGCATCAACGTCAACTGCTTGCAGAGAACTGCCGCAAGCGCGTTGCCATTCCGGCCGACATCCACGGCCGAGCTCCAGAACATACGATCAGGGCATCCACGCGTGCGAGCATCGGTGCAAGCATCCGCTGCCCGGTGGCGGTGCCTGCTGCCATGATTGCGGCGCCAAGGCCGTTGACGTCGTCAACGTCGCGACCGATCAGGGTTACGCCATGGGGCCCATGCGCAGGCAGACCCGTTTCCGGATCGAGAACGTGGTGAAAGCGCTGACCGTTGTGCATGAAGTAACGCTCGTAGTCTCCGGATGACGCCACAACCCCGTCACTGAGCGTGACCACGCCCAGCAGTCGCTCCGGCGCAAGCGGATCGCGCAGTCCGACGCGCCATTCGTGACCTTGCAGCTTCCCGCTGGCCACCACATCGCCGCCACCGTTGATCATGGCATCGCGTATGCCGTGTTGCCGTAGCACGCGCATGCCTGCCTCCAGGATCGGCAGCTTGGCAATGCCGCCAAGATCCAGCCTCATCCCCGGGCGTCGCAAGTAGACGCTGCAGTGGCGCTCTTCCAGAACGACGTCTCGATAGTTGACGAAGCGGCGCTCACGCGCCAGTTCGCTGCTGCTCGGAATGCGGCTGTGCTCCGGATCAAAATTCCAGCCGGAGTAGGCGCCGACGGTGATATCGAAGGCGCCGCGGCTTTGCTCCGAGACCTGTCGGGCAAGCTTGAACACCGCCATGACTTCAGGTGCCACCGGCACGGGGTTCCGCCCCGCCGCGCGTGCCAGTGCGCTGACCTGGCTGTCGGGCCGGTAGCGGCTCATCAAGCATTCGAGCCGCGCCATCTCCACAAAGGCAGCGCGCATGGCCGCACCGGCGGCGCCCGGTCTCGCGTCTTGCGCAATGATGTCGATTTGAGTGCCCAGCAATTGAGTGGATGCGCGCTCCACAGAGGGGTCTGCCAGGGCCGGCCGTACGAACATGCCGACGGCCAGCAGGGGCACCCCCGCCAGGCAGCGCCGGCGGCCCAGGTTGGAAGGGGGCAGCGGATGCATGGCGCTACTGCGACTTCGCCACCATGTAGTCAACCGCAGCCTTGATGGCGTCGTCCGGCAAGGTCGATCCACCGCGTGCGGGCATGGCCCCCTTGTTGCCGTTGAAGCCCTCCAGTGCGTGCTTGTAAAGGGTCTCCTTACCTTGTGCGATGCGAGGCCCCCAGTCGGCCTTGTCGCCCGGCTTTGGTGCCCCGGCAACCCCTGCGGCGTGGCACATCGAGCAGACGTTGCCGAAGGTGCGCTTACCCAGCGCATTCTCCGGTTCCGCTGCTGCGGCCACCGTCGTTGCGGCGGGGGGTGTGCTGGTTTGTACCGGCGCGGGTGCCGCAGCAGTGGAGGCCGCGGGCGCGGCGGGTTCCTTCTGGCCACAGGCCGCAAGAACGGCACCGCAAATCAACATCAGCCCTAGGGTGGTTTTCGTGCGCATGGAAATCTCCTTGAGTCGGCGCGGGGTCCGCAAATGAACACGAATCGCATTCTGTACGCTCCCTTGCCATAAAGATGCATAAAAAATATGTTTTTCAAGAATGTGTGACGAAAGTCAATTGCTTCGGCTGCCTGCGAGCCGAAGATGCGACTTGCCGAGAAGGCCAGAGCGCAGATGTGAGCCGGCATCTTTCCGCCCGGCTTTGTGAAAACCGATAGAGGAATCGATACAGGGATCGATGATGACCAAGCACCAACAATCGCCATCCACACAGCAGGAAGAAGCGCTGAGCGTACCGGGGCGGCGTCGCTTCATGAATAGCGCAGCGCTTGCCGGGTTGGCAACGGTCGTGGCATGCACTGACAAGGGCACACCCGCTGCCGCACCCGCCGCATCTGCCAGCGCGCCCGCGGCCACGGCCGCAGGGGAACACGTCATCGCGGGCTTGCATCCGAAGCCGGGTGAACTCGATACCTACTACGGCCTGTGGAGCGGCGGACATACCGGCGACATGCGTGTCATGGGCATGCCCTCGGGGCGCGAGATCCATCGCATTCCGATGTTCGTGCCCGATGCACTGGTCGGCTGGGGCATCACGAACGAATCGAAGAAGGTGATGGGCACGAAGCCCGACGGCACTCTCAGGTACACGGTGGGCGATACCCACCACGTGCACGCGTCGTACAAGGATGGGAATTACGACGGCCGCTATGCGTGGATCAACGACAAGATCAACTCGCGCCTGGGGCGCGTGCGGCTCGACTACTTCATCTGCGACAAGATCACCGAACTGCCGAACGTGCAGGGCTTCCACGGCATCTTCCCGGACAAGCGCGATCCGCTCGACCCGAAGATCAACTACACGACGCGCGTGTTCTGCGGCGGCGAGTTTGCCATCCCGCTACCGAACACGGCGGGCATCGATGATCCGTCCAAGTACCGTTCACTGTTCACGTGCGTGGACGCCGAAACCATGGAAGTGCGCTGGCAGGTGCTGATCGACGGCAATTGCGACCTCGTCGCAACGTCGTACGACGGCAAGCTGGCCGCGACCAACCAGTACAACACCGAGATGGGCGTGCACTACGAAGACATGATGTCTGCGGAGCGCGATGCCTGTCTGTTCTTCAACGTTGCGCGCATCGAGGCGGCGGTCAAGGCCGGCAAGTTCAAGACCATCGGCGACTCCAAGGTGCCGGTGGTGGACGGCACGCACGCGGCCAACCAGGATCCGAAGACAGCACTGACGGCCTATGTGTCGGTGCCGAAGAATCCGCACGGCGTCAATGCCAGCCCCGATCAGAAGTACTTCATCTGTGCTGGCAAGCTCTCGCCCACCGGTACGGTCATCGAGCTGTCTCGCGTGCTCGACTGGTTCGACGGCAAGCTCGCCAAGATCGACGACGCCATCGTGGCGGAGGTCGAACTTGGCCTGGGGCCACTGCACACTGCGTTCGACGGGCGCGGCAACGCATACACGACGCTGTTCCTCGACAGCCAGATCGTGAAGTGGAACATTGATGCCGCCATCAAGTTCCACAACGGTGACAAGAACGCGAAGTACGTGGTCGACCGCCTTGACGTGCATTACCAGCCGGGCCACCTGAGCGCATCGCAATCCGAAACTATGGCCGCCGACGGCAAGTTCCTCGCCGTGGGCTGCAAGTTCTCCAAGGACCGCTTCCTGCCCGTTGGCCCGCTGCACCCCGAAAACGAACAGTTCATCGACATCTCCGGCGACAAGATGGTGCTGCTGCAGGACCACCCGATCCGCAGCGAGCCGCACGACTTCATCATCTTCAAGCGCGAGCTGCTGCACCCGAAGCAGGTCTATTCGCTGGACGATTTCCCGCTTGCCACCAAGGACCCGAAGCAGTCCGGCGTGGTGCGCAATGGCAAGAAGGTGACGGTGCGGCTCACCTCGCAGGCACCGGCGTACAGCCTGCGCGAGTTCAAGCTGAAGAAGGGCGACGAGGTCACGCTGATCCTCACCAATCTGGACAAGG
Source organism: Ralstonia sp. OTU4908 (assembly GCF_038440115.1). Lineage (NCBI taxonomy): Bacteria > Pseudomonadati > Pseudomonadota > Betaproteobacteria > Burkholderiales > Burkholderiaceae > Ralstonia > Ralstonia sp. OTU4908. The sequence continues at coordinate 201,796 of NZ_JASATD010000003.1, read as the reverse complement.
TCGAGGATCTGACCCACGGCTTCGCGATTCCGAAATACAACATCAACTTCATCGTCAATCCGCAGGAAACCGCGTCGGTCACGTTCATTGCCGATAAGCCCGGAGTGTTCTGGTGCTACTGCACGCATTTCTGTCATGCACTGCACCTTGAAATGCGCAGTCGCATGATCGTTGAGGCCTGATTCCGAGGAGAGGCGCGCGTGCCCCGTGCGGGCCCGCGCGTGCCGATGAACTCCAAGATGCCATCCCGAAAACAAGGGTTCGCGGCGTGGGTCGCCGTGTTCCTCCTGATGCTGTTGGTGGGCGTGCAACCGGCGCAGGCCGGTCGCGGCGCCTACGAAGCCGAGTTGCCCGCCAATCTGGCCGAGGCCAAGGACCTGTGCGCGCTCGTACCTTGCGCCGACGTGTTTCCCGGCGCGGTGCGTTTTTCCGAACGCATGGGGCAACCGCCTTATGTGGAAGCCTATGGCGCAGCGCAAGGCGGTAAGGCGGCGCTGCTGGGCTACGTGATGCTGTCCACCGACATCACGGACATCCCGGCCTATTCGGGCAAGCCCGTGGTCACGCTGATCGGCATGGACCGGCAAGGTCGCTATGTCGGCATCAAGGTCCTGAAGCATTCCGAGCCGATCCTGCTGCTGGGGATTCCCGAATCTGCGCTGCTGAACTTCAACAAGCAGTACATCGGCAAGTCGGTCAAGGACAAGATCGAAGTCGGTCAGTCACGGCCAGACGAGGGTGTGCTTGGCGTCGATGCGATCTCGGGCGCCACCGTGACCGTGATTGCGCAGAACCAGGTGCTGGCCACAGCCACATCTTCCGTGGCGCGTCAGGTTGGCATTCTGGCGCCAACGCGCCATGAGCCCGCGCGCTATGCGCAGACCGGGCAGCGTGCAAGCTGGGCAGAACTCGTCAAGCAGGGCAGCGTGCAGCGCTTGCTGATCCGCCCCGAACAGCTTGGGCTCGAACGCGCGCCGGAACCGTTCATTGAACTGTGGTTCGGTGATCTCAATCATCCCGACCTGGGTGCGAGCCTGCTCGGCCAATCCGTCTGGAACGACCTGCACGCTCAACTCAAGCAGAACGAGCATGCGATCTTCGTCATCCGCACCGCGGGCGCGGCGTCGTTCAAGGGGTCGGGCTTCGTGCGCGGCGGCATCTATGACCGCATCCAGATCAAGCAAGGCGCGGAGTCCTTTACCTTCCGCGATTCGGACTACCTGAACCTCTATGGCCTGGCAGCCCCTGGCGCGCCGGCCTACACGGAATCGGCCATCTTCGTGGTGCGCTCGCCAGCGTTTTCGGCGGCGTATCCGTGGAAGCTGTCCTTCCTGGGCAACCGCGTCGATCGGGCGACCGGCACGCGCAGCTTCGTTACGTTCGATGCCCCGTACTGGTTGCCCGAAACGCTGCTGCAGGGCGGGCACCCGCATATCGACGAGCCGGAGGCCCCCTGGCGGCGGGTCTGGCGTACGCGCGCGCCGCAGATCGCGCTCTTCATCGTGCTGCTCGTTTCGGTGGGCGTGGTGTATGCGCTGCGTGAGCGTCTGACGCGCCGTTCGACGCACAAGAACAAGTGGCCGGTGAACGCCTTCAAGTACACCGCCTGGGCACTGAGCATCGGCTTCGTTGGTTTTGGTGCGATGGCGCAGCCGTCGATCACGCAAGTGCTGACATGGTTCCACTCGCTGCTGTTCCAGTGGACGTGGTCCCTGTTCCTGACGGATCCGTTCATCTTCTGCTTCTGGATCTTCATCATCCTGACGGTGTTCCTCTTTGGGCGAGGGCTGTTCTGCGGATGGCTGTGCCCGTTCGGCTCGCTGTCGGAAGCGCTCTACAAGATTGGCGGACGGCTCGGCCTCAAACGCTGGCAGCGTCATCTGCCGCGTGCCTGGCACGACAAGCTGAAGTGGCTCAAGTACGCGATCTTCTTCGGGTTGTTGACGGTGTCGGTGTTCTCGATGGGGCTGGCAGAAAAGCTTGCCGAGGTGGAACCGTTCAAGACGACATTCCTGGTCGGCATCAGCCACCGCGCGTGGCCCTACGGGCTGTTCGTCTGCACGCTGCTCGGGATCTCGCTGTTTGTCGAGCGCCCGTACTGCAAGTACATCTGCCCGCTGGGTGCCGCGCTTGCCATGCCGAGCACGTTCCGCTGGTTTGGCCTGCGCCGCAAGCAAGACTGCAACAGTTGCAAGGCCTGCGCCGTCGGTTGCGGGTCTTTGGCGATCGACGCGGACGGCCGTATCGACCATCGCGAATGCCTGCACTGCCTCGATTGCATGGTGCTGTACACCGACGTCAAGGGCTGCCCGCCGCTGGCCAAGGAGCGCAAGCGGCGCGAGCGCGATGGGCTGGAGATCACGCCCATCGGCAAGGACGGCTACTTCATTCCCATCCAGCCGGTGCCGGTGCCCATGAACCCGCGGGTGGCGCAAGGCCCCGACCCGCGCATGCCGACCGACCGCGTGGTGCCGACCGGACGCGAAGGTGCGCGTGGCCTGCGCTGGCTGATGTTGGAATTGCGCGATCACCTCTGGCCGTGGAGCAGCAACGGGTGGAGGTCGGCGCGCGGCCTGCAGATCGCGGGGGCTTCGCTTGCGCTGGCAGCGAGCGTGGCATGGATCCTGGCGGCGACGGGCCACCTGTCGTCGGGCGCGGTCATCGCATGGTGGTTCGGCTGGAGCCTGTATGAAGTGCTGATCCGCCTTGCCGGCCGTCGCTACGTCAAGGATGGCCCGTGGTGGCAAGCCAATTATCGGCGCGCAACCGTCATGGACATGCTGAGCTACGTCGGCTTCAAGAATCTGCTGATTGGCGCCATGCTGTTCCTGACCCTGAAAGCGCTGGGGTGGCTGCAGGTATGAGGTGGCTGCCGGTGTTGCTCGTTGTCTGCGGCTCGCTTGCGGCTGTGCAGGGCGCTCACGCATCGGCGGCCACCACGGTGCGCGTTGCGGCGGGGCAGTCGCTGCAAGCAGCCATCGACGCAGCACATCCGGGCGATGTGCTTGAGATCGAGCGCGGCATGTATACCGGCAACCTCATCGTCAACAAGCCTCTGACGCTGCGCGGACTCGATCGTCCCACGCTCAGCGGCGGCCAGCGCGGCGACACGATCCGCATCGGCGCACCGGACGTCGTGATCGAGGGCCTGATCGTTCGCGATTCGGGCGACAGCCTGAAAGAGCAGAACGCAGGCATCAACATCCTGCCCGGCGCGCATCGCGCCGTAGTGCGCCAGTGTGAGCTGACCTACAACCTGTTCGGCCTGTGGATCGAGAAAGCCAACGACGTGCGCATCGAGGCCAACACCATCACCGGCAAGCGTGACTACAACTCGGCGCAGCGCGGCAATGGCGTGGAGCTGTACAACACACAAGGCGCGCGCATCATCGGCAACAACATCAGCTTCGTACGGGATGCGCTTTACGTGGACGTGTCGCACCACGCCGTTTTCAAAGGCAATCGGCTCCACCACAGCCGCTATGGCACGCACTACATGAACTCCTACTACAACCTGTGGGAGGACAACGACAGCTATGCCAACCGGGGCGGCCTGGCCTTGATGGAGGTGCGCGACCAGATCGTGCGCAACAACCGCACCTGGGGCAATGCCGACCACGGGATCATGCTGCGCACGTTGCAGGACTCGGTGGTGGAGAACAACGTGGTGGCCGACAACGACCGCGGCTTCTTCATCTACGACGTGGAATACACGCAACTGCGCGGCAACCTCATCGTCGGCAACCAGGTGGGCGTACACCTGTCGGCAGGTTCGACACGCAACGTCGTGCAAGGCAACGACTTCATCGGCAACCGAGAGCAAGTCCGCTACGTGGGCGCGCGTGACGAGGCATGGGGGGCACGCACGTCCACCGAGCGCGCGCAGGGCAACTTCTGGAGCGACTACCTGGGCTGGGACCGCGATGGCGATGGCATCGGCGATGTGCCCTACGAGGCCAACGACGTTGTCGACCGGCTGATCTGGCGCCACCCCGGCGTGCAACTGCTGTTGGCGAGCCCGGCGGTGCAGGCACTTAGATTCGTCAGCCGGCAGTTTCCGATCCTGCGTGTGCCGAGCGTGGTGGACGCGTATCCGCGCATGCAACCCGCGAACCCACATTGGAGCACCTGGCGTGACAGATCCCCTTCACGTTGACGAGACTGCCGCCATTTCGCTGCGCGGCGTCTGCAAACACTATGGTGCCGTGCGCGCCGTCGACGGCGTTGACCTGGACGTCGGCTACGGCGAACTGTTCGGCCTGATCGGGCACAACGGTGCCGGCAAGAGCACGCTGTTCAAGATGATGCTTGGGCTGATTCCGGCAACCGCCGGCAGCATCCGCGTGGCCGGGGCATCGGTGCGTGGGGCTGCATTCCGCGCCGCGCGCAGGCAGATCGGCTACCTGCCCGAGAACCTCGTTCTATACGACAACCTGAGCGGGTTGGAGACCTTGCGGTTTTTCGCCAGGCTCAAGGGCGCGCCGGCAGCCGATTGCGCGTCGCTGCTTGCCCGCGTCGGGCTGGCGGGTGCGGTCGACCAACCCGTGCGGGCGTATTCAAAGGGGATGCGGCAGCGCCTCGGGTTTGCGCAGGCGCTGTTGGGTGCGCCACGCGTGCTTTTTCTGGATGAGCCGACCAACGGCCTCGATCCGGCGGCAATCCACGACTTCTACGCCACGCTGCAGGCACTGCGCGAGCAGGGCGTCACGATCCTGATCACGTCGCACATCCTGGCCGAGCTGCAGCAGCGCATCGACCGCCTTGCCATCCTGGCCGACGGCCGTGTCCTTGCGCTTGGCAGTGTCGCTGCACTGCGCGCACAGGCCGATCTGCCCCTGACGCTGGCCTTGCGGGTCGAGGCCGGCGCGCGTGGCGCACTGTGGGCGCTACTCGCGCCCTTGCGCGCACACGGCGCAGAGATCGTCGACGGGCAGGCCGAGCACGAGGTGATGCTGCGCTGCAGCCGCTCGCTCAAGATGGACGCACTTCAGGCACTGCAGCCGCTGGGCGGGCGCCTGCTCGATCTGCAGATCCACGAACCGTCGCTCGAAGACGTGTTCTTTGGCCTCAGGCAAACGGAGGCCGCATGATCGGCATCGAATATCGGCAAGTGGCCGCCGTCGCGGCCAAAGAACTGCGCGATCGCCTGCGCAACCGATGGGTGCTCGCGGTGGCCGTCGTCTTCGCCGTGTTCTCGCTCGTGATCAGCTATTTTGGCGGCGCCGAGCAGGGCACGCTCGGGCCGCGTTCCATCGAGTTCGTCATTACCAGCTTGGTCAGCCTCGTCATCTACCTGATCCCGCTGATTGCGCTGTTGCTTGGGTTCGACGCCGTTGTCGGCGAGCGCGAGCGCGGCTCGCTCGATCTGCTGCTGGCCCTCCCGCTGACGCGTGTGGAACTGCTGCTGGGCAAATACCTCGGGCTCGCCGCAGCGCTCACCCTGTCGACGTTGGGTGGCTTCGCGCTGATGGCCGTGCTCCTGTGGCACCAGTTCGGCTCGGCGGGGCTGTATCAGGCGGCTGGCTTCGTGCTGAGTTCGGTGCTGCTGGGGCTGGTCTTTCTGAGCCTGGCGCTGTTCGTCTCTGTCGTCAGCCGTGAGCGCACGCGTGCTTCGGGCGCCGCCATCGCGCTGTGGTTTGGCTTCGTGCTGATATTCGACCTGTTGCTGCTCGGCCTGCTCGTCGCCACCGGCGGCAGCTTTGGCGGCCAGGCGCTGGCATATCTGCTGCTGCTCAATCCCACCGATATTTTTCGCATCCTCAACGTGTTTTCGCTGGACCAGCTGCGGGGCTTGCATGGCCTCGTCAGCATCGTGCCGCCTGCCCTGGGCAACCCGTGGGCGATGGGCGCGGCGATGCTGGCTTGGATTGCCGCGCCGCTGGCACTGGCCGCCTGGAGATTCCGCGCATGAACCCGGATCGTCGCCGCCTGCTGGCGGCTGCCCTGGCCGGATCGGCCGCCCTGATTGGTCTGGCTGCCTGTGGCCGGCAGGCCGAAGCCACCCTTGTCCCCGCTGAAGCCGACGCGGCGACCACCTGCGATCTGGACGGCATGCTGGTGGCGGATTATCCAGGGCCCAAGGCGCAGCTCTATTACCAGGGCGACGCGACGCCGCACTGGTGCTGCGATACGGTGGAAATGTTCAACACACTGCTCAAGCCGGAGCAGGCGCGGGAAATCCGGGCGGCGCTCGTGCAGGACATGGGCCAGGCCGACTGGGAGCATCCTCGTGGCCACTGGTTTGACGCCAAGACCGGCTATTACGTGTTCGGCAGCCGGCGCCGCGGCTCGATGGGGCCGACGGTCGCGAGCTTCCGGCTGGAAGCCGATGCCCGCGCGTTCATTGCCCGCGACGGTGGCAAGCTGCTGCGCTACGCCGAAGTGACGCCAGACATGGTGGACCTCAGCGGTGGCGCGCTGCACGACGGGCGGATGTAGCCATGCGGCTGCGTCGATCGGGCTGGATGACAGTCGCTTTGCTGGCGGCCTCGCTCTGGTGGTATGGCGTGTATGCGAGCCGCCGGGTGGAGCCAGAGATTCCCACCGAAATCTGCTTCGTTGCGGCGCCAACGCCCTATGACCCGCGCTCGGGCACGGCGCCCGATGCGCCGCGCGCCATCCCGCCCAACGCACGCTGCCCGGTCTGCGGCGCGTTTCCGTCGCGCGCGCCGGATTGGGCAGCCCAGGTCATCTTTGCCGATGGCGACGCGTACTTCTTCGACTCGCCATTGAGCCTGTTCATTTACTTGCGCAACCTGCCGCGCTACGCCGCCGGCCGGAAATCGGCCGACATTGCCGCCGCCTACGTGCGTGCAGTTGGCGACGGGCGCTGGATTGCCGCGCTGCAGGCCGTCTACGTGTGGGGGTCCGACGTGCCGGGGCCAATGCGCAGGGGCAATCTCCCTGCCTTCCGGAATCACACGGATGCGCGCGATTTCATTACGCGCCACGGCGGATCAGTCACGGGCTCCGCCGGCATTACCGCAGAACGCCTCCGGGCGTTGGAACCCTCGCAGCCCCATCCGGCAGGTCGGCACACCTAGCGCGTTCCCGTCTGGTTGCGGGGCGACGCAGATTGCACCGTGCGGGCCATGCTGGCGTGGTGCTTGGCGGCCATCTGTCGATAAGCCGGCCCGGAAGCTGGTTTTTCTGCGCTTCGACAGGAGGTGCGGCCTTGGATAATGCGACGGCCGGCCAACCTGCCGGCATGTCCCGCCCACCCCCCCCTCGCACGCCGGCATGTCCGAAGAAAGCGATCTCGAAAAAACCGAACCAGCCTCTCCGAGGCGCCTCGAGCAGGCGCGCGAGGAAGGCGACGTTCCCAGATCACGGGAACTGGCTTCGTTCGCCCTCACGGCAGTGTCCGCGGGCGGTTTGTGGGTGATGGGCGACTCGATCGTGCGCGCCGCATCGGCGTTTCTGGCGCGCTGCCTGGAGTTCCACCGCTACAACTACACCAGCGGGCAGGACCAGTGGAACTACGTGACCGGCCAGTTCATGCCGCTGGCCATGGCCCTGGGCGGGCTGATGCTGATGCTGGTGATTGCCGCGCTGTCGCCGTTGGCGCTCACGCGCGGGGCCATCTCGTTCAAGCCGCTGTCCCCCGACATTTCGCGCCTGTTCAAGCTGCAGGGGCTGACGCGCATGTTCTCGCTGGAGGGGCTGATGGAGCTGCCCCGCCTGCTGATCAAGCTGTTCCTGATTGCCGGTGTGGGCTGGCTGCTGGTCCGGTATTACCGCGGTGATCTGATCGAACTCCCGCAGCAGGACCTGGGCGTTGCCATGCGCGACACCCTGCACGTGGCCGGCGTGGCCTTCCTCTGCATGGCAGCGGTGATGATGCTGGTGGCGGCCGTGGATGTGCCGCTGTCGTTGTGGCAATACGCGCGCAAGCACCGCATGACCAAGGAAGAAGTGCGCAAGGAGCACCGCGAGTCCGAAGGCGATCCGCACGTCAAGGGCCGCATCCGCAACCTGCAGCGCCAGGCCGCCCAGCGCCGGATGATGGCCGACGTGCCCAAGGCCGATGTGATCGTCACCAACCCGACGCACTACGCCGTGGCGCTGCGCTATTCCGAAAAGGAAGGCGGCGCGCCGCGCGTGCTGGCCAAGGGCGCCGACATGGTGGCGGCCAAGATCCGCGAGCTGGGCACGGAGCACAAGATTCCCATTCTGGAAGCGCCCCCGCTGGCCCGGGCGCTGTACCGCCACACCGAGATCGGCCACCAGATTCCCGAGGCGCTATACGCCGCCGTGGCCGAAGTGCTCGCCTATGTCTACCAGTTGCGCCGCCTGCATCAGGTAGGCGGCCGAGTGCCGGTGCGCCCGACCGACCTGCCGGTGCCTGCCGAGTTGGACCCGGGGCCACAGCCCGGCCCGGACGACGAGCCCGAAGACGCATAAAGTGCCGCCCGCCGAGTAAGGAGCTCCACGCGCCGAGCTCCGAGCTCGGATCGCAGAGCAAAAAGCCTCGCCCTCGACACTTTTTGCACGGCGAACGGCTGTTTGAGGCTCGCGCATGTCTCGCTTGGCGTGCAATTTCGCCCCAACGGCGCCACTGGCCGCTTCCACACCCCCCGGTGGGAGGGTATTTCAACGAAAAGCCGCCTTTTGGGCGGCTTTCTCGCTTCTTCGATTTGGCGATGCCGCCTGCAAGATGGCATCCATCGAAAAGCCCCCCGCTGCACGCCCCGCCAATGAACGCCGCACTGCTCCGAGTCACCGACATCCTGCGCAAGGGCGACTACCGCTCGGCCGCGGGCCCGGTGCTCATCATCCTGATCCTGGCGATGATGGTGCTGCCATTGCCGCCGTTCATCCTGGACCTGCTGTTCACCTTCAACATCGCGCTGTCGATCATCGTGCTGCTGATCAGCATGCACACGCTCAAGCCGCTGGATTTCTCGTCGTTCCCGAGCATCCTGCTGATCACCACGCTGATGCGGCTGTCGCTGAACGTGGCGTCCACGCGCGTGGTGCTGATGGAAGGCCACACCGGCCCCGACGCCGCCGGCAAGGTGATCGAGGCGTTCGGCCACTTCCTCGTGGGCGGAAACTACACCGTCGGCATCGTGCTGTTCGTCATCCTGGTGATCATCAACTTCATGGTGATCAGCAAGGGCGCGGGCCGTATCGCCGAGGTCAGCGCGCGCTTCACGCTCGATGCGATGCCCGGCAAACAGATGGCCATCGACGCCGACCTGAACGCCGGCCTCATCCGCGAAGACGAGGCCCGCAGGCGCCGCACGGAGATCGCCCAGGAAGCTGAATTCTTCGGCTCCATGGACGGTGCCAGCAAGTTCGTGCGCGGCGATTCGGTGGCGGGTATCGCCATCCTGCTGATCAACATCGTCGGCGGCCTGGCCGTGGGCGTGCTCCAGCACGGCATGGACGTGGGCCACGCCGCCACCAACTACACGCTGCTGACCATCGGTGACGGCCTGGTCGCGCAGATTCCCGCGCTGGTGATCTCCACCGCGGCGGGCATCATGGTCAGCCGCGTCTCCACCGACAAGGACGTCGGTCAGCAACTGTCGAGCGAGCTGTTTGCCATGCCGATGGTGCTGATGACCACCGCGGGCGTGCTGGGCCTGCTGGGCCTGGTGCCGGGCATGCCGCACATCCCGTTCGTGCTGTTTGGCGGCGGTCTGGGTTATCTGGGCTGGTACCTCAAGAAGAAGCGCGAAGTGCCCGAGGTCGAGCCCGTGCTGCAGGCGATTGCCCCGGTGGATACGCCCGAGGCGAGCTGGGACGACGTGTCGTGGGTCGACGTGCTGGGCCTGGAAATCGGCTACCGCCTGATCCCGCTGGTCGACAAGAGCCAGGACGGCGAGCTGCTGCGCCGCATCAAGGGCATCCGCAAGAAGTTCACGCAGGACATGGGTTTCCTGGCGCCGGTTGTGCACATCCGCGACAACCTGGAGCTGGGCCCGTCGTCGTACCGCATCACGCTCAAGGGCGTGGAAATCGGCCACGGCGAAGTGCAGCAGGGCAAGTTCCTGGCCATCAATCCGGGCGGCCAGGATGGCATGGGCGGTCATGGCGGCATGGGTGGCCTCGGTGGTCGACTGGGCACGCAACTGCCCGGCACGCCCACCGTGGACCCGACCTTTGGCCTGCCGGCCATGTGGATCACCGCCGATGTGCGCGATCGCGCGCAGGCCGAGGGCTACACCGTGGTCGATTGCAGCACCGTCATCGCCACCCACGTCAATCAGTTGATTTACACCCATAGCACCGAGCTTCTCGGCCGTTTGGAAGTCCAGCAGTTGCTCGATCATTTGGGCAAGGAAGCACCGAAGCTGGTCGAAGACGTTGTACCCAAGCTGTTGCCCGTCGCGACCGTGCAGAAGGTGCTGCAGAACCTGCTGGACGAAGGCCTGCATATCCGCGATATCCGCACCATCGTCGAGACGCTGGCGGAGCACGGAGGCAGGACGCAAGACCCCGCCGAACTCACCGCCGCCGTGCGTGTGGCGCTGGGCCGGGCGATTGCCCAGCAGCTCTTCCCGAACAAGACCGAAATGCAGGTCGTCACGCTTGACCCGAATCTGGAGAACATCTTGCTGCAAAGCGTCGTTGGCTCTAACGCCGGCCCGATCGAACCGCAACTGGCCGACTCGCTCATGCAGGCGGCAGCGGACTCGTCGCGGCAGCACGAACAGATGGGTCAGACCGGCGTCCTGCTCGTGCCGCCCGCACTGCGCCCGATGCTCGCCCGCCTGTTCAAGCGCGCCGCACCGAGCCTGCGCGTGCTGTCGCACGCAGAAATTCCGGATCACCGAACGATTAAGGTTGTCGCCATGCTTGGAGGCCGCGCATGAAAATGCATCGATTTACCGGACTGACGTCGCGTGACGTGTTGCGCAAGGTCCGCGACCAACTGGGCGATGGCGCTCTGATCCTGTCGAACCGCGCCATTCCCGGCGGCATCGAGATCATCGCGGCATCCGATTCGCACGTGGATGCGCTGGTCGATACGCAGTCGTCGGCACCCAAGACGGCACAGCGCCGCCCGATGGCTCCGGCTCCGATTCCCGAGCCCGCACCGATTGCCGCTGCAACCGCAGCCGTGGCGGCCGCTCAGGCACCTGCTGAAGAAGCCCCGCAAACCGAGACCCCTGCACCCAACGCGCTGGCCCGTCTGCGCAACCGCTTTATTGCTTCGCGCCGCACGCCTGCACAGGAAGACGCACCGGCAGCGTCGGTTGCCCCGGTCACTCAGGCCGCCAAGCCGGCCGGCCGCACGCTGCAAACGCGCGTGGACGACGACGTGGCGTTTGGCGAAGAAGATGCGCTGGCAGCGTCCACCCGCATGCTGGCTGGCCTGTCGCTCGACCGCGCCAATGCCGAGGTTGCCCAGTCCGCGGCGCAGGCCCTGGCCAGCACCGCCCAGTTCATCGCCCGCCGCACCGCGGTGGAAGACGACGAGCCGGCGATGGAATCGACCGCCCGCTTTGCCGCCCGTCGCGAACAGGACGAGCGCCCGGTCACGCTGCGCAGCTTTGCCGAGCGCGTGGAAGCCCAGGCCCGCAACCTCCGTGCAGAACAGCAGAAGGCCGAAGCGCCTGTGAAGGCCCGCATCGATGCGCAAGCCGATGCAGGCACGTCGTCCGACATTTTCGTCCGCGTGGAGGACACGATGGCCAAGCCCGAAGCCCCGCGTGATGACGTGAGCCTGCAGCGTTCGGCCTTCCAGGCCGACGTGAAGGAAAGCATCCGTGCCGAGACCGACGTGATGACCCGCCGCATGGTCGGCGAGATCGAAACGCTCAAGAGCACGCTGAACGACGCCATGTCGAGCCTGGCCTCGCTGGGCGTGAAGCTGGGCGACCCGGTGCGTACGCGCCTGTTCCAGACCATGCTCAACGCAGGGTTCTCGGCACAGCTCACGCGCTACGTGCTGGAGAACATGCCGCAGCACGACACGTACGAAGGCGCGCTGGATTTTGTGCAGCGTGCGATTGAAAAGAACCTGAGCACCGTGTCGGACGAGAACAGCCTGCTCGACCAGGGCGGCGTGTTTGCCCTGATGGGCCCGACCGGCGTGGGCAAGACCACCACGACCGCCAAGCTGGCCGCACGCTTCGTGCTGCGCCATGGCGCATCGCGTGTGGCACTGCTCTCAACCGACAGCTACCGGATCGGCGGCCACGAACAGCTGCGCATCTACGGCAAGATTCTGGGCGTCTCGGTGCATGCCGTGAAAGACGCGCAGGACCTGAGCCTGGCGCTGAACGACCTGCGCGAGAAGCACGTGGTGCTGATCGACACCATCGGCATGAGCCAGCGCGACCGCGCCGTGTCCGAACAGATGGCGATGCTGCATGCCGTGGGCCCGTCGATCAAGCGCCTGCTGCTGCTCAACGCTGCCAGCAACGGCAAGACGCTCGATGAAGTCGTGGGTGCCTACCGCGACGCCAACCTGGCCGGCTGCATCCTCACCAAGATCGACGAGGCTGCCTCCGTGGGCCACGCGATGGACGTGATGATCCGCCGCCGCCTGCCGCTGCACTACGTCTCGTACGGCCAGCGAGTGCCGGAAGACATTGCGGTGCCGAACAAGAAGCTGCTGATCCACCGCTCGTTCCGGGCCGGTGCGGAGCAGTCGTCGTTCACGCTGGATTCGGACGAATCACTGCTCGTGGCCCAGGGTGCGGTGTCACGCAACGCAGGCAACCGCGAACCCGGCCTGGCCGCTTTCGATTTCGCCTGACAAGGGGGCGACCATGACGACGCCATTCGCCAAGGATCAAGCCGCAGGGCTGCGGCGCATGCTGGGTCATGCCGCTGCCCGCCGCGTGCTCGTGATCGGCGCGGAAGAGCAGGTCGATGACTTTGTCGACAACCTGCGCATCGCGCTGTCCGGCATGGGCCGCGATACCGCTGTGGTGAGCGCGCAGACCGTGCTGGCCATGGCCGGTGTGCTCGAGCAGCACGACGAGACGGCGGATGTGACGCTGGTGGCCGCGCATTTCGGCACGCGGGCGCTCGGCACCGTGGCCGAAGCGTGCGACGACGTGCTGCTGACCTTCTCGGATGGCCCGGAAGGCATCAAGAGCGCGTACACGCTGCTCAAGAAAACCGCCGTGCTGCAAGGCGGCGCAGGCATCCGCACCGTCGTATGCGGCGCGCATTCGGTGGATTCCGCCGTGCGCGTGTTCGGCAACCTGGCCAACACCGTGGGCCAGTACCTGAACACCCGGATCGATTTCGCCGGCTACCTCCCCGAGGACCGGCACGTAGAACTCGCGCTCTCGCTCGGCAAGCCCGTGGCGAGTGCGTTTCCCGCATCGCCTTCGGCCATGGCCTTCCGCCAGCTTGCCGAAGAAATGTTGAGCTGGGCCAGCGCCGAGGCCCAAGCCGGTGATGGCAGTGCGCCGTCACGGGTGGTCATGTCGGCGCGGGCACCGGCTCAGGAGCCGGCAGATGAATCGGCGCAAGCAACGTCAATGTCGGCATCGACAGCGACACCCGGCGCCACCGCACGCGCGGCCGAATTGGTTTATTGAGGCGCAGCATGAACGAAGCGTCAAAGGCAGGCATGGATATGTACACCGCAACCGGTCGCAAGACCAAGTCCGACGAGATGGCCACGTACGCACCGCTCGTGCGTCGCATTGCCAACCAGATGATGGTCAAGCTGCCGGCCAGCGTTGAGCTGGACGACCTGATCCAGGCCGGCATGATGGGTTTGCTCGATGCGCTGTCGCGCTATGAGGAAACGCAGGGTGTGCAGTTCGAGTTCTACGCGGCCCAGCGTATCCGCGGCGCGATCCTGGACGAACTGCGCGGCTCGGATTGGCTGCCGCGCGGCCTGCGCCGCAACGCGCGCACGATCGAGCAGGCAATCCAGAAGCTGCAGCAGCAGAAGGGCCGCGCGCCCACCGAAACCGAGATTGCCGTAGCGCTGGGCATGTCGCTGGCCGAATACCAGAAGCAACTGGTCGACCTGCAAGGCAGCCAGTTGCTGTATTACGAAGATTTCGACCGTGAAGACGCCGACGCCTTCATCGAGAACCGCGCACCCGAGAACGACGCCACGCCGCTGGACCAGCTGCTGAACCACGACCTGCGCGAATCGGTGGTCGCTGCCATCGAGGGACTGCCCGAGCGCGAAAAGCTCATGATGAGCCTCTACTACGAGCAGGATCTGAACCTGCGTGAAATCGGCGCCGTGATGGGCGTGTCGGAATCGCGCGTGTGCCAGATCCACAGCCAGGCGATTGCCCGCATCCGTTCGCGCCTGCGCGATCGCGCATGGCTGCCGACGCCGACCTGATATGAGGTCGGCTGAGAGCTGCTAACAAAACCCTCTGCTTCACTGGGTTGGATGGCGGCTCTTGGTCCCAGCTTTACCTGCCAGGTATTTCTACTGCGCGGTCAGCGACTCATGTCGCGGCCGCGCTTTTTCTTTGGGGCCTCGGTTACGAGGCGCGCTTGGAGGCGTGAAACAGGTAGATCACGGCGCACATGCGTTTCAGAACGCAAAATATGTACACAAAAAACGTATGTAATTGTTGACAGAAAAATGGCGCCCCTCCAAGATTCCGGCAAATACGCGGCATCACGCCGCATGAATGCTGGCGAATGGAACCCGCGCCATCCGCCTAAAGCACGCTCCCGGCATTGACACGGGGGCGGCCCCAGGAGACAGACAATGCGCCAATCCCCCGGCCAACCCTCGCCCTCTTCGTCGACAATCACCGGCGCCGCTGCCGATCCCGTCAACGAATTTCTGCCGCTGCCGCGCCTGTTCGCGCTGGGGCTGCAACACCTGCTGGTGATGTACGCCGGGGCGATCGCCGTGCCGCTGATTGTCGGCAATGCGCTCGGCCTGTCAAAGAGCGATCTCTCCTATCTCGTCAATTGCGACCTGTTTGCGGCTGGGATCGGCACGCTGATCCAATCGCTCGGTTTCCTGATGTTCGGGATCCGCCTGCCGGTCATGATGGGCGTCACGTTTGCCGCGGTTGCCCCGATGATCGCCATCGGTGTGGAGCCCGGCATGGGGCTGCCCGGCATCTTCGGGGCGTCGATCGTTTCCGGCGTGTTCGGCATTGCCGTTGCACCGCTGATGGGGCGGCTGCTCGGCCTCTTCCCGCGCGTGGTGACGGGCACGGTCATCATGCTGATCGGTTTTTCGCTGCTGAGCGTGGGGATCAACTGGGCTGCGGGCGGCCAGCAGATGATTCCGCAGGTGGTGGACGGCGTGCGCCACATGGTGCCGAACCCGGCGTTTGGCGATCCGTTCGGCCTCGCCATTGCGGCGCTCGTGCTGGTGACGATCCTGCTGCTGACCAAGTTCGGTAACGCACTGCTGTGCAATATCGCCGTGCTGCTGGGTATCGTGACGGGCACGCTGGTGGCGGCGGCGTTCGGCAAGGTGTCGCTCGCCGACGCGAGCGCCGCACCCCTGGTGACGCTGGTGACGCCGTTCTACTTCGGCATGCCGAAGTTCGAGCTGTCGGCCATCATCTCGATGTGCATCGTGATCGTGATCACGCTGGTGGAGTCGACCGGCATGTTCCTCGCGCTGGCGCACGTGGTGGGCAAGCCGATCTCGCGCAATGAACTGACCAACGGCCTGCGTGCCGATGGTCTGGCGACGGTGGTGGCGGGGGTGTTCAACACGTTCCCGCATACGTCGTTCTCGCAGAACATCGGGCTGGTGTCGATCACGGGCGTGCGCTCGCGCTATGTGGCGGCGGCCGGCGGGGTGCTGCTGATCGTGCTGGGGCTGTTTCCGAAGCTCTCGTATGTGGTGGCATCGGTGCCGCAATACGTGCTGGGCGGGGCGGGCATCGTGATGTTCGGCATGGTGGCCGCAGCCGGTATCCGCATGCTGGGCATGGTGGATTTCCAGCAGCAGCGCCACAACCTGCTGATCATCGCGGTGTCGGTCGGCTTCGGCATGATGCCGACGCTGGCGCCGGCCTTCTTCCATCACTTCCCGGACTGGATGCGCCCCATCACCCACAGCGGCATCGTGATGGGCACGCTGGTGGCCGTGGTGCTGAACGCCTGGTTCAACGGCATCCGCGGCTCGCACGAAGTCATGCACGGCGCGGCCGCAGCCGCGCATTGAACATCCAACGCCGCGCTTCAACGCGGTTCAGGTTTCTCCGGCAACCGAGACGCGGTATGCGGTGTGCTGCCGGTAGACCTGGCCCGGGCGCAGCATGACCGCTTCCGCATCGGGCATGTTGACCTGGTTCGGAAACGCGCTCGCTTCCAGACACAAGCCGCTGCGTTGCGCGTGCGTGCCTGCCAGCATGTGGCCCGAGTAGAACTGAAGCCCGCGTTGGTCTGTGAGCACCGTCAGCTCGCGGCCGCTGCCGGGTTCATACAGACGCGCGACCGGACGCACATGCGGACGACCGTCCGAGGCCGAATTGCGCAGCACGAAGCAGTGGTCGAATCCCCCGGTCTGCGCCAACTGTGCGTTAGGCCAGTCCAGCCGTGCCCCGATGGGCGCCGCCTGCCGAAAATCGAATGCCGTGCCGGCGACACTCACTGCCCGTGTCGGGATCAGCTTGGCATCGACTTCCAGATAGGCATCGGCATCGATCGACAGGATGTGGCCCCTGATGTCGGTGCCGGGTTTGCCGCTCAGGTTGAAATACCCGTGGCTGGTCAGGTTGATCGGCGTGGGCGCATCGGTCCGCGCTTCGTAGTCGATCGACAACGTGCCATCGTCGTCTAGCGCATAGCGAACCTGCACGGCGACATTGCCCGGGAATCCCGCATCGCCTTCCGCAGACGTGAGCCGCAGGACCAAAGCGCCGTCCTGATCGTCGGCGTCCCATCGTGCCCGATGAAACCCGCTCGCCCCTCCGTGCAGCAGGTTGCCGCCCTCGTTGCGGTCGAGCGCGTAGTCGATGCCGTCGAGCGTAAAGCGCGCGCCGGCAATCCGGTTGGCCCAGCGACCGATCAAGCCGCCAAGATAGCCCCCAGATTGAAGGTAGGCGGCAGGCGTCGCATGGTTCAGAAGAATTTCGCCCAGACGCCCGCCGCGGTCCGGCGCCTGCCAGGAGACGAGCGTCGCCCCGAGGTCGCTGATCGAAACGCGCATGCCCAAGGCATTGCGCAGCGTGAACAGCCGAACCGGCTCGCCGTCCGGCAAGTGCCCCCATGTTGCTGACGAGATGGCGCCGTCGAGCGGCGCATGTGCGGACAGCGCGGGCGCGATGCTCATGATTGGCTCTCCATGGTGGCGCGTTCCTGGTATTCGCGCGGCGTGCAATCCAGCTCGCGGCGGAATACGGCATGCATGTATTGCGGGGAGGTAAAGCCGCAGCGCACCGCCACCTCGGCGGTGGCGACATCACGGCTGGCCAGCATGTGCTTGGCTGCGTCGAGCTTATGGCGAAGGATTTCCTGGTGCACGGTGCAATTCAATTCACGACGAAAGTGTTCTTCGAGCGATGACCGCGAGATACCGACGTAGTCCGCGACCTGCTCGGTCTTGATCCCTTGGCAGGCGTATTGCCGAATGAAGTGCCGCGCCCGCATGACATACGGGCTGGCAAGCGGCTGATGGCGGGACGACGCCAGCACATTGATGCCCACGGGTGGCACGAGAATCTGCCGGCCTGCCAGGCGCGCGCCGCCTAGCATCTGGTGCAGCAGATGTGCGGCGGTGCGCCCCATCTCCACGGTGCCCTGAATGACCGACGACAGCGGAATGCGGCTCAGCGTGCGCGTGAGCGGATCGTTGTCGATGCCGATGATGGCGATCTCTTCCGGCACGGCGAACCCTGCCGTCATGCAGGCTTGCAGCAGATGCCGCGCCCGCGCATCCGTCACGGCGATGATGCCGATGGGCTTGGGCAAGCCGCGCAGCCATTCGATCAACTGGCTGATCGCCTGATGCCAGGTCGGTGCGCTGGTCGATAGGCCCCGGTAAATCTCCCGCTCAACGGGCGCGGCGGGATTGTCCTGCCGGCGCAAGCGCGTAAAGGCCAGTTCGCGTTGCTGTGCCCAGCGGTTTTCCGACGCCTGGGGCAGGCTGTACAGCGCAAAGTGCTGCAGGCCGGCTTCGATCAGGTGCCGGTAGGCCAGCGCGACCAGCTTGCCGTTGTCCGTGGCGACATACGGCTCCTTTGCCGGGTAGTGCGCCGGGTCTTCATACGAAGAGCCGACGGCCACCACCGGTAGCGGGCAACCACGCAGCGCTTCGGCGACGGCGGGGTCGTCGAAATCCGCAATGATGCCGTCGCCGTCAAAGCGCTCGATGCCGGGCAGCCGGCAGCGGAAATCTTCTTCCAGAAACAAGTCCCACGTCACGCGGGTGGAGCGCATGTAGTCGCCAATGCCCGCGATGATCTCGCGGTCGTACACCTTGTTGGCGTTGAACAGCAGCGCAATGCGATGAATCCGCGCGTGCTGCGATGGATCGGGCAATTGACGATGCATGGGCTGTTGGGCGCTCGCGGTGGCAAGGGTTTGCCATATGGCGGCGGTGCTGGGGCGTGCCGCTCGCCCGCACATTCTATGGGCTGCGTGCGGCGCTGTCAGACGATGCCCGCCGGGTGGCAAGAAATGTTAGGGCGGTTGGGCAATTTCGTAATTGCCGGTGCCAAGGCGGCGCATGCACCATGCCACTGCCGTCGAGCCGGCCGAAATCTATTGCGGCGGAGCAGACGCCACGTCGGTACCCACCAACAAAAGAAGATGGAGTGAGACATGAAATCGAACCAACGCCGTTGTGTTCTGAGGGCCGCCTTTTGCGGTGCAGTGCTCGCCAGCCTGTCGATGGCCGCGCCGCTGGCGCACGCCAGCAAGGCGCATCCGGAAATTGGCTTCTGTATCGACGACCTGCGCGTAGAGCGCTGGTCGCGCGACCGCGATTACTTTGTCGCCGCCGCAGAAAAGCTGGGTGCCAAGGTGTCGGTGCAATCGGCGGACGCCAGCGAGCAACGCCAGATCTCGCAGATCGAGAACCTGATCTCGCGCGGTGTCGACGTGATCGTCATCGTGCCGTTCAACTCCAAGGCGCTGACCAACGTGGTGGCCGAAGCCAAGAAGGCCGGCATCAAGGTGGTGTCGTATGACCGTGTGATTCTCGATGCCGACGTTGATGCCTACATTTCGTTCGACAACGAGAAGGTGGGCGAGCTGCAAGCGCAGGGCGTCTTCAACGTGCGCCCGAAGGGCAACTACTTCCTGCTGGGCGGCGCGCCGACGGACAACAACGCCAAGATGCTGCGGCAGGGCCAGTTGAAGGTGCTGCAGCCGGCCATCGACCGCGGCGACATCAAGGTGGTCGGCTCGCAATGGGTGCCGGAGTGGAGCGCCTCTGCGGCGCTGGGTATCGTCGAAAACGCGCTGACCGCGAACAACAACAAGATCGATGCCGTGGTCGCCTCCAACGACGGCACGGCCGGTGGCGCGATCCAGGCGCTGGCTGCGCAGAAGCTGGCCGGCAAGGTGCCGGTGTCAGGGCAGGATGCCGACCTTGCCGCCGTCAAGCGCGTGATTGCCGGTACGCAGACGATGACGGTCTACAAGCCGCTCAAGCTGATTGCTACCGAGGCTGCGCAGCTTTCGGTGGCGCTCGCCAAGGGTGACAAGCCGAAATACAACTCGCAGTACGACAACGGCAAGAAGAAGGTCGACACGGTGTTGCTGCAGCCCACCCAGCTCACGAAGGACAACGTCAACCTGGTGGTGAAAGACGGCTTCTACACGCAGGCGCAGATCGGCGGCCAGTAAGGTCCCGCAGCCAGGGCCGCTTTGTGCCGGCGATGAGCCAACGCTGCATCGCCGGCCGCGTTCGTACCTCAAGGACGGGGCATGTCTGAACCACTGTTGCAGATGCGCGGCATCGTCAAGACGTTCGACGGTGTGAAGGCGCTGGACGGTATCAACCTGGTCGTGAGGCCGGGCGAGTGTGTGGGCCTGTGCGGCGAGAACGGCGCCGGAAAGTCCACGCTCATGAAGGTGCTTTCCGGTGTATATCCGAGCGGCACCTGGGATGGCGAAATCCTTTGGGAGGGGCGGCCGCTGCACGCGAGCGGTATTCGCGACACCGAGCGCGCCGGCATCGTCATCATCCATCAGGAACTGATGCTGGTGCCGGAATTGTCGGTGGCCGAAAACATCTACCTGGGCAACGAAATCACGCTGCCGGGCGGCCGAATGAATTACGCGGCCATGTACCAGGGCGCCGACAAGCTGCTGCGCGACCTGAACATCCAGGGCATCAACGTGGCGCTGCCCGTGATGCACTACGGCGGCGGCCATCAGCAGTTGATTGAAATCGCCAAGGCGCTCAACAAGCGCGCCAAGCTGCTGATCCTGGACGAGCCGTCGTCGTCGCTTACGGCGGCTGAGACGCGCATCCTGCTCGACATCGTGCGCGACCTGAAAGCGCGCGGCATTGCGTGCGTCTACATCTCGCACAAGCTCGATGAGGTGGAGGCGGTGTGCGACACCGTGACCGTCATCCGCGATGGCCGCCATGTTTCGACCGCGCCGATGCGTGATCTGACGACCGACCGCATCATCGCGCAGATGGTCGGCCGCGAGATCACGCAACTGTTTCCGCGCGAGCCCCATCCCATCGGGGAAGTTGTATTCGAAGCTCGCAATGTGACTTGCTACGACGCCAACAACCCGGCTCGCAAGCGGGTCGACGATGTGTCCTTTTCGGTGCGGCGTGGCGAAATTCTCGGCGTGGCGGGATTGGTCGGGGCAGGGCGCACCGAGCTGATGCAGGCGGTGTTTGGCGCGTACGAAGGTGCCAGTGAGGTGGAGCTGGTGCTGGACGGAAAGCCGCTAAAAATCCGCGCGCCGCTAGACGCCATTCGTGCGGGCATTGCGATGGTGCCGGAAGACCGCAAGCGTCACGGCATCGTCTCGCTGATGAGCGTGGGGCACAACATCACGTTGGCCGTCCTGCAGCGTTTCGCGCGTCTTGGGCGCATTGACGGCGCGGCCGAACTCGACACGATCCGCAAGGAGATGCGGCGGCTTGCCGTGCGTGCCGCGCATCCGATGCTTCCCATAGCCAGCCTGTCGGGCGGCAATCAGCAGAAGGCGGTCCTCACCCGAATGTTGCTCACGGAGCCGCGCGTCCTGATTCTGGATGAGCCGACCCGCGGCGTGGACGTCGGCGCCAAGTACGAAATCTACAAGCTGATCGGCGACCTCGCCAAGCGCGGCATGGCCATCATCGTGATTTCGTCGGAGCTGCCCGAAGTGCTTGGCATTTCGGACCGCGTGCTCGTGATCGGCGAGGGCGAACTGCGTGGCGACTTCGTGAACGACGGACTGACGCAGGAACACATTCTGACCGCCGCCATTCAGCCAGTCCGGAACCCACCCAGGCACGCAGCCACTTTCCATCAGGCAGGTCACGCATGACTTCTCAAACCAGCCCACAAGCCGCCGGCGGGGTCGGCGATTCGCGCAATACGTTCAAGGCAAGCCAGCGCCTGAGGCAACTGTTCGCACGCTACAAGATCCTGGCGTTGCTGATCGCCGTGGCGGCAATCTGGCTGTTCTTTTCGATGCTGACCAACGGCGCCTTTACCTCGCCGCGCAATCTGTCCAACCTGCTGCGCCAGATGTCGATCACGGGGATGCTGGCCTGCGGGATGGTGTTCGTCATCATCGCGGGCGAGATCGATCTATCGGTCGGTTCGTTGCTCGGCTTGCTCGGTGGCGTGGCGGCCATCCTGGATCAAGGACTGGGCTGGCCGGTCATGGCGACGGTGCCCGTGGTGCTGCTGCTCGGCGTGGCCATGGGCCTGTTCAACGGATGGTGGTCGACCTACCGGGGCGTGCCGTCCTTCATCGTCGGCCTGGGCGGCATGCTGGCGTATCGCGGCATTCTGCTGGGTCTCACGCATGGGTCGACGATTGCGCCGGTATCGGACAGTTTCGTGCTGATCGGCCAGGGTTACCTGCCGCGCCACGTGGGCGACCTGATGGCGGTGCTGATCTTCTGCCTGTTGATCTTCGTGGTGATCCGGCAGCGGCGTGAGCATCGCCGCTATGAGCTCGACGTTGCGCCGCTCTGGCAAGACGCCGCCAAGCTTGTTGTGGCGGGCGCAGTCATCGTGGCGTTTGTCGCCACGCTCAACAGCTATGGCGGCATCCCGGTGCCCGTGCTGCTCGTGCTGGCGTTGCTCGGTATTTTTTCTTGGATCGCCAGCCAGACGGTTTTCGGCCGCCGTATCTATTCCGTGGGTTCAAACCTCGAGGCCACGCGCCTGTCCGGCATCAACACCGATCGCGTGAAGCTTGCCATCTTCGGGCTCATGGGCCTGATGTGCGCGTTTGCCGGCATCGTCAATACGGCGCGTCTTGCTGCCGGTTCGCCCTCCGCCGGAACCATGGGCGAACTGGATGCCATTGCGGCCTGCTTCATCGGCGGCACGTCCATGCGCGGCGGTGCGGGTACGGTCTACGGAGCGCTGGTCGGTGCGCTGGTCATGGCGAGCCTCGACAACGGCATGTCCATGCTCGACGTGGACGCGTACTGGCAGATGATCGTCAAGGGCAGCATCCTCGTGCTGGCCGTCTGGGTCGATGTCATCTCGCGCTCGGGCCGCCGCTGAGGCTGCGCTACAGGCTTTATCTCTTTTGCTGTCACTGGAATCTCTTATGTCTTATGCGATTTATCCGAGCCTTGTTAACAAGAACGTTGTGATTACCGGCGGCGGTAGCGGCATTGGCGCTGCCATCGTCGAAGGCTTTGCCAAACAGGGCGCGCGTGTCACGTTTTTGGATATTGCGCGTGCGGAGTCAGAAGCGCTGGCGGCGTCGCTTGGCGAGTGCGTGCATCCGCCGGTCTTCCGCCTCTGCGATTTGCGGGATATCGATGTGCTGAACGCCACGTTCTCGGACATTGAGGCCGACGCCGGCCCCATCGAAGTCCTGATCAACAACGCCGCAAATGATGACCGCCATCAGATCGGAACCGTGACCCAGGCCTATTGGGACAACCGCATCGAGGTGAACCTGCGCCATCAGTTCTTCTGCGCGCAGGCCGTGCTGCCCAGCATGAAGAAGCTGGGGCGCGGCGTGATCCTGAACCTTGGGTCCATCTCGTGGCACCTTGCCCAGGCGGACCTCGCCATCTACATGACGGCCAAGGCCGGCATCGAGGGCCTCACGCGCGGCCTTGCGCGTGACCTTGGCGGATTCGGCATTCGCGTCAATTGCATCGTGCCCGGCGCGGTGCGCACGCCGCGGCAGATGGCGCTCTGGCAATCGCCCGAGAGCGAAGCCAAGCTGCTGGGCGAGCAATGCCTGCATGAGCGTGTCGAGCCCGAACATGTGGCACGTATGGCGCTGTTTCTTGCGTCAGACGATGCCGCGCGGTGCACGGCGCGTGAATATTTTGTCGATGCCGGATGGTACGGCGGATGACGGCGCCCCTCATACCCGAATGCGTGTGGCGCGTAGGTGCAACGCTCGGCGAAGGCGCCGTTTGGCACGCCGCTTCGCGCTGCGTCGTCTTTGTCGATATCAAAAGCAGACGCGTCTACCGATATGACCACGAAACCGGTGTGCGGCGCAGCTGGGTCGCGCCGGGGCAGATCGGCTTTGCGCTGCCCAGCGTTGACGGCAGCTGGATCTGCGGCGTACAAGGCGGCCTTTATCGGTTCAGCTTCGAAACCGGCACCTTCAGCCGCGTGTTGCCGGTCGAGACCGACAGACCGGGAAATCGTCTCAATGATGGTTATGTCGACCGCAGCGGCGCGCTGTGGTTCGGTTCGATGGACGATGCGGAGCGCGAGCCGAGCGGGCAGCTCTACCGGGTAGGCGCGGATGGTGGGCTGAGCGTGCGCGATTCGGGCTACGTGATCACGAATGGCCCGACCGCGAGCCCGGACGGCCGCACGCTCTATCACACCGATACCTTGCAGCGTGTGGTCTATGCCTTCGACCTTGGCGACGACGGTAGCCTGGAACGCAAGCGCGTCTTCGCCAACATCGACGGCTCCGGCTACCCGGACGGCATGGCTGTCGACGAGGAAGGATGCGTGTGGGTCGCGCTGTTCGGCGGAGGGCGGATCGAACGGTTCTCGCCCGACGGCCGATGCATCGGGCGTGTCGACTTTCCGTGTTCCAACATCACCAAGCTTGCGTTCGGCGGCGATGACCTGCAGACGGTCTATGCAACCACCGCCCGAAAGGGCCTGACGGACGAGGCGTTGCATGCGCAGCCGCTTGCCGGCGGATTGTTTGCGTTTCGCGCGCCGGTCAAGGGTCTGCCTTCCGCGGAATGTGCCGTGAATTTTTCAGCCGCGATGATCGATCAGTCCTGACGGACGAGCCCGCGTGCCGCGAGGTTGCGATACAGGGCGCGGACACCGAACGTCCACGGCGCGATTTCCGTCGACAGACGGACCGTGTTGACCAGTGCGCCGAGGGGCGGGGCGCTGATCGTCACGCGGTCGCCGAGGTGGTGCGTAAAGCCGGCGCCCGGCGCGTCGCGGTCCTTGATCGGCGAGAACATCGTGCCGAGAAACAGCATGAAGCCGTCCGGGTATTGATGGTGCGGCCCGCAGGTCTGGGCCACGAGGTCGAGCGGGTCGCGGCTGATCTCGCTCATGTGGCTCACGCCGTCGAGCGTGAAGCCGTCGTCGGCGCCTTCAACACGCAGCGATACCTGCGTCGTGCGAATCGTGTCGATCGTGAAGTGCTCGTCAAACAGGCGCACAAACGGGCCGATGGCGCAGGAGCCGTTGTTGTCCTTGCATTTGCCCAGCAGCAGCGCCGAGCGCCCCTCGATGTCGCGCAGGTTCACGTCGTTGCCCAGCGCCGCTCCCACGACATGCCCGGCGCTGCTGACCGCGAGCACGATTTCCGGCTCGGGGTTGTTCCACCGCGAGGCCGGATGCAGGCCCACATCGGCGCCGAACCCGACTGCCGACATCGGCTGCGATTTGGAAAACACTTCCGCATCGGGGCCGATGCCGACTTCCATGTATTGCGACCACGCGCCCCGGCGCTGCAGTTCTTCCTTGAGCCGCATGGCGGCATCGGAGCCGGGCTTGATCTTCGAGAGATCGGAGCCCACCACGCCGACAATGGACTCCCGCACGTCGCGGGCCTTGGCCGGGTCGCCGCCGGCCTGTTCTTCAATCACTCGCTCGATCAGGCTGACGGCAAACGTCACGCCGCAGGCCTTGATCGCCTGCAGATCATTCGGGGCGAGCAGGGTGGGCGCGTTGCCTGCACGATCGGCGGCCAAGGAACGTTCGACGAGCACTTCGACGCGGCCCAGGTCTTCCCCGGGTGCCTGCCGGGCGACGGCCAGTGCGTCAGGATGCTCGAACAGATCCGACACGGTCCGCACCGCTTCCGTGATATCGAAAACGACACCGTTGCGTACCACCACGACGGATGGCCCCTCGCCGTTGGCCGTTGTGCGCCACACCCGACCGACGAGCGTTGCATGCTCAAGATCGTGCGGCAAGTAGTTGGCGATGTCGGTCATGTGCACTCCGTGAGTAGGACACCCCTGTTGCGAGGGAACCCGCGTGATCGTAGAGACGGCGATGCAGGGTGTCCAACGCTGTGACGCAATTTCCAACCTGTTGGACAATCGAGCCACTCATGAACAGGGCAGGTTTCCAGTGAAGACAGACTATGAGGTGCCAGCGCTCAAGCGCATTCATGACGTGCTGGAGATACTTTGCGCGGCGACGTCTCCTTTGCGGCCAGCCGCGTTGGCGCAGGCGACGGGCATGTCCAGAAGCACGTTGTACCTGCTGCTGGAGTCGCTCGAAAGGCGTCGCTGGATCGAAAAGCGGGCAGACGGCTACCTGATCGGCTTGACGTTGTTCGAGCTGGGCAACGCCTATTTCCGCCACGACAGCTTGCTGGCAGCGTTCCGGCGCGAATCCGCCGCCTTCGTGGCCATGCACAACGAAGTCGTGCAGCTTGCCGTGCTTGACGGCACGGAAGTCGTCTACATCGCGCGGGAAGATGCGCCGCGGCCGGTGCGCCTGGTCTCGGATGTCGGTCTGCGCCTGCCGGCACATTGCTGCGCGCTGGGCAAGGCGCTGCTGGCGAGCCTCGATGACGAAGCGGTGTATGCGCTGCTGCCGGCGCGTCTTGCCGCCATGACGGAGCACACCACCACGCGGCGTGCCGATTTGCTCGACGAGCTTGAGCGCATTCGCCTGCGGGGGCTGGCGACAGAGCGTGAAGAGGTGGTGGCGGGGCTTGCCTGCTTCGCGGCGTTTGTGGGCATCACGCCGCTCGGGAAACGCGTTGCGGTGAGTTCGAGCGTGCCCGTCAGCCGACTGGACGCCCGCAGGGAGAAACGCCTCGTCGTCGGTGTTGCGGGGATGGCGGACCGCATCGGCCGCGCGCTCGCGCAGGCATAGCGGCGGGCTGCGTCGTGGCCGGTTCCGCTATGATCGCCACACCTCTTTTTCTTTCCTCTTTTCTCCCCTCGGCGCGTAGACGTATCTCATGACCACCGGCACCACTCCTCCTCGCATGGCCGATGTTGCGCGCGTTGCCGGCGTGTCGAAGATGACCGTGTCGCGGGTGCTGGCAGGCGGCAGCGTGTCGCCCGAGACCCGGGCGCGCGTGCAAGAGGCTATCGATGCACTCGGCTACGTTGCTACGGCTGCGGCTGGGATGCTGTCCAGCGGCCGATCGGAATTCGTCGCCGCGCTGGTGCCTTCGCTGGCCAGTTCCAACTTTGCCGATACTGTACGCGGGCTGAGCGATGCGCTGGCGCCGCATGGTCTGCAACTGCTGCTGGGGGATACCGACTACCACCTCGATCAGGAGGAGGCGCTGGTGCGGTCGCTGCTGCGCCATCAGCCGCGTGGCATTGCCTTGACCGGGCGCCATCACAGTCCAGGCACGCGTGCGTTGCTGGAGCGCGCCGGCATCCCCATCGTCGAGATGTGGGATCTGCCTGAACGCCCGATCGATCGCGCGGTCGGGTTCTCGAACGCCAAGGCCTCGCTCGCGATGCTGCATCACCTGCATCAGCGGGGCTACCGGCGCATTGGTTTCCTGTGCGGGGCAAGCGAACTGGACCGGCGCGGCACCGACCGCATGCGCGGGTACATGAGCGGGATCAAGGCGCTTGGCCTGGGCGAGCCGCGTGTGATCCGCCTGGGCGAATCGCCCATCACCATGAGCCACGGCGGCCCGGCGATGGCCGCGCTGCTCGATGCCTGGCCCGACACTGATGCCGTGATGTGCGTGAGCGACATGTCCGCATTTGGCGCCATCATGGAATGCCACCGGCGCGGCTTGTCCGTGCCCGGTGACATTGCTGTTGCGGGCTTCGGCAATTTTGAGGTCGCGTGGTGCTGCCATCCGACCATCACGACGATTTCCGTCGACGCGTATGGCATCGGCCTGCGCACGGGCGAGGTCTTGCTCGATGCGCTCGGCGTTGGCGAGGCCACGAGCACGCGCAAGCTCTCACGCATCGACTTCAGCGTTGTCGAGCGCGAGAGCGCATAGCCGGCGGCTTCATGCGCAGCGTCAATGCGAGTGCCGTGGATTGCCGCGCGTCTCGATGACGTTCAGGTACAGCGTTGCCGGCTCCAGGCATCCGCCCGTCGAAAGCTGCCCGACAAACTGCCGATAGATTTCCTGCCAGGGCGTTTGCGACTGCGGCACGCTGAAGGTCGCGCTTTCACGGCGGCGTTCCAGCTCTTCCGCATCGACCAAGACATCGACCCTGCGTGCATTGAGGTCCACGCGGATGCGATCGCCCGTGCGCAGCAGCGCAAGCCCGCCACCGGCAGCAGCCTCCGGAGACATGTTCAAGATCGATGGGCTGGCCGAGGTACCGCTCTGCCGGCCATCGCCCATGCACGGCAGCGATTCGATCCCCTGCTTGACCAGTGCCGCCGGCGGCGCCATGTTGACGACCTCCGCGCTGCCCGGATAACCGACGGTTCCGCAGCCGCGGATGACGAGGATGCAGCGCTCGTCAATCGCCAGCGCCGGATCGTTGATGCGGGCGTGATAGTCCTCGGGGCCATCAAAGACAATCGCGCGTCTCGAAGACGTTTTCCGCGCCGGGTTCGCTCAGGTAGGTCTGCCGGAATGCCTCGCCTACCACCGACATCTTCATGATGGCGCTGTCAAAGAAATTGCCCGACAGCACGATGAAGCCCGCGCGATGCTTGAGCGGCGCGTCCACAGGGAAGATGACATCGCGGTCGGCGTCGGGCGCGGCATCGGCAATTGCACCGATCGTCCGGCCCGATACGGTGGGGCAATCGCGGCGCAGCAACCCGCCCGCGTCAAGCTGGCGTAATACGGCGGGCACGCCGCCAGAGCGATGGAAGCTCTCCCCCAGGTATTCCCCGGCCGGCATGCAGTTCACGAGCAGTGGAACCGACTCTCCGTGGCGCTGCCAGTCTTCGAGGCTCAATTCCACGCCCATGTGGCGCGCGATGGCGATAAGGTGCGGCGGGCAGTTGGTCGACGCGCCAAGCGCCGAGGCCACCATGATGGCGTTTTCGAACGCCGCGCGCGTCATGATCGTCGAGGGACGGATGTCTTCGTGCACGAGGTCGACGATGCGCTTGCCCGTGGCATAGGCCATCTGCCCACGCTCGCGATACGCCGCCGGAATGCTGGCGCACCCGGGCAGCGACATGCCCAGCGCTTCGGCCAGGCTGTTCATCGAAAGCGCGGTGCCCATCGTGTTGCAGTGGCCGATCGACGGCGACGACGCGGTGGTCAGCTCCATGAAGCCTTCGTAGTCGATGTCGCCTGCGGCCAGCCGGTTGCGCGCATGCCAGATCACGGTGCCGGAGCCGACCCGTTTGCCCTCGTGCCAGCCGTCCAGCATCGGCCCGCCAGACAGGACGATTGCCGGCAGGTCGACCGTGGCGGCGGCCATCAGGCAGGCGGGCGTGGTCTTGTCGCAACCCGTTGTCAGTACCACGCCGTCGAGTGGGAAGCCGTGCAGGATCTCGACCAGGCCGAGATAGGCGAGATTGCGATCGAGCGCGGCGGTCGGGCGGCGACTCTGCTCGGCCAGCGGGTGAACCGGAAACTCCATCGGGATGCCGCCCGCGTCGCGTATGCCGGCCTTCACACGCTGCGCCAGCTCAAGGTGGTGCCGGTTGCAAGGGGCCAGATCATTACCCGTCTGCGCAATGCCGATGATCGGCCGGCCAGACTGCAGCTCTTCACGCGTCAAGCCGTAGTTCATGAAGCGTTCTACGTAGAGGGCGGTCATGTCTGCGTGGCTCGGATCGTCGAACCAAAGCTGGCTGCGCAGTCTGCGGGGAGGTTGGGCGGGCATGGTGTCTCGGTCGTTATATGCAACTGGGATTCCCTCTGCGGGGAATTGGCGTGGCGCTTTCCGGAAGCCTGTGACGCAATTTTGGTACCGGTAACAACGCATGGTAGAGCCGGAAGAAGGCGCAGGCAATAGCGCGTGTTGTCAGCCCCACTTCGGGGGAGGGTGTTTGGATTTGCCGACACCTGCCAGAGCGCAAGCGTTTGCCGCCCCCCGGCTGGTGGGGGAGGGTTGCGATTTCACGATTCTGCAAACAACCCGCCCTATGTTGGACCGATCTTCGGGGGAGGATAGGGGGCTGCCATGCAGGGGTTAGGGTTATCTGCACGATTCGAAAAAACCGACGCGGGGCGACGTGAAATCGCTACGCGCGGCGGCGCGCTCAGTCGCTCAAGCCGCGCGCTTCTCATCATGGTGGATGGGCAAGTCACGGGCGAGGACCTTGCCGTGCGTGCCGGCCAGCTCGGACTGGAAGCGCAGGCCGTATTCGATCTGGTGCAGGCCGGTTTCATCCAACGCGCAACCGATGTTGCCAGCGAGCCCGTCTTCGTTCAGGTGGCCGAGCCGCAACCCGAGGCGCCCAAGCCCGCTGCACCTGCCGCACCGGCGCGCAAGCGTTCGCTGGCGGCGGCGCGCATGTACCTCATGGATATTGCGGCGCGCACATTCAGCTCGGCCGAGCACCCGATCCGCCAGCGCCTTGTCGAGGCCACCGACCGCGCCTCGGTGGAGGGCGCGTTCGATGCATTGCTGGCGGCCCTGCGCGAAGCCACATCGGCGTCGATGGTGGAGCAGGTAGAAGTGTCCTTCCGCGGGTTTCTGCCGGCCGAAGACAGCGTGGCCGGCTGACCGATCAGGCAGCCTGCTGCGCCACCTCGTCCTGGAGCAGCCCGCGCGCCCGCTGATTCGACTTGTAGATGTTGTCACGCACCGGCACCGCGCCGGTCTTCACGCTGTGCACCCATTCCTGGGTCGACATCACCGCCGCGAAGCGCGATTGCAGCACCACGCTGAACACGCGGTGGATCTCTTCCGCACTCGCAAAGCCGGCCTGGTTTTGATACGGCACCGCGCCCGACGCGTCATGCAGAAACTCCACCGCCGTGCCGTTGTGCAGGGCGTGATTGATGGTGGACGCATCGCAGTTGTGCGTCATGTAGCCGACCACGGTCAGCGTATCGATGCCGCGAGCAGCCAACCATTGCGCCAGGTCCGTCTCGGGATAGGCGCTGGGCAGCAGCTTGCGCAGATAGTGGTCATGCGGACGCGACGCCACCACGGGGTGCAGTTGCCAGCCGTCGGTGTCGATGGCAAACAGCGGCGAGCTGGCCGGCGAGGTCTGCTGCACGACGATCACCGGAATGCCCGCCTCGCGTGCCGCATCCATGGCGGCACCGATGTTTGCGACCGTCTGCTGCGGGTCCGGATACTCGATCGGCAGGCCGCCCGTGAAGTATTCGTTCTGCACATCAATGACGATCAGGGCGCGTTTCGGGGCATTGTTCGTGGTCATGGCTGACTCCTCAAGGTGGGTTGGATCGGGCATTTGCATGGGCCCGTGGACAGCATCTTCGCCGATGACTATCCTTCCCGACAGTGGCCCGAAAGACGTTTATCGAAAGAATCGGGCCAAAGCGCGGAGCCCGTATGCAACCTCAGCATCCCCTGCAACCTCAGCATCCCCAGGAAATCGCCGTTCTGGCCTTCAACGACATCAGCCCGTTTCACCTGTCCGTGCCGTGTCTTGTGTTTGAAGATCGCGTCTGGGCCGGGCTGCCGTCCTACAATCTGCGGATCTGTGCCGGGGAGCCCGCCAGGAAGGGCGGTCTGCGCACCACGGCCGGGTTTGCCGTGCAGACCGATCTCACACTCGAAGATGCCGCCCGCGCCGACGTACTGATCGTGCCGTCCTGGCGGGATACACAGGAGCGCCCGCCGGCGGCCATGGTGAATGCGGTACGGGATGCTTACGAACGCGGCGCAACGGTGGTCGGCCTGTGCCTGGGCGCGTTTGTGCTGGCCGAAGCAGGCGTGCTCGACGGCCATGAGGCGACGACGCATTGGAGCGCCGCCGATGCGTTCTCGCAGCGCTACCCGCGTGTGAAGCTTGTGCCCGATGTGCTCTATCTGGACGCTGGCGGCGGCCGTCTGGTGACATCCGCAGGCACGGCCGCCGGGTTGGACTGCTGCCTGCACCTCGTGCGCCGTTGGCATGGCGCGGAGGTGGCCAACCGCATTGCACGGCGGCTGGTGGTTGCGCCGCACAGGCAGGGCGGCCAGGCGCAATACATCGAGCAACCGCTGCACGATGCGCCGGGCGGTGATCGACTGTCAGATTTGCTGAACTGGGCAGTGGCCAACTTGGCGGAGCCGCATTCACTCGACTCGCTGGCCGAACGCGCGGCCATGAGCCGGCGCAATTTCACGCGGCGCTTTCGTGAACTGACAGGAACCACTGTCAGCCAATGGTTGCTCGGGCAGCGTCTGGCCTATGCGCAACGCATGCTGGAAACCACGCGTCAGCCGGTCGAAGCGATTGCGCAACTGGCGGGATTCGGCAGCGCCGTATCGCTGCGCCAGCATTTCAGCCGGACATATCACACGTCGCCCAGCGCTTACCGCGCCTTGTTTGCGCAAGCCTGAAAAGAAAAAAGCGGCTGGTCAGCCGCTGTGGTGTGTTGTTTACTTGCTCAGCTCGTGGCCGATGACGGCGCCTGCTGCGGCACCCCCGATCGTCCCGGCTGTGCTATGCGTGATTTCGTGGCCGGCCACACCGCCCGCCACCGCACCGCCTGCCGTACACGCCGTGAGGGTGGGAGCCAACACGGCAAGCGCGCATACCAGCGCTGTTTTCCATGCATTCATGATGTCCTCCTGAGTGGCCGGCCAGATGCAGCGGCCAGCATGTCTCTCAGTCGAGCAAAGCGCGTGCCGCGCTCACATGAACAATGGCGAGAGTGACAGATGCGACAGCGCGATCACGATCACCTGCGCAATCACCAGCAGGATCAGCGGAGACAGATCGAGCCGCCCGCCCAGCGGGGGCACCACGCGGCGGATCGGGCGCAACAGCGGGTCGACCAGCGTGTTGAGCACCGCGCCCATGGGCGACGCCGGCCCCATCCACGACAGGACGGCTGACGCAATGGTCACCCATACCAGCACGTTGAACGCCCACTTCAGCACGGTGAAGAGCGCGGCCACAAAGCCCATCGGCACGAGTGCCATCGGGCTCACGCCCACCGATGCCACCAGCAGGAACAGATAGACAAGCGCCGTGACATAGGCGGCCACCAGCGACGACCAGTCGATATAGCCCGTGGCGGGAATCACCCGGCGCAGCGGGTGCACCAGCCAGCCGGTCAGCTGGAAGATGGCCTGCGACAGCGGATTGCGCGGTGACAGCCGCACCGCTTGCGTCCAGGCGCGCAGCAGCAGCGCCGCGCCGAAGAGCGAGAAGATCGTGTCGAGCAGAAAACGCGTGATATCGCCGAACATGCGTCCGGTTCTCCTATGGTCAGGTCGGGCAGAAGCGCGCGGCAAACACGGCGCGCTGAGGCGCGGTATTGTCGCACGGCAATCTGACGACGATCTGTGCGGTGATGCCCCTGCGCAAGGGGGAGCACATTCGCGTATTGTGGTGCCCGTTCGCCGCCTTTCCTGCCAGGAGACCTGCCTTGAAACCAATCCTGTTCCGCGCGTTGTTGTCGTTGGCGTGCCTGTCTGCTGTGCCGCAAGTGCATGCGCAGGCCGATACCACGTTCACCGTCGAATCAAGTGCCTTTGCCGACAACGGGGTCATGGACCGCAAGTACGCCGGCAAGAACCCCGCCAACGCCAAT
This sequence comes from Ralstonia sp. OTU4908, assembly GCF_038440115.1. NCBI lineage: Bacteria > Pseudomonadati > Pseudomonadota > Betaproteobacteria > Burkholderiales > Burkholderiaceae > Ralstonia > Ralstonia sp. OTU4908. Next base: position 168,694 of record NZ_JASATD010000003.1, on the reverse strand, counting down.
TGCACGGGCGACAACGTCTCGCCGCCGCTGCACTGGTCGAACGTGCCCGCGGGCACCAACAGCCTTGTGCTGATCGCCTCTGACCCGCAGGGCGCAGGCGGCCTGGGCGTGAACCACTGGATGGCCTACGGTATCCCGGCCACGCAGACGAGCCTGCCGGAAGGGGCCGGCACCGGCGCGGCGCTGCGCATGGGCCAGAACTCCATCGGCAAGCCGGCGTATCTCGGGCCGTGTCCGCCTAAGGGCACCGGCATGCATCACTACGTATTTTTGCTGATCGCCACGGATCTGGCGCCGGATGCGCTGCCCAATGGGCTGACCCGCGCTGAACTGGATGCGGCCATCAAAGGGCATAGCAAAGGCGCCGCAGCCTGGATCGGCCGATTCGGCAACTTTTGACGGATGCGAGGCCGTTCACGGGTCCGCGCTGCGCGCGGCCGGCGGCGGCTCACAATCCCGCTACCGGAAAATTCGCATGCCAGACAGCGCTTTGCACGTTGACCGGTTTCGGAATCAGCTTCTGCTGCAGGAACAGGTCTGCAATCTGCTGCTGCGAGGCCACGATCTGCGGCGTGACCGGCGTGACGCCGTAGGGCACGCGCCGCAACCAGGTCTCCACAACGGGCTGCTCGATGCCGAGCTTGGGCGCAAGCAGGGCGGCGGTTTCCTGCGGATGCTGATTCACCCACAGCCCCGCCGTGCGCAGCTGGGCCAGGATGGCGTTGACCGCGCGCGGATGCGTGTTCACGAATCCCGGGGTGGCTTCGTAGAAGTTGAACACCGGCAGCTCGCTGAAATCGCCCAGCGTGCGTGTCTTCAACGCCTTTTGTGCCAGCGCGTAATACGGATCCCACACGACCCACGCATCGACCGCGCCGCTCTCGAAGGCTGCGCGCGCTTCAGCCGGTGGCAGGTAGATCGGCTGAATGTCCTGCACCGTGAGGTTGGCGCGACGGAGCAGCTGCACCAGCAGGTAGTTGGAGCTGGAGCCCTTCTGCAGCGCGATGCGCTTGCCTTTCAGGTCGGCCACGCTGTGCGCGGGTGAGCTGTCGAGCACGAACAGCGCCTCGTTGGTCTTGCCGCCCGGCTCGGCCCCCACATAGACAAGGCGCGCGCCTGCGGCCTGCGCAAACACGGCCGGCGGCGCGCCGGTGTAGCCAAAGTCAATGCTGCCCGTGTTGAGCGCCTCGAGCAGTTGCGGCCCGGCAGGGAATTCCTTCCACTCGACCTTGTAGCCGAGGTCGCCCAGCGGTTTGTCGAGTGCGCCTTGCGCTTTGAGCACGGCAAGCAGCCCCGCTTTTTGAAAGCCGATGCGCACCGTGGTCGGGTCGGCGGCCTGCGTCAGGCCTGCGCACAGCGCCATGCCGGCGCCAAGCAATGCGGCCAGCCAGCGTCGGCGGCCAGATGGGGCGGTGTGGGGCGGATGGCTTTGCATGGTTCCTCCTGCGTCGTCTGTGTTGTGCAGCTGATGCTACGGACAGCGCACGCACGAAGGAACGAACAAGATTGCATGTGGATAGACGCCGCCAACGTCAGCCCGGCGCTGCTATGGCGGCAAGCTCCGCCAGATACGCCCAAGGATAGATGCCGCGCGCATGTCCATCACTGAAAACCAGTTGCACGCCGTAACCCGCAGGCGCGATGGTGGTGACGCGCACGGCGGCCGGCACGTTGATCGGCGTGCCGTGATGGCGCTTGAACTGGCACTCCGCACAGCGGCACGCCTCGCGCAATGCCGCGTGGTCAAGCGCGACAACGGCATCTGCCCAGTGAAGCCGCAGCCGGCCTTGGGCGACGTCGTTTTCGATACGCTCAGGCGGATGCACGGGCGCGCTCGATTTGTGCCAAGGCGATCCGCACGGCCTTGACGACTTCGGGGTCGCCATCGGTTTCTGCGCTGCGCAGGGCGGGCAGGGCAGAGGCTTCGCCGATCTCTCCCAGTGCGAGTGCGGTTTCCTTGCGCAGGTTGCTGATTGGGTGCGTGAGCAGCGCGGCGAGCGCATCGACGGCATGCGCAGCGCGCCACCGGCCGAGCGCCCGGGCGGCCTGCAGGCGAACTTGCCAATACGCATCGGCCAGCGCATCCACCAACGCTTGCGTGACATGCGAGTCCGGAGCCAACGCCCGCAGTTTGCCGAGCGTGCTTGCGCTTTCCTCACGCACGCGCCAGGCGGTGTCTTGCAGCGCATCGAGCAGCGCGGGCAGCACAGCGGCATCGGTGGCGAGGCCGAGGGCGCCGACTGCGGCACGGCGCACGTCGACATCTGCGTCATGACGGGCGCGTTCCGCCAGCGCAGGCAATGCGCCCACATGCTTGCGCCAGCCAAGCACCGCAACGGCCTCGCGACGCACGGCGGCGTCCGCGTCTTGCAAGGCGCGCAGCGCGGGTGCTTCGCTCTCGGGCACGCGCAGCTCACGCAGCCCACGCAATGCGGCGGCGCGCACAAAGGCGTTGGCATGGTCGACGTAAGGCAACAGCGCCGGCGCAGACTCGGGAGACTTCAAATCCGCCAGGCCGATTGCGGCTGCATCGCGCACGGTGCCATCCGCGTCTTCGAGCGCACGGGCGAGCGCGGCCACGGTGTCCGGCTGTTCCCACGTTGCCAGGATGCGCGCAGCTTCCAGCCGAACTTCGGGGGCAGGGTCTTGCTCAAGCAGCGCAATCACGTTTGGCAGCGAATCGGCGTCTTCTTCATCGGCGATCTGCAGCAGGGCAACGCGGCGGGTGGCGGCATCCGCGTCGTGCAGACGCGCCAGGGGTGTTGTCGTCATCGCGGCCTCAGCGCAGCAGATACGGGATGTCGACCTTCACCGCGCCGGTCGGGCAGTCCTGCTCGCAGGGCATGCAGTACCAGCATTCGTCGAACTGCATGAAGGCCTTGCCTTTGGTCAGGTCGATGGCGAGCAGGTCGAGCGGGCAGACGTCGACGCACACGGTGCAGCCCTTGTCGGCAATGCACTTGGCTTCGTCGATGGTGACGGGCGCGCTGCTGCGCGAGGTGATGTCATGCGGCGTGTGGGTGAAATGAACGGTCGTCTGTTGCATGGTCATGCAGCCTTCGGAATGCGCATCTGCGCGTAGGAATCGGTGCCGAGCACATCGACAGGGATGACGTACGGCTCAACCGCCTGCTTGCGGCTGGCCATGGCGCCGTGTGCGTCCTTGTACAAGCGCGTGTGGCAGAACCAGTTGGCGTCGTCGCGTTCGGGGTAGTCCACGCGATGGTGATACAGGCCCCAGCGGCTCTCGGTGCGGAAGAGCGAAGCGCGCGCGGCCATCTCGGCGCAATCGCGGATGAAGCTGACTTCCATCGCGCGCATCAGCTCGTGCGGGTTGCGCGCGTGCAGGTGCGTGATGTCTTCGGCAATCTCGTCGAAGCGGCGCAGGCCGATTTCCATCTTGCGCGTGACCTTGGGCGGCTGCAGGTAATCGTTCACCATGCGGCGCAGCTTGTATTCCACTTGGGCGGGGGCCAGTCCGTGGCCGCGTTGCAGCGGCGCAAAGATGCGCGCGCGTTCTCGTTCGATCTGCGCGTCGTCGACGCGGGCGACGCCTTGCCGGCCCGCGATGTAGTCCGCCGCGTTCTGCCCCGCAAACCAGCCATACGTAAACGCGCCGAGCATGTAGTTGTGCGGCACGGCCGCCATGTCGCCCGCCGCGTAAAGGCCCGGCACGGTGGTTTCCGCGCGTGCATTCACATACACGCCAGACGCGCTGTGCCCGCTGCAGAAGCCGATTTCCGAGATGTGCATCTCCACCATCTGCGTCCGGTAATCGGTGCCGCGCCCCGCGTGGAAGCGGCCGCGGCTCGGGCGCTCGTTGGTGTGCAGGATCGTCTCGATGGTCTGGATGGTTTCTTCGGCCAGGTGGTCGAGCTTGAGAAACACCGGGCCTTTGCCGCCCTGCAGCTCCTGGTAGAACTCCCACATCATCTGGCCGCTCCAGTAGTCGCACTGGATGAAGCGTTCGCCGCGCGCGTTGGCGGTGTAGCCGCCCAGCGGGCCGGTCACATACGCGCAGGCGGGGCCGTTGTAATCCTTGATGAGCGGGTTGATTTGGAAGCATTCCAGGTTGGAAAGCTCCGCGCCCGCGTGATACGCCATGGCATAGCCATCGCCCGCGTTGGTGGGGTTTTCGTATGTGCCCATCAGGTAGCCGGAGGCCGGCAAGCCAAGCCGCCCTGCAGCGCCGCAGCTCAGCACCACGGCCTTTGCGCGCACCACGAGGAAATCCGCCGTGCGGCAATCGAAGCCGAGCACGCCGCAAGCGGCGCCATCGGCATCCGTCAGCACGCGCGTGACGACAATGCGGTTCGTGATCTCCACCCGCGCACGCTTGAGCTGGCGATACAGCACCTTCTTGATGTCGTGCCCCTCCGGCATCGGCAGCACGTAGCTGCCCATGTGGTGGACCTTCTTGACGGCATAGTCGCCGGTTTCGTCCTTCTCGAACTTCACGCCCCAGCGGTCAAGCTGCTCGATGGTGGCAAAGCTGTGCTGCGCATAGGCATACACGCCCGATTGATCGACGATGCCATCGTTGGCCAAGGTGATTTCGCGCGTGTATTGCTCAGGCGTGGCATGCCCCGGAATGACCGCGTTGTTCAGCCCGTCCATACCCATCGAGATGGCGCCGCTGCGCTTCACGTGCGCCTTGTCGATCAGCAGCACACGCAGCGCAGGGTTGCGTTCTTTTGCCTTGATGGCCGCCATCGGGCCGGCCGTGCCGCCGCCCACGACGACGAGGTCGTACTCCAGTTCCAACGTGTTCATACGGTGCCTTGCAAAGGAAGGATGGATTGCGCATGCGCCGCCACCTGACGATCCAGCCGAAGCCGGTACTGGAAGGCGTCGCCGCGAAAATACAGGCGTTCAAAATCGATGGGCGTGCCCTGGGCGTCGTGCGTCAGACGCTCCACGCGCAACAGTGCCGCGCCTGCGCCCGTATCGAGTGCGGTCGCGGTGGCGTGGTCGGCCAGCACCGCATCGATGGCCAGCGTCGCATGACCGAGCGCCACCCCTGCGTCCTGCTCCAGCACGAGGAAAACATCGCGCGTGACGAGGTCCGCCCGCGCGACGCTGCTGCCCAGCGGCTCCGGCAGCCACGTCACCTCAAGGGAAACCGGCACCTGATCGAGCAACCGCACGCGATGCAATTCCGTGACGGCCGTGCCGGGTGCCAGTTGCAGCGCCTGTGCCACGTCGGTCGGCGCGGGCAGCGTGCGCAGCTTCAGCACGCGGTTACGGATGGCATGACCTTGTGCCGACATCGCCTCGGCAAAGCCCTGCAGCGCCGTCACGTTCTGAAAGGCCTTGGGCTGGCTCACAAACGTGCCTTTGCCGTGGCGGCGGAAGATCAGCCCTTCGTTCTGCAGATCGGCCAGTGCCTGACGCACGGTGATGCGACTGGCGTTGAACTGCTCGCCCAGCGCCGCTTCCGACGGCAGCAGCGAGGCCGGCGCGTAGTGGCCGCTGAGAATGCCCTCGCGCAGCGTGCCCTTGATGCGCTCATAGAGCGGCCGGGCAGGTTGGCGGTGCAAATTTGAGGTGGTCATGGATGGGCGCAACTCGTCATAACAAGTGCGCCCAGTGTAAAAAGCAGGCGTATGCAGCGGAACGAAGCTTTTTCGATATGCATGCTCGGTTTTTGGCATACGCCGCCGCCACAGCTCTGGCTGAGCGGTCTGCACAGCTGGCATCGCCTTGCGCGATGTTGGTGCGCTGCACGATGCGCAAACGCTGTGTCTGATATCAAAACCGATATCAGTCAGCCCCCAAAAAAACATTAGACGGTCATGTCAGGCTGTCCATACCATGGCTCACCACGGATCACCGGCAAGGGAAGACGGGCGCCGCATGCCGGATTCGACTCGTGTATCGCGTTGCAAAGACGACGTGCGCAGCCCCGGGGGTAGTCGCCGGCTGCGTTCCACCATAACGGAGACAAACGATGCAAAAAACGAGCGCTGCGTGCGCCAGACGGACCGTATTGACCTTCCTGGCTACGGCCGGGGTGCTGCTGGCCACGGGCTTGACGACAGCGGCTCACGCGGCCGACAAGTCGTTCACCATGGGTTTCGCCCAGGTGGGTGCCGAGAGCGAATGGCGCACCGCCAATTCGGAGTCCATCAAATCGACGGCCAAGGCGCAGGGCGTGAACCTGAAGTTTTCCGACGCGCAGCAGAAGCAGGAAAACCAGATCAAGGCGATCCGCTCGTACATCGCGCAGAAGGTCGATGTGATTGCGTTCTCGCCGGTGGTGGAATCCGGCTGGGACACCGTGCTGCAAGAAGCCAAGGCCGCCAAGATCCCGGTCATCCTGACCGACCGCGGCATCGACAGCAAAGACACCTCGCTCTACACCACGTTCATCGGCTCGGACTTCGTCGAGGAAGGCCGCAAGGCGGGCCGCTGGCTGCTTGAAAACGTCAAGCCCAAGGGTGACGTGAACATCGTCGAGCTGCAAGGCACGGTCGGCTCCGCACCCGCCATCGACCGCAAGCGCGGCTTTGAAGAGATCATCAAGGCCGACCCGCACTACAAGATCATCCGCTCGCAAACCGGCGACTTCACCCGCGCCAAGGGCAAGGAAGTGATGGAAGCCTTCCTGAAGGCCGAGGGCAAGAAGATCAACGTGCTGTACGCGCACAACGACGACATGGCGATTGGTGCCATCCAGGCCATTGAAGAGGCGGGGCTCAAGCCGGGCAAGGACATCGTCATCATCTCGATCGACGGCGTGAAGGGCGCCTTTGAAGCCATGATGGCCGGCAAGCTGAACGTCACGGTGGAATGCAGCCCGCTGCTCGGGCCGCAACTGATGGATACCGCGCGCGCCGTGCTGGCGGGCAAGACTGTGCCCAAGCGCATCGTCACCAAGGAAGGCATCTTCCCGATGGACGTGGCGGCCAAGGAGTTCCCGAACCGCAAGTACTGAGGGGGGGGGCATTCGCAAGCCCTTTGCTGAATCGGGGAATGCAGGCGGGGCGGGTGACGGTGACTCGCCTTGCCGGTATGCACCCTCAACAGGCCACACCCATGTCCGATCACGTTGATCAACCCGCCGCGACAGATGCACGCGGCGCGCTGCTGCACATGCGCGGCATCTGCAAGAACTTTCCCGGCGTGCAGGCGCTGGCCGGGGTGGATTTCCGCTTGTTTCCCGGAGAAGTGCATGCCCTGATGGGGCAGAACGGTGCCGGCAAGTCGACGCTCATCAAGGTCCTGACCGGCGTTGAAGCGCCGGATGCGGGCGAGATCCTGCTCGGCGGTCAGCCCATCGCGCCGGGCTCGCCGCTGGAGGCGCAAAAGCTCGGTATCAGCACGGTGTATCAGGAGGTCAATCTCTGCCCGAACCTGACCGTAGCGGAGAACATCCACATCGGCCGCTTTCCCATGCGGCTGGGCAGCATCGACTGGCGCGCCACCAACCGGGCGGCGCAGGCGTTGCTGGCGGATCTGAACATCCACATCGACGTGACGCTGCCGCTGTCGCTGTATCCGGTGGCCATCCAGCAGATGGTGGCGATTGCGCGCGCGCTTTCCACCGAAGCCCGCATCCTGATCCTGGACGAGCCCACTTCCAGCCTGGACGACGATGAAGTGGCGCGCCTGTTTGCCGCCATCCGCACGCTCAAGGCGCGCGGCATGGCCGTGCTGTTCGTCACGCATTTTCTGGAGCAGACGTACGCGATTGCCGACCGCATTACCGTGCTGCGCAACGGCCGGCTGGAAGGAGAATACGCCGCGCGCGATCTGCCGCAGCTGCAACTGATCAACAAGATGGTCGGGCGCGACATCGACGCGAGCCGTTTCGAGCGCACCCAGGTGCCGCCCGTGGACGACACGGCGCCAGCGTTCCTGAGCGCACGCGGCATGGGCCGTCGTGGCGTGGTGCAGCCGCTCGATCTGGACGTCCGCCCCGGGCAGGTGCTGGGCCTGGGCGGCCTGCTCGGCTCGGGCCGCACCGAGACCGCGCGCCTGCTGTTCGGCGTAGACCGCAACGACGCAGGCTCGATCAACGTGCAGGGCCAGTCGCACCAGTTCAGCTCGCCGCGTGATGCCATCCGCCAGGGCATCGGCTTCTGCCCGGAAGACCGCAAGACCGAAGGCATCATTGCCGAGCTGTCGATTCGCGAGAACATCATCCTCGCGCTGCAGGCCAAGCGCGGCCTGTTCCGCTATCTGCCCAAAAAGCGCCAGCGTGAGATTGCCGACCAGTACATCGCCCAGCTCGGCATCAAGACGCCCGACGCTGAAAAGCCCATCGGCCAGCTCTCGGGCGGCAACCAGCAGAAAGCCGTGCTCGCGCGCTGGCTGGCGACCGACCCCGCCATGCTGATCCTGGATGAGCCGACGCGCGGCATCGACATCGCCGCCAAGCTCGACATCATGGACCTGGTGACCGCGCAGTGCCGCAAGGGCATGGCGATCCTGTTCATCTCCAGCGAGCTGCCGGAGGTGCTGCGCGTAAGCCACCGGCTGGCGATCCTGCGCGATCGCAAGAAGGTGGGCGAGCTGGCCGGCGCCGATGTAACGGAAGACAACCTGTGCCACGTGATTGCCGGCGGCGACGTGCCCGCCAGCCAATCCACCACCACCGGAGGCGCTGCATGAAACCCGCCAATCTGCGCGCACTCTCCGGCCACCGATTGTTCTGGCCCGGCGTGACGCTGCTTTTGCTGTGTCTGCTCAACGCGTGGTTCAACCCGCATTTCTTTCACCTCGACGTTCGTAATGGGCATCTGTACGGCAGCCTGATCGACATCCTCAACCGCGCAGCGCCGCTGATGCTCGTGTCGCTCGGCATGACGCTGGTGATTGCGGTGGGCGGCATCGATATTTCGGTGGGCGCGGTAGTCGCCATTTCCGGTGCCATTGCGGCATCGCTTGTCGGCGGCACGCTGGTGGTGCAGAACGGCCTGCCCGTCTACGTGACCAAGGTGCCGCTGCTGCTGGCGCTGCTGGCGGCCGTGGGCGCGGCGCTGGTGTGTGGCATGTGGAACGGCCTGCTAGTGGCGGGCGCGGGCATGCAGCCCATCATCGCCACGCTGATCCTGATGGTGGCCGGCCGCGGCGTGGCGCAGCTCATTACCGGCGGGCAGATCATCACCGTGTACTACGAGCCGTTCTTCTTCGTGGGCAACGGCTATCTGTTCGGGCTGCCGTTCGGGCTGTACATCGCGGCCGCTGTGCTGGGCCTCCTGTTGCTGTTGATGCACCGCTCGGCGCTGGGCCTGTTCATCGAGGCCGTCGGCATCAACCCCGTGGCCGCGCGGCTTGCGGGGCTGAACACCAAGGCGCTGCTGTTTGGCATCTACGCGTTCTGCGGTGCCATGGCCGGTGTTGCGGGGCTCATCATCTGCTCCAACGTCAAAAGCGCGGACGGCAACAACGCCGGGCTGCTGCTGGAGCTTGACGCCATCCTGGCCGTCACGCTGGGCGGCACCTCGTTGGCGGGCGGCAAGTTCAGCCTGTGGGGCAGCGTGATCGGGGCGCTCATCATCCAGACGCTTACCTACGCGATCTATTCGATGGGCGTGCCGCCCGAAATCAACCTCGTGGTGAAAGCCGTGGTGGTGTTTGCCGTCTGCCTGGCGCAATCGCCTGCGTTTCGCAGCATGCTCTTTCAACGCCACAGCCGTGCAGGGGCGCAGTCATGAGAATCAATCCACGGCGCTTGCCGTTCTACGTCACGCTGTTTTTGTTTGCGCTGTTGTTCGGCTTCGGCTCGGTGACTTACACGGGCTTCTTCAGCGTGCAGGTGTTTCTCAATCTGCTGATCGACAACGCGTTCCTGATCGTCGTTGCCATCGGCATGACGTTCGTCATTCTGTCGGGCGGCATCGATCTGTCGGTTGGGGCGGTGGTGGCGCTGACCACCATGATCTCCGCCGCGCTGGTCGAACACCACGGCTGGTCGATTGGCGTGGTGGTGCCTCTGGTGCTGGCTGTGGGGTGCCTGTTCGGCCTGATGATGGGCGTGCTGATCCAGGTGTTCCGCATCCAGCCGTTCATCGTCACGCTGGGCGGCATGTTCCTCGCGCGGGGGCTGTGCTACCTCATCAGCATCGATTCGATCAGCATTACAGACCCGATCTATACCGCGCTCTCGCAGTACAAGATCCAGGTGGGCGGCGGCAACTACGTGTCGCCCAGCGTGGTGATTGCGCTGGTGGTGTTTGCGGCAGCAGCGTGGCTTGCACATTGCAGCCGCTTTGGTCGCACGGTGTACGCACTGGGTGGCAATGAACGGTCTGCCCTGCTGATGGGCTTACCGGTGGCGCGCACGCGCATCCTCGTCTATGTGCTCAGCGGGTTTTGCTCGGCACTGGGCGGGGTGCTGGTCACGTTCTACATGCTGTCCGGCTACGGGCTGCACGCGCAAGGCATGGAACTGGACGCCATTGCCGCCACGGTGGTCGGCGGCACGCTGCTCACTGGCGGCGTGGGGCTGATCAGCGGTAGTGTGGTGGGCGTGCTCCTGCTCGGCGTCATCCAGTCGCTGATCACCTTTGACGGCACGCTCAGCTCCTGGTGGGCGCGCATTGCCATTGGCGTGTTGCTGTGCGTGTTCTGCCTCATGCAGCGTTTCCTGGGGCGCGCGCAACGCGGTGCGGCATTGCCGCCGTCCACCCCGCACAGGCCGGCGCGGCCGTCGAACGAGACGGCCAAGGACTCTCCGGCCTCAGCCATCCTCATGCAGTCGCACGCCGTACCGCCTTTCAATTAGGCACACGCAGTTGCGGTTTCCCGTAGGCATGCCGGCCTTGAAAAGGTTGTTTCGCGCAACGATCGGATTGCAGGCGTTGGGCGCCGAACTTGGCGTGCAGGTGGAGTCCTTCCAAACGAACAGCGAAGCGGCGATGTGCGAGCGCATTCACCGCGCGTTTGAAGAAGGCCAGGACGCCGTGCTGATCAACGCAGGTGCGTGGACGCACTACAGCTACGGCGTCCGCGATGCGCTGGCGATCCTGACGTGTCCGGTGGTGGAATTGCATATGTCCAACATCCACGCACGCGAGCCGTTCCGACATCACTCGGTATTTGCTGACATCGTCAGCGGGCAGATCTGCGGGTTTGGCGTCCAGAGTTACCTTCTGGCCCTGCGGGCGGCGGTATCGCCAATCGATCCGAGGAGCGCCGGCAGTCGTTCCTGAACCGATAGCGCTTTCCAGGTTCGACAATGCTATGGGTGAAGCTTCTCGCCCTTGTTCAGCATGTCGATGACCTGAGAAATCTTCTTGGCGCGCGTCTCGGCCTTTTTCACGTTCTGGATCCTGAACAGAATCGCGTACCGGTTCTGGCCATTCAAGGTGGCGAAGAATTGCCTGGCCTTCGGGTTGGCATCCAAAGCCTGCTGCAGGTCATCGGGCACGGTTGACGTACCCGCAGACGAATAGGCCGCCTCCCAGCGGCCGTCTTGCTTGGCCAGCTCGATTGCGCGAAGCCCTGCAGGGCGCATTCTCCCGGCGGTGATCAAGGCTTCAGCCTTGGCGGTGTTGATCTTCGACCAGATGCTCTTGGCGGTTCTGGGCGTGAACCGCTGCAGCCAGTAGTGCTCGTTTTCCGCCTGCTTTTGCCCGTCGATCCATCCATAGCAGAGGGCGCTCTCAACGGCCTCTGCATAAGACACAGTGGATTGTTCGGCCGACCGCTTTGCGATGCGAAGCCAGACGCCAGCCACAGCTTCTCCGTGGGTTTCCAGCCAGGCTTCCCAGGCTTCCTGATTGGTGAAGGAAAGTTTTGGATTGTGCATTGCGCTGGACCATTGCCATCGAATTTGTCGGAGACGTTACTCGCGCCTGAAACCGAGAACACCCCTGCCCATTGCGTTTTCGGAAACCAATGGGTTCGGCATCCACGCCGTGCGCACTTCCAGCTTGTCTCCATCCAGCGTATAGAACCGTTCCTGCTCCGTGCCGGTCCAGGCTTCATTCCAGGACGCGTCGACCTTCGTGATGAACCGATCGTCCTCGACCCGATACCGCCCGGTATAGGCCACGATCGTACGGAACAGCGCCGCCAGCTTCTCGTCTGTGTTCCCCGGCTCCCGCACTTTCGCGGTGAGGAGCACCATCATGCGCTCGTCAGCGCCGAAGATCAGCGACCCATTGGGGTCAGCGCCCCAGGGCTGCGTACGCTCCTTAGTCTCCTGAAGCTCGGTCTCGAAAGACACCAGCCGCCAGCTACCGTGCAGCCTTGTATCGCGCTCAGTCATCGTTCGTCCTGTCGTCGTTCGTTTAAGTGTTCATAGGCGATGGGCGCCGCAAAACAACATGCGTCGCCTTTTCTGATGCTACGGATTCAACGCACGCGTAGCCCAGCGCTCGCAAGTCGATCCCCTCGAACAGGGGTTCCCCACGGCCAAGCAAGACCGGCGAGATCGCGATGTGCAGCTCATCGATGAGGCCTTCACGCAGGTACTGCCGGATGGTGCCCGGCCCACCGCCAATGCGTACATCCTTCCCGCCCGCGGCCTCGCGGGCACGGTCGAGCGCTTCTCGAAAGCCGCCTGTGATGAAGTGGAAGGTCGTGCCGCCCGCCATCTCGATGGGCGCACGCGCGTAGTGGGTCAAGACGAAAACGGGAACGTGATATGGCGGGTTGTCGCCCCACCAGCCTTTCCATGTGTCGTCGGGCCAATCCCCGCGAATGGGGCCGAACATGTTGCGCCCGAGAATCCACGCCCCCACGTTCCGGAAGCTACGGGCGGCAAAGTCATCGTCAACGCCAGTTGTACCGCCGTCCTTGCCGAACAGGGTCCGCTGGAACGTGCGCGTCGCGACCAGCCACTGGTGCAGCTCCATCCCGCCAATGCCGAGCGGATTGTTGATGTCCTGATCCGGACCTGCGCCGTATCCGTCAAGCGAGAGGGTGAAGCCCGCAACGCGAACGCGTGTCATCGTTTGTCTCCAGCTCCAATCGGACGCCCGATCGGTCATCAACGGATGCCGGCGTCAGGACCTGCATATTAGTACCGGGGCCAGCCGAACGTGCGGCGCGCGTCGGGCTGGCCATCGGCCATTGGGGGGAGGGCCCCGCCATCATTTAGAATCGCTCACTTTGCCCGACCTCCCATGTGGTTCAAAAACCTCCAGCTTCATCGTCTGCCGGCACCCTGGGCCGTGACCCCTGACCAGCTTGAAAAGTGGCTGACACCCCACGCGTTTCAACCGGGCAACAGCGTAGAAAAGCAGACCTTCGGCTGGGCCTCGCCGCGTGACGACGGCGCGCTCGTGTATTCGAACAACGGGCAGATGCTGCTGGTATTCCGTGCCGAGAAGAAGCTGCTGCCCGCGTCCGTCATCAATCAGGTGACCAAGGCCCGGGCGCTTGAGCTGGAGGAGCAACAGGGCTTCAAGCCCGGCCGAAAGCAACTGCGCGAACTCAAGGAGCAGGTGACCGACGAACTGCTGCCGCGCGCCTTCAGCATTCGCCGCGATACGCGGGTGTGGATCGATACGGCAAATGGCTGGCTCGTGATCGATGCGGCTTCGCAGGCGGTTGCCGACGACGTGCGCGGCCTGCTCGTCAAGTCCATCGATCAATTGCCGCTCACCAGCGTGCACGTGAAGCATTCGCCTGTTGCGGCGATGACGGAGTGGCTGCTCTCCGGCGAGGCGCCCGGCGGCTTCACCGTCGACCAGGACGCCGAGCTGCGCTCGACGGGCGAGGGCGGCGCCACGGTGCGATACGTTGGCCACGCGCTCGAAGCGGAAGACATGCGTCGGCACATCGAAGCCGGCAAGCAGTGCATGCGTCTTGCCATGACGTGGGACGATCGCGTCTCGTTCGTGCTGACGCCGTCGCTCCTGATCAAGCGTGTGACGCCGCTCGACGTGATCAAGGAGGCTGAAGACCCCACCGCCCAGAACGACGACGAGCGCTTCGACTCCGATGTCGCGCTCATGACCGGCGAACTGGCGCGGATGCTGAGCGACCTGGTCGACAGCCTCGGCGGCGATCAGCTGGATGCCGTGCAACAGGCCAAGGCGGCCTGAGTTTCATCAGCCGCCTTGAAGTTGCGCAGGAGTCGGTGCAGGTTGACGAGGCCGTATTGTCGTAACGTGAACGTTGCTCAGTCGGTCCGCCCGGCGCGCAGGTCGCTCTTGCGGATGAGCTGCAAGAGCGTTTCCGCAGGCTTGCTCAAGCACCGTGCCGACAACGTGATGAACTCGATGGCCGGCAGCGGCTGAGTTACGTCGACCACGGTACCGGGCCGGGCAAGCCATTCGAGCTGCCCTCGGAACAGCCTGACACCACGTCGGCCGCCTTCGCGGCGCTTGCCGGCAATCAGGTCGAGCGAGCCGTCTTCGATGCCTTCGTACGGCTTGCTGGTCATCCCCATCGTGACCTCGACGCATCAGGATGCCGGCAGCGGCAACAGTTTGTGTTCGATGGTGCAGATACTCGCCATCGGCTTGGGCGTATCGATCGGAGGGGGGCTTGTCAGCCTTTTCTCGGTCAAGCTTGGCGTGGCTGCGCCGGCGTATCGGCTGGCGTTCTTCACCATGGGCGTGGTGACCGAGTTTTTCGCGTTGATTTTCCGCAAGCTCGACGCGAAGCCCACGCCGTTGCGTACTAAGAACCTGGAAGCCGAGGCTGTACAGGCACGCCAAGGATGCCGGCGCTTCATCCCGGGTACCTTCGAACGTGTAGCCGTCATGCGGGTTTATGTGTGCATGAATCTCCGCAAAACCGCTGGCCGGTTATCCGCGCATGCGCAAAAGATCGGCGTAAGAAATCAGTTTGCGTTTTCCTGTTCCGAGCGTCTTGCGCTTTGATGTCGAGCGAGCCGGTTTGCTGCGCTCGAACTTGGCCGCAGCACGTGCATCTTCCTTGGCATGCACGCTGGCGGATCTGGTTTCCGCCTTGACGCGTTCGGCTTCAAGTCGTGCGGCCACCCGCTCTTCGCGCGCAATCTCCTGCGCGGCCGAGAGGATTTCTGCTTTCAGTTGGTCACGTCGCTGTTTGGCTGCCACGCGGGCGGCCTGCAGTTGTTCCTTCCGTTGCCGGAGCCAGTCTTTCCGGCTCACCGGCGCTGGCCGCGCCTCTGCCGGCACACTCAGGCGCAAAGCCCGGCTGGCGGCAACTTTCTCGGCGTGGATCGGGCGGCGCGGATCGCGTTTCGCATCACTCATGGTGCGCAACGCTCCCAGGCGGCACCGCTGTGCCGCCGAGCACCAACCAGCAGGGGATGGCGAGTCATGACGTTCATTCTGCCAACCGTACCATAGGGCTCCATGTCCCGCAGGGGTGACGCCGGGCCATCAAGTTTCTGGGCGTGCGAATGCATGGCCCTACCGTGATTTCCATGCGGAATCCATGTCAGCAAGGCGGCGTTTCAGCCGGTGCGCCACGGCGGCTCATGCCATAGGGCGCCTGCCGGGCGCATGGCTTTTCCGCCGCCTGCAATACCGCATGTGCGTGAATACGCCACCAAATTGCATCGCCGTTGGCGCAAAATAGCGGTTTGGGCATTTTGCGCCCCTCGCACTCTTGGAGACGGTATGAACAACGTTGTCGAATCGGCTATTTCGATCGAGAAGCGCCCGAACCCTGTTCCGGCGGAAGAGCGGGCGCGCCTGCTGGAAAACCCCGCTTTCGGCCGCGTCTTCACGGATCACATGGCCACCATCCGCTACACCGAGGGCAAGGGCTGGCACGACGCCAAAATCGGCGCGCATGGCCCGATCCAATGCGATCCGTCCACGCTGGTGCTGCACTACGCGCAGGAAATCTTCGAGGGCATGAAGGCCTACCGCCTGCCGGACGGCGGCGGTGCGCTGTTCCGCCCGGAAGCCAATGCGCGCCGGTTCCAGAATTCCGCCAAGCGCCTGGCGATGCCCGCGCTGCCGGAAGACCTCTTCCTGCAAGCCGTGCGCGAGCTGGTCAAACTGGATCGCGACTGGATTCCGTCGGGCCAGGGCTCGGCGCTGTACCTGCGCCCGTTCATGATCGCTACCGAAGTCGTCCTGGGCGTGAAGCCTTCGGCCGAATACCTGTTCTGCGTGATCGCGTGCCCGGTGGGCGCGTACTTCAAGGGCGATGCATCGTCGGGCGTCACCATCTGGGTGTCGGACAACTACACGCGCGCGGCACCGGGCGGTACGGGCGAGGCCAAGTGCGGCGGCAACTACGCCGCCAGCCTGGTCGCTCAAGCGGAGGCCACCCGCGAGGGCTGCGACCAGGTCGTCTTCCTCGACGCGGTGGAGCGCAAGTGGATCGAAGAGCTGGGCGGTATGAACGTGTTCTTCGTCTTCGATGACGGTTCGCTGCAAACGCCGCCGCTGACTGGCACGATCCTGCCGGGCATCACGCGCGATTCGTTGATCACGCTGGCGCGCGGCATGGGCCTGACCGTGCGCGAAGAGCCGTACTCCATCGACCAGTGGCAGGCCGATGCCCAAAGCGGCCGCCTGCGTGAAGCCTTTGCATGCGGCACCGCAGCGGTCGTCACGCCCATCGGCAAGGTCAAGGGCCACAAGCACAACTTCACCATCGGCGATGGCAAGGCGGGTGAGCTGACGACCAAGCTGAAGGCGGCGCTGGTCGATCTGCAGAACGGCCGCGCACCGGACCCGCATGGCTGGCTCGACCGCCTGTTCTGAACCGGGCATGGCCGAATCGCTTGCCGCGCCGTCCGTCGACGGCACCGAAGCCTGGATCACCACGCCCGATGGCCGTCTCCATGCCAGGCAATGGGGCGGCCCGGTCAACGATGCCGCCAAACCGCCCATCGTGCTGCTGCACGATTCGCTCGGCTGCGTCGCGCTGTGGCGTGATTTTCCGCAGCGTCTGGCGCAGTCGACCGGACATGCGGTCATCGCCTATGACCGGCTCGGCTTTGGCCAATCCGACGCATATCCCGGCCAGTTGGATCCGGGCTTCATTCAGCAGGAAGCGTACGGCGGCTTTGCCGCGCTGACGGACCAGCTTGGCGTGGACCGCTTCTTCGTCTTCGGCCACAGCGTCGGTGGCGGCATGGCGGTGTCGATTGCGGCGGCGTATCCGGGCCGCTGCGCCGGCTTGATTACCGAGTCGGCGCAGGCGTTTGTGGAAGAGCAAACGCGCCAAGGCATCCGGATCGCCCAGGCGCAGTTTGCCGAGCCCGGCCAGATGGGCCGGCTCGAGCGGTACCACGGCAGCAAGGCGCAATGGGTGCTGGATGCGTGGGTGAACACGTGGCTGTCTCCGGCATTTGCGCACTGGTGCCTGGACGACGCGCTGCTTGCCGTGCGCAGCCCGGTACTGGCGCTGCACGGCACCGAAGACGAATACGGCTCCACCGCGCAGCCTGAGCGCATCGTCACGCTGGCTGGCGCGCCCGCTACGCTCAAGCTGGTGCAGCGCTGCGGGCACGTGCCGCATCGCGAGCAGGAAGCCGCTGTGCTCGCCGCCGTCAACGCCTTCCTGACCGCATCCGCTTGATCTGGGTTGTCCGCCGGGTGCCCGAGGTGCCCGGCATCAGCGGTTGTTTTGAGCCTCCGTTCAGGTGCGTCGCACCAAAATCGAACGACCGTTTTTAAATCATTCGTTTCAATCGCCTGCTTTTTTCCCGCCTTCAGAGGGCTGCCCGGCGGCCCGTTTGTTTGGAGTTTCGCGCCTAGTTTCCGGCGTTGGTCTCTCCTCCTGCTGCGCCTATAACGCAGATGTCGGGCACGACCCGGCGGCGCACGCATGTGCGTACACACGCCAAGCCACCCAGTGGGGCAAAACAGGAGGAAGACACATGGCAACACCCGGCATGGTCGCGTCCGTGGAATGGACCGACGGCAAGCGCTATCTCTGGATGCTCGGCGCACTGACCATCACGCTACCCATCGTCGCGGCCGTTTCGGCGCTGGCGACCGGCTGGCATCCGCTCTGGTGGGCGGGGCCATTCATCGTGTTCACGATCATCCCGTTGCTCGATTTCCTGATTGGCGACGACCCAGACAACCCGCCCGAAGACGTCGTCCCGACGCTGGAAAAACAGCGTTACTACCGCCGCATCGTCTACCTGGCGACCACCGTGCTTTACGTGAGCTTTGCCGTATCGATGTGGGTGCTGCGCACGAATGACCTGGTCTGGTACGACTACATTGCGTTCGCGTTTTCGGTGGGCGTGGTGACGGGCATCTCGATCAACACCGCCCACGAGCTGGGTCACAAGACCGACGGCTTCGAGCGCTGGTTGGCCAAGATCACGCTCGCCCCTGTCGCGTATGGCCACTTCTTCGTCGAGCACAACCGCGGCCACCACGTGCGCGTGGCCACGCCGGCCGACCCGGCAAGCGCGCGCTATGGCGAGTCGTTCTGGGAATTTCTGCCGCGTACGGTGGTAGGCAGCGTCAAATCGGCATGGGCATTGGAGAAGCGTCGGCTGGAGCAGCAGGGCCTCTCGGTCTGGTCCTGGCGCAACGACGTGCTCAACGCCTGGGCGATGACGGTGGTGCTATGGGGTGTATGCATCGCGTTCGTCGGGCTCAAGGCGGTGCCGTTCCTGATCATCCAGGCCGTTTACGGGGCGTCGCTGCTGGAGGTGGTGAACTACCTCGAGCACTACGGCCTGTGCCGCCAGCAATTGCCCAGCGGCCGCTACGAACGATGCACGCCGCAGCATTCGTGGAACAGCAACCACGTGGTGACGAACCTGTTCCTGTATCAACTGCAGCGGCATGCCGATCACCACGCCAACCCGACGCGGTCTTTCCAGGCGTTGCGGCATTTCGAGCATTCGCCGCAATTGCCGGCCGGCTATGCGGCGATGATCCTGATCGCCTATGTGCCGCCGCTGTGGTTTCGCGTGATGAACCCGCGCGTGGTGGCGCACTACAACGGCAACATGTCGCTGGCAAATGTCAAGCCGTCGATTCGCGACAAGGTGCTCGCGCAGTATCCGGCGCGCGCCTGACCTGCCGGCCTAGCGCCGGGCCACCAGATACTGCACACCCTGCGCGCCGTACCGCTCGGTGTGCGGTGCATTGGCCGCCAGATGAAACGTGTCGCCGGGCCGGTAGACGCGCTCCGCGCCTTCTGCGCGGATGCGAATTTCGCCGGCCAGGATGAGCGCTTTCGCCTCAAACGGGTGCGTGTGCGTGTCCAGCTCGCCCGGCTCTCGCGTCACCAGAACAAACTCCGTAAAGCCTTCCGCTCTTAGCGCGCTGACGAATGCGTCGCGGTCCATTGGCGTGTCTCCGTGTTGTGATGCGTGCCCCGTTTCACCATAAGCGCAGGGCGCAGAAATAAAAAGACGGCCCGGAGGCCGTCGGAAATTCGGCTGTGGGGAAGCCAAATACAACATTGGCAAGTATCTGACTATCGATATTGGAAATCTAATTGATCTTTGTTATGGCGGCGATAGGGCGCCGTGTGGCGCAGAATGTCGAGGCGCCACCGAGTTCCCGGACCTGCCATGAACGCCATCACGCCTCTCGCCTTGCTTGAACCCGCTCCAGTCAGCCTGCGCTCCAGCGACGGGCTTGGTTGGAACGGCTTTGCCGCAACGCTGCTCGGGATCCGCGCCGGCGCGTACCGGGTGCCGGCCATGGCGCAGCACCGGGTCAACGTGCATGTCGGCCCGCCTGTGCGGATGAATTGCGTATGCGATGGCCGCCGCTATTCACGCATCCAGGCACACGGCGATGCGGACGTGATTCCCGCAGGCGTGCCCGGCATGTGGACGGACGATGCCGACTGCCGGATTCTGCGGATCGCCATCAGCGACAGGTTTGTACGCTGCATCGCCGAACAGATTGGCGTGCGAGCCGACATCACGCCGCGTCTGCAATGGCGCGATGCACGCGTGCGTCATCTTGCCGCAGCGTTGGGGGCTGAGCTGCAAGCGGAGGACACCTCCGACGCGTTATATGCAGAGGGTCTGTGCACGGCGTTGGTCGTTCGTCTGCTCAGCAGCAGTCGGGATGGTGTCGCCGGGGTGGTCGACCGCGCCGGCACGTTGGCGCCTCGCGTGGCTACGCGCGTGATCGACTACATCGAAGCCCATCTGCATGCGCGCCTGACGCTGGCCGAGCTGGCCGCGCAAGCTGGTTTGAGCGTGCCCCATTTCAACGTGCTGTTTCGCGCAACCCTGGGCGTGCCCGTGCATCGCTACATCGTGCAGCGCCGGGTGGAGCGCGCGAAAGCGTTGCTGCTCGAAGGCCGCCGCAGTGCGTCGCAGATTGCGCTGGACGTGGGCTTTGCGCACCAGAGCCATATGACGCAGTGGATGCAGCGGTTGCTCGGCGTCACGCCGCGTGAAGTCATCCGCGCCGGCAAGGCGTTGGCCGCGACCGCGGATACGCCGGCTGGTTAGTCAATCCACCGAATCTGCCAAATTCCTCTGTTCCTGCAAGTTTGGTTTGCGGGCCGGGCCTAAGCTTGCGCCTCCCACTTGAGAGGAGCACGAACATGTTTGTCATCTTTGGGGCATCGGGCAAGGTCGGGCTCGCGACCGCCGTAGCGCTGCGCAATGCAGGGCGGCCCGTGCGGGCGGTGGTGCGCAGTGCGCGGCAAGGCGAAGCGCTGGCCAGAATCGGCTGCGAGATTGCGCTGGCTGATCTGACCGATCCGGCTTCCGTTGCTTCCGCCATCAAGGGCGCGACGGCTGTGCAGATGTTGTGTCCAGTGCCGGTGGGCGACGTTGATCCGGCCTTGACCATGGAACGCATGATCGACGTGGCCGCCAGTGCGTTGCGTGCCGACCCACCGCCCGCGGTGCTGGCCTTGTCGGATTACGGCGCTGAGCTGGACCGGGGCACAGGTCTGACGCGGCTGTTTCATCTGCTCGAAGAGCGGCTCAAGCCGCTTGCGACGCAACTGACACTGCTGCGTTCAGCGGAGCATGTGCAGAACTGGGCGGCGATGCTGCCCGTCATGCTGGCAACCGGGCGGTTGCCCAGCCTGCACCAGCCTCTCGATCGCGCTTTTGCGACCGTCGCCACGCAGGACGTCGGCAAGCTGGCCGCCGAACTGCTGCTGGAAGGGCCATCGGCCAAAACGCCGCGCATCATCAGCGTGGAAGGGCCGCGCCGCGTGAGCCTTGTCGACGTGGCACGCGCATTCAGCGCCGTCGTCGGCCGCGAGATTGTTGCCGAAGCCGTGCCGCGCACCGCGTGGGCGCCGATGCTGCAACGCGCCGGTCTGAGCACGAACCACGTGCAGCTCATCACCGAGCTGTACGACGCGGTCAATGCTGGACAGATCGATGTCGAGAAAGGCATTTCAGAGCAGCGTTTTGGCAAGACCGAGCTGCACGATGTGTTTGCCGCGATGCTGGCGGCGCATGTGAAATCGAGGTAACGGGGCGAAACCGACGGGCGCAAATGCGAATGCCTCTTATGCGGATTTTTATCTGCGCCCGCCGGTTATTCGCACACGACGCCATCGCCTCACTATGATCTCGGGATTGCTCTGGAGGTCATCATGGCGGTTGCACACGTTGCACGCGCGATTGGAACGGCGGTTGTGTTTTCGGCACTTGCGCTGCCGGCGCATGCGGTGCTGCCCGATGAGATCCAGGTCTATACCGGTGACATCAACGCGCCGGGCGAGTTCGGGCTGGAGCTGCACGTCAACACCACGCCCAGCGGCATCGGCACGCCAAGCTATCCAGGCGAAGTCACGACACCGCACGGCTGGCGTGCCACGGCGGAGTTCTCGTATGGCCTGACGCCCTCGCTGGAGCTGGGGCTCTATGTGCCGACCACGCTCACGCGCGAGAACACGTTCTACGTGACAGGCCCGAAGGTGCGGGTGAAATGGATGCCCGTGCGCCCGGTTGATGGCGTAGGGAACTTTGCAGGCATCAACGTCGAACTTGCCCACGTGGCAGGCCGCTTTGAGGCATCCCAGAACGCGGCAGAACTGCGACCCATCTATGGGTATCAGAACGACCGCTGGCTTTGGGCAGTCAACCCGGTGCTCGATTGGAATCTCTCGGGGGACGGGCGCAGCGGCGTGCCGGAGGCCGCGCCCAGTTTCAAGATTGCACGGACGGTTGCGACAGGGGTGCGCGCCGGCACGGAGTATTACGCCGGGCTTGGCCCCATCAACCACATCGCGCCTTTGCATGAACAACAGCACACGGTGTTCCTGGCGTTCGACGTGGACCGCAAGCCTTTCGTCTTCAACTTTGGCATCGGCCGCGGCCTGACACGCGCCTCAGACCGCTGGACGCTGAAGTGGATTTTCGAGATTCCGCTGAGCTGATCGCTGGCCGCTGAGCCCCGCAACGCCTATGCTTGCCAGCAGCCGATTGCGCCCGGTCCGCCAAGGAGGCCGCCATGACGATCGATTTGCGCCTTGCTCTGGCGATGCTGTTGCTGGCGTGCGCGGCGCACGCGGAAGACGACCTGCAAAACCGCGGTCACGATCCGTTCTTCCAGATTTCCTCCGGCGTCGCCAACTGCCCTGAGCCTGCCGGCCCGCGCATCACCGAAGCCGAATGGAAGCGCGACTCACACCACCGCATCGAGCATGGCAACCATTGCTGGGTGGAGGGCCGCTGCCGCTTGCCCAACGCGTTTTCCTACGACGATGAGATTGCCGAGACGGCAAAGCGGCGCCTGCAATGGATGTCCATCCACGTGCCGGGATGGCAGCAGAACACCACGCTGTGGGTGACGGTATGGCAGCGGTGGATGCTGGTGCAGGGCTGTGTGGCGCCGGGCTACGTGTTGGCGCCGTTCATGACGGCGCTGCATGACGTGCCTGATGTCGAGCGCTTCATCAACGAGACGACGGCACACCCGGAGCAGGGCGTGCCGTATGCGGTGTTCCGCAAGGGCGCGGTTGCCAAGCCTTGACACTAGGTCGCCTGACTTCCTGACGTAGCGGCTCAGGGTTTGTGTTTCTGGTAGGTACCGACGAGCTCGGCTTCAGCCAGCACGTGGCCACGCATGGCACGCTCCAGTTCGGCCTTGGTGGGTGCGCCAAGCTCCGGTAGTTCCACGTTCAGCGCGTAAAGCTTGTGATAGTAGCGATGACGCCCAATGGGCGGGCAGGGGCCGCCGTAAGCGGTGCGCTGCCAGTCGTTGTTGCCGGGGCGAGCACCCGGAGGCAGTCCCTTGCGTGATGCATCTTCTGCCAGCGAAGTGGTGCCGGGCGGGATGTTGTAGAGCACCCAGTGGACCCACGTCATCTTGGGTGCCGCGGGGTCGGGCGCGTCGGGGTCATCGACGATCAGCGCCAGGCTGCGTGTGCCTGCCGGAGCGCCGGTCCACGCGAGCGGCGGCGATGTGTCCGCGCCTTCACATGTCAGGCGGCTGGGGATTTCGCCGCCAGCGGCAAAGGCCGGAGAGGTCAAGGCGAGCGTCATGGCGTGCCTCACTTGAGCGGAGATGGAGGAACCACACAGCACGGTTGCCAGCAGTGACGCCCTGCCCAGCATTCGGAGCGTTCGGCGGTATGCAGGCGGCATGTGCGAGGTCCCGGTCGGCGAGAGCGCATCCAGTCGAACGCGCTCCTGACTCCTTTCAAGCTAGTGCGCGGCGGCGGGGCAGACAAGAATTGCCGCCGCCTCGGCACCCATTGCCTTCAGGCGAACCACCCCAGCGCCAACGCAGTCGCGGCCGGCACCGTCTGCACAAAGAGAATCCGTTTGTTGACCGTGACGGCGCCCCAGATGCCGGCCACCGCCACGCAGATCAGCCCGAACAGCGCAAACGCGGCGTTGATGGCGGGGTCTGGTGCGATCAGCCCAATGACCAGTGCGGCTACCAGAAAGCCGTTGTACAGGCCCTGGTTGGACGCCATGGCGGCGGTTTCGGCGGCTTTTTCCGGCGTGATGCGGAATACCTTGGGGCCGCGCGTCTTCCACAGCACCATCTCGAGTACGACGATGTAGACGTGGATCAGCAGCACCAGCAGGTAGGCGATGAGGCCGAGGGTTTTGATCATGGGAGGCAATCAGGGTATGAACGTGCCGCCATGATAGAGACTTTGTGCCGCGTATCGGCTCCCTGATGGAGGGGTATCGGCAGGGCTAAGGCGCACGCAGCCCGTTCCCCGCCGACGCGCCGCCTGCAAATTTCATCTGGCAGGACTATGCTGTGCGTTTTCGTTCCAGGCAGAGGAGCCATCGCATGACCGCATCGCAAGGATCCATGATCACGTTCAAACGCCCGGATGGGCAGGAACTCCAGGGCTATCTGGCCAAGCCGGCCAAGGCAGAGGGCGCCCCGGGCATTGTCGTCATCCAGGAGTGGTGGGGCCTGAATGACCAGATTCGCGGCGTGGCCGATCGCCTCGCGCGCGCGGGCTACGTGGCGCTGGTGCCCGATCTCTATCGCGGCACCATGACGGTGGAAGAAGAGGAAGCGCACCACCTGATGACCAACCTCAACTTTGGCGACGCGGCCACGCAGGATGTGCGCGGCGCCGTGCAATACCTCAAGCAGACCTGCGCCCGCGTGGGCGTGACGGGTTACTGCATGGGCGGCGCGCTGACGCTCCTGACGCTGAGCAACGTGCCGGAAGCGGATGCCGGCGTGGTCTGGTACGGCTACCCTCCGCTGGAATACATCGACGCCTCGAAGATCAAGGTGCCGGTGCAGGGCCACTGGGGCACGCAGGACACCGCCTTCAAGATCGAGGGCGTCGATGCGCTGGAGAAGAAGCTCGTCGATGCCGGCGTCGATGTCGACTTCCACCGCTATCTCGCGCATCACGCCTTCGCCAATGAAACGGCCGTGGGCGAGAACCGCATCGCCATCACGCAATACGACCCGGTGTGGGCCGAACATGCGTGGGACCGCGCGCTGACGTTCTTCGGCCGCACGCTGTGGTCGCGTCAGGGGTAAGCGCACGCAGGACGGCGGGATTGGCGGTACGGCGCGCTCACGAAATGCTGCAATTTCGCATGTGGGCTGCGCCGGTGCCGCCGCTATAATTCACGGCGCTGCCGCACCAACGGCAGCTGGGTTTAGCAGCCTATTCTTACCGTATGGCCGGACGGCCGCCTCGTGCGGCTTTTTTACGTCCGTGCTCGCGCACGCTTGTACCACGGCGGGCCGGGCAGGGGACCTTCGGGTCGCCGGCGTCCTACGGGCCGGTCTGCTAACCCTGTCGTCGGGTCCGCCACCCTCGTTTAGCAGCGATTAGTCGGGCCTTTTGCTATCCGTAGGAGGCTCCATGACTGTTGTGTTCGGCGGGCGTCGCCCCGCGTCTTTTCCCTCTCCGCCTTGGCTGTGCCCCGTTCCGTTGCGAACCGGAGGCCGCCAATGACACTCACCAAACGCCGTATCTACCTTGACGGTGCGCTGGAAGCGCGCCCCTTCCTCTGCCGAACGCAGGCCTATGTGCGCGAGTTCGGACAGCATCGGCCGCGCCTGTTGCGGCAGCAACTGATGCAGTACACCGGCAGCGCATATCCACCCGCCTTTGCGCGCGGGTTTGTCGACATGATCGGCGCATACCTGTCACTGGCACTCGAGCGCAGCGATATCGACCCAGCCACGTGGGAACTGATGGCCGAGGTCGAACGGTTGCGTTAGATGCCCTGCGGCGGCGCGGGCAATCAGCCGCCCAGAATGCGCCGCGCCGCGCGATCCCCCCACCACGCGGCTTCTTCAAAGACGGAATAGCCGGACAGGTCTGCATGCGCGTAGTGGATCGGCCCGGCGCTCTCACGTAGGCGCGCAATGCCGGGTCTGGAGAGAAAGCCCGGTGTGGGAATCGCCATCGCATGGCCGCGCAGCGTCAGGTCGGCCCGGCGGATCTGCGTGCGCAGGCGGATGCCGTACACCGTATCGAGATCGGCCAGCGCACGATCGAGCAGCGTTTGCGGCGATGCCTTCAGCAGCCATTCACGCGCGGCCTTCGGTGTCATGTCCGACAGCGCCACGTAGGCCGTGAACACGCTCTGCGCGGGCGGCCCGACGCGAATGTCCTGGTGATTGGCGACCACATATCCCAACCCCGTACCGCGATAGACCACGTTGTCCCACGCCAGCGGCGTGTCGTCGTGTTCGGGCGGAAAGCCGTCGATGAGCAGGTTGGCGAGCAGCCACGGTGCGGTTTCGGGCAACTCGGCGGCGGGCACGTCAAAGCCGTCGACGATGTGTTTGGCAACGTGCAGCGGCATCGCGCTGACCACGTGATCGGCTAGCAGGCGCACGACGCGGCCATCCGCTTGCAGGATATCTGCGAAGACGCATGCGCCGGCTTCGGTGGTTGTGCCGATGCGCGCGGCGCTGCCCGGCAGCAAACGGCCCGGTTCGTCCAATCCGGCGGCTTCGAACAGCCGCTTGGCCATCCAGTCCAGCCCTTCGGCCCAGGTGAGCACGGTGCCTTGTTCCGCATTGCTCGCCATGCCGCCGCGGCTGGCGAAATAGGCGATGCCGGCCCAGGCGGAAACATGATCCGCCGTGGCGCCGTAATCGTCGCGGCAGCAGTAATCGGCATACCAGTGCAGCGTGGCGGCGCGGTAGCCCTCGCGGTGCAGCCAGTCGCGGAAGGTGAGTGCGTCGAGCGCGCGCCAAGCTGGGTCTGCGGACGAGAGCGCCGTCGGCACGGCAAAGACGCGGCGGCCGTCGGCACCGGTGGTCTGGCGCAGCCGGTCGATGTGGGCGAAGAACCTGGTGTGCTCGGCGCGTTCCGCCTCGGTAACGCCTTCGTGCGGCACAAAGCCGTCTTGCCAGCGGTTGCCCAGCCACAGGCGTTCATCGGGCGCATGAACGAGCACGCGTTCGTCGTATGTCGGGCGCAGCGCAAACGGATCGCGCTCGATCACGCCAAAGTCGGCCAGCATCTCGCGCACGTGCGTCGATTCCATCGACGGCAGCGGCAGATAATGCGCCCCCGTGGGGAAGCGCTGCGTGCCGAACGCACCGCCCGCGGCATTGCCATAGCGCTCCGGTCCCTCGACGACAACCACGTCGCGCCGGCCGCCTTTTGCCAGCCGCCACGCGCAGCTTAATCCGCCAATGCCGCTGCCGCAGATGGCAACGCCCACGCGCCGCGTTTCCGATGGTGCCGGCAGCACGCGCAGGTCGCGCAGTTGATGGCCGGCAGTCTGGCCGGGCATGCGCACGCTGGGCGTGATTTCAGTAAAGGCGCGAAAGCCCCCCCACGAAGCGGCACCCGCCGCGGCTACACCGGCAGCGGCTGCACCCACAAGAAAGCTGCGTCGCGTTGCCATCAGCGCAGCACGCCGTGCCAGTCTTCTTCGAAATACCGCACCAGCGATTGGTTGTTCAGCCGGTTCGGTTCCACCTGCGGGCGCGGCATGTCGGGCGCGAAGCTGAACATCTGGTGCGTGGTGTCGGCGTCCAGGAAGCGTGTCGGCACGCGATACGACCTGGGTGGCTGGAAATCCGCGCGGCCCGGTGCTGCCAGGATGAAGCCCCATTCGCCAAAGGACGGCACCAGCGCGTGGTACGGCCACGTGCGGTAACCGGCTTCCTTCAGCGTCGCATCCACGCACCAGTACGAACGCGGCGCGAAATAGGGCGACGTGGCTTGAATGACAACCAGGCCCGTATCCGCCACATGGCGCGACAGCAGCCGGTAGAACGGCACCGAATACAGCTTGCCGATGCTGAAGTTCGACGGGTCCGGAAAATCGACGATGGCCACGTCGAACATGTCGGTGGCGGTTTGCATCCATTGCGCCGCATCGGCATTGACCACCGTCACGCGCGGGTCGCTGAACGCATGCTGGTTGAGCGCGACCAGTGCCTCGGCGTGCGAGAACAGGTTCGTCATGCGCGGGTCCAGGTCGACCAGCGTGACGTGCTCCACCTGCGGGTACTTCAGGATCTGCCGCAGCGCGAGGCCGTCGCCGCCGCCCAGCACCAGCACGCGCCGCGCACCGCGCACCGATTCCAGCGCAGGCAGTACCAGCGCCTCGTGGTAGCGGTATTCGTCGCGCGAGGAAAACTGCAGGTTGCCATTGATGTATAAGCGCAGGTCGTCTTTCCAGCGCGTCACCACCAGCCGCTGATACGGCGAGGAAATCGCATGGATGATCTCGTCGCCAAAGAGCGCGCGTTCCGACCAATGCGTGAGCTTGTCCGATGCGCCAAAGCCCGCGAGCAACGCCGCTGCCACTGCGCCTGCGCGCCACGCCATCGCCGTACGCATGCGGGCCGTGAGCGCCAGCTCGGCGCGGAAGTGCCAGAGCGTCCAGACCGCAATCGCCGTATTGAACAGTCCGAACAGAAAACCGGTGCGCACCAGCCCGAGGCGCGGCGCCAGTACCAGCGGAAACAGCAGCGACACCGCCAGGGCACCCAGGTAATCGAACGTCAGCACGCGGCTGACGAGGTCGGAGAACTTGGCTTGCCGCCGATGCAGCATGCGCATCACCAGCGGGATCTCCATGCCCACCAGCACGCCGATCACCGTGACCAGCGCGTACAGCACCAAGCGGAACGGCGCCGATTCCGCCGCAAACAACGCAAACAGCGCCGCCGCAGATACGCCGCCAAACAGCCCGACCAACAATTCCAGATCGACAAAGCGGGCGAGCAGCGCGTCGTCCGCCACGTAGCGCGAGAGCCATGAGCCGATGCCCATGGCAAACAGATAGGCGCCGATGATGGAAGAGAACTGCAGGATGGAATCGCCCAGCAGATACGAAGCCAATGCCCCGGCAATCAATTCGTACGCCAGCCCGCACGAGGCCACCACAAAGACTGCAAGGACCAGCAGGCCATTGCCGCGGCCGGCTGGCTGCGTGGGTTCGTATGTGGCGTCAGGCTGCGGCGTCGACATGCTGCGAAGGTGGAAAATGAAGGGGCGTTAACAAACGGCGGATGCCGAGGCGAGCGCGATTGTGCCGCCTTTTTTCCCTGTCTGCGAGTCGGCTGGTGCATGGCTGCATCGGGGGGTACGCAAGCAGCGAATCAGCCGCTATAGTGGCGCCACCTATGTACTGCACGGCCCCTTCCCATGCCTGACATGACCGCTTCCGTGATCGCCTATGCCTCGCACCTGCTGGCGGGCGCCGTGGTGTTTTCCGGCTTTTTCTTCGTCTATCTGCGCCTGACGCCGTATGACGAGTTCAAGCTGATCCGCGAAGGCAATATCGCCGCGGCGCTGTCGCTGGCCGGGGCGCTGCTGGGGTTCGTGCTGACCATCGCGTCGAGCATCACGCATGCCGATGGCCTGGTGCCTTTCCTGTTCTGGGCGGTGATGGCGTCGGTGGTGCAACTGATCGTGTTCCTGGTGCTCACGCGGCTGATGCCGGATTACCGCCTGCAGATCGAGCACAACAACATCGCCGCCGGTATGCTGTTTGGCGTGAGCGCGCTGGCCGTTGGCGTGATCAACGCGGCGTGCCTGTCCTGACCTTGTCCTGATTGTTCCTGCCCCGCGAATCATCGCGAAGGAGTTTGCTGTGAGCCTGTCCAGTTTCATCAAGAAGCAGTTCATCGACATCCTGCAATGGACGGAGAGCGAGGACGGCGTGCTCGCCTGGCGCTATCCGATGCAGGACATGGAAATCCAGAACGGCGGCACCCTGGTCGTGCGCGACTCGCAGATGGCGATGTTCGTCAACGAAGGCCAGATCGCCGACGTGTTCAGCGCCGGCACCTTCAAGCTGACCACGCAGACGCTGCCCGTTCTCACGTACCTGAAGAACTGGGACAAGCTGTTCGAGTCCCCCTTCAAGTCCGACGTCTACTACTTCAGCACGCGCCAGCAGCTCGGCCGCCGCTGGGGCACGCCGCAGCCCGTGACGGTGCGTGACAAGGATTTCGGCATGGTGCGCCTGCGTGCCTTTGGCGTGTACGCCTACCACGTGGCCGACCCGAAGCTGTTCTACCAGCAGGTGAGCGGCACGCGCGACATCTACACCGTGGATGACGTCGAGGCGCAGCTGGGCCCCGTCATCATGGGCGCGATGGCGACCGCGTTTGGCGAATCCGGCGTGCCGTTCCTGGACCTGGCCGCCAACCAGATGCTGATGTCGAACAAGGTGCGCGAGGCGCTGCTGCCGCAGTTCACGCAGTACGGTCTGGCGCTCGACAGCTTCCAGGTGTCCAGCGTGACGCTGCCGGACGAACTGCAGGCCGCGCTGGATCGCCGCATCAGCATGGACATGACCGGCGACATGCAGCGCTTCACGCAATATCAGACGGCCGAATCGCTGCCGCTGGCGGCACGCAACGAAGGCGGCATCGCCGGTACGGGTGCGGGTTTGGCGGCAGGGCTGGCAATGGGCCAGGCGATGGCCGACAGCCTGCGTACCGCTGTGCAGGGCAACCCTGGCGGTGCGGCAGCTCCTGCAGCGCAATCTGCCGCCGCCGTCCCAGCTGCTCCGGCAGCGGACGACCCCTCGGCACGCCTGGCCAAGCTCAAGGAACTGCTCGACAAGGGCCTCATCACGCAAGCGGACTTTGATGCCGGCAAGGCTGCCGTGCTGAAGGCGCTGACCGGAGGCTGACCCTCGGCCCCGCTGATCGGATGACCGGGCGGCACCGCAAGCCGCCCGTTTTTCTGCGCCATTTTTCGCGCAATCGAACGACCTGACCATGTTTCATGCCAACTGCCCGGCGTGTGGCGCGCCGGTGGAACTGAAGTCTGCAGCTGCCGTCATGGCGGTGTGCAGCTTCTGCAAGAGCACGTTGCTGCGCGACGGCGAGACGCTTTCCGACATCGGCAAGATGTCTGCCGTGCTCGAGGACTACGCGCGCGTGCAGATCGGCACCACCGGGCGCTACAAGAACAAGGCGTTCACCGTGGTTGGCCGCATCCAGTTGCGCTATGACGCGGGCTTCTGGAACGAGTGGTACGTGCTGTTCGACGACGGGACCGACGGCTGGCTGGCCGAAGCATCCGGGCAGGTGACCATGACGTTCGCACGCGGCACGCCGGCCAATGCGGTCGCATTCGAGGCGCTGCGCCCGGGGCAGCTGTACGACGCCGAGGGCACGCAATTCACGCTGTCCGACGTGCGCGAAGCTGATTGCACTGGCGGCCAGGGCGAATTGCCGTTTCGCGTTGGCGAGGGCTGGCATGCACGCGTCGCCGACGGCCGCCGGGAAGACGCTTTCATCACGCTGGACTACTCCGACGGTACAGCACCGACGCTTTACGTGGGTGAAGCCACCACGCTCGACGTGCTCAAGTGCCAGCTTCTGCGCACCGACGCCGAGATCAAGGAGACCGCAGGCCGCGTCCCAGGCAAGCTCACGAATCTCGACTGCCCGCAGTGCGGTACGTCGATCCCGTTCAGCCCCGGCGCGACGGGCCATGTACTGTGCCCCGGCTGCGGCGCGGCCATCGATGCGGCCACGCCGCGCGGCGACGTCATCGCGCGCGCACGCTCGGTCCCGCAAGTAGCCACCACGCTGGAGCTGGGCGACAAGGCGCTCATCGATGGCCTGCAATGGCAGGTGATCGGCGTGATGCGCCGCGCGGTGGTCGACGGCGGCGGCGAATGGTTTGAATATCTGCTGTACACCCCCAAGCGCGGTTTCAGCTGGATGGTGGAAACGGACGACGGTTGGTTCCGCGCGAACGTGCTCGACCGCTGGCCCACCCGGAGCGACAGCCGTACCGCGGTGCTCGACGGCAAGGTCTACGCTCGCGACGAGGATTACACCGCGCGCGTGACCTATGCCGCCGGCGCCTTCAATTGGCGTGTCCAATCGGGCGACCAGACGCGCGTTGTCGAATACGCCGCGGGCCAGGAGAGCCTGGCAGCGGAGAGCGATGCGCATGAGTTGACGTGGTCCAAGAGCACGCCGGTAAGCGCCGCGCAGATCAAGGCGTGGTTCGGCAAGGTGGTGGCTGAGCCGGCCAAGGCTTCGTCGTCGAACTACATGACGGTGGCGGTGGTCGCGTGCGTGCTGCTCGGCCTGCTGAACCTCGTACCGTTCTTCATGGCGCCGGGTTCGGTATTCGGTATCACGTTCTTTGCGGCGTTGCTGTTGCTGGTGCCTGCGTGGCTGGTGGCCAAGATCGGGGGTGGAGAATGAAGAACTGGTTCGTTCTCTACGCCGTGGCGGTGGTGATTGGTGCCACCTATATGGACTGGAAGGCCGGCTTTGCCGCGCCGCGCACGCCGTCGTACGGCAGCAGCACGGGCGGATCGGGATCGTCTTATTGGGGCGGCTCTTCCGGCGGTAGCGGTTATGGCGGCGGCTTCAGCGGGGGCCACAAGTGACGCGCACCGACGCAGCGCTGTCGTCGGAGGAGGCGGCAGGCGCCGTGGGCGAGCACCTTCTGCTCGATCTTTACGGCGTGGCGCCAGCGCTGCTGCGCGACGCGGCTGCACTGGAAAAGGCGCTACGCGATGCCGCAAGCGCGCTCGGCGCCACCATCCTGCATGCGCATCTGCATCGCTTTGATTCTGTGCGCGCAGGGTTGCCCGCGGGTGAGCAGGGCGGCGTCACAGGCGTGTTGCTGCTCGCTGAATCGCATCTTTCCATCCACACCTGGCCCGAGCACGGCTTTGCAGCCATCGATGCCTTCATGTGCGGTACTGGCACGACGCATGCCGCGCGCGCGGTGTTCGAGCAGGCGTTGGCGCCGCAGCGGGTGGATGTGCGCGTCGCCCGCCGCGGCGCGGAGCCTGCGTCAAACTGATCTACACCGGCTGGCCGTCGAATATCACGCGATTGCGCCCCAGCCGTTTGGCGGCCAGCAGCGCCGCATCGGCGCGCATGATGAGGTCGGTGGGCGTGCATGGGTTCTGCCCCTGCTCGCAGCTTGCCAGGCCCACGCTGATGGTGCAGCGGATGTTGGCGTCCGGGGTGGCGATCTCCAAGGACTCCACCGCGCTGCGCAGTCGTTCCGCAATGCCGGTAGCCTGCGTTGTGGTCGTGTCAGGCAGCAGCACCAGGAATTCCTCGCCGCCGTAGCGGCCGACCGCATCGACGGGACGCGCATTCACGCGCAGCTTGCGTGCGATCTCAACCAGGACTGCATCGCCTGCGGGGTGGCCGTACGTGTCGTTCACGCGCTTGAAGTGGTCAACGTCCACCACCAGCAATGAAAGCGGCTGCCCGTAGCGCATCGCGTGGCCGCATTCGCGCGTGAGCAGCTCCATCGCAGCGCGTCGGTTCCAGATGCCCAGCATCGGATCGGTCAGGCTTTCGTGACGCGCAACCTGCAGCTCGGTCAGGATGGAGCGCTGCGTTTCACTGAGTTCGCGCTCGCGAAATCCAGATTCGACCCAACTGGCCAGATCATCGAGCAACTCGCGCTCGGCCTGTTCAAACGGCCGTGGCTTCTGGTCGATCACGCAGAGCGTGCCGACGGGGTAGCCAGCCAGGTTCCTGACCGGGCGCCCCGCATAGAAGCGGATATGCGGCGCGCCGGTCACCAGCGGGTTGTCGGCAAAGCGCGGGTCGGCCTTGGTGTCGGGAATGACGAGCATCTCGTCTTCGGCCACTGCATGGCCGCAGAACGAGATGTCGCGTCCGGTCTCGCGCACGTCCAAACCGATGCAGGATTTGAACCATTGACGCTGGGCGTCGATGAGCGTCACGAGCACGATCGGGGCGTCGAACACGCGCTTGGTCGTGCGCGTGACGCGGTCGAACAACTCCTCGTCGGGTGTGGAGAGCAACAGCATGTCTTGCAGCGAGGCAAGACGTTCGGGTTCGTTCTTCGGAATGGGAGCGGGCTTCATGCGCAAAGGGCGCCGGGCGGGCCGGCGCGCTTGAAACGGGCAATGGAAAAGGAAAAAAGAAAAAGGACAGGCCGCGCCCTGCAAGCCGCGGCCCGATGACAAATCATTTAGCGCCGACCATGTTCTCCGGCCGCACCCAGGCATCGAACTGCTCGGGCGTGACATAGCCCAGCGTCAGGGCGGCCTCGCGCAGGCTGGTGCCTTCCTTGTGCGCCTTCTTGGCGATCTGCGCCGATTTGTCGTAGCCGATATGCGGGTTGAGGGCCGTCACCAGCATCAGGGAGCGCTGCACCAGCTCGTCGATGCGGTCGCGGTTGGGTTCGATGCCCACGGCGCAGTGATCGTTGAAGCTGCGCATGCCGTCGGCCAGCAGGCGCACGCTGTGCAGGAAGTTGTACGCGATCATCGGACGGAATACGTTCAGCTCGAAGTTGCCCGACGCGCCGCCCACGTTCACTGCGACGTCGTTGCCGAAAACCTGCGCGCACAGCATCGTCACCGCTTCGCTCTGCGTGGGGTTCACCTTGCCGGGCATGATCGACGAGCCGGGCTCGTTCTCGGGGATGGAAATTTCGCCCAGCCCGCTGCGCGGGCCGCTGGCCAGCCAGCGGATGTCGTTGGCGATCTTGGTCAGGCTGGCCGCCAGCGTTTTCAGCGCGCCGTGCGCATGCACCAGCCCATCGGCCGATGCCATGGTCTCGAACTTGTTCGGCGAGGTTATGAAGGGCAAGCCGGTCAGTTGCGCCAGCTCTTCAGCCACCTGTTCGGCGTAACCGGCCGGTGCGTTGAGGCCGGTGCCGACCGCCGTGCCACCCAGCGCGAGTTCGCACAGGTGCGGCAGGGCGGCGTTCAGATGCGTTTCGTTGTGCTGCAACTGGGCAACGTAGCCGGAGAACTCCTGGCCCAGCGTGAGCGGCGTGGCGTCCTGCAGATGCGTGCGGCCGATCTTGATGATGTCGTTGAAATCCGCAGCTTTCTTGGCGAGGGTCTCCCGCAGCGTTCGCAGCAAGGGCAGCAGGTGCCGAGTGATGGCCGTCACGGCCGCCACGTGCATCGCCGTGGGGAAGACATCGTTGGACGACTGGCTGCGGTTCACGTCATCGTTCGGATGCACGAGGCGTGCCTCTCCGCGTTCCCCGCCGAGCAGCTCGCTGGCGCGGTTGGCGAGCACCTCGTTCATGTTCATGTTGGTCTGCGTGCCCGAGCCCGTTTGCCAGACCACCAGCGGAAATTCATTCGGGTGCTTGCCGGCGATGACTTCATCGGCGGCGCCCACGATGGCGTTGGCCTTGTCTGCGGAGAGCAGCCCGAGACGATGGTTGACGACGGCGCTGGCACGTTTGATGCGGGCGAGCGCGTCGATCAGCTCGCGGGGCATGCGGTCGCCGGCAATGTCGAAGTTCTGCAGCGAGCGTTGCGTTTGTGCGCCCCACAGGTGGTCTGCAGGGACTTCAATGGGGCCAAAGGTGTCGCGTTCAGTACGGGTGGTCATGGCGGGAGCGAGGGCACGAGGTGACTCGGATTAGCGCTCCAGTATAGGCAGAGCGCAGTGCCCTTGTCGGTTGTAGGGGCGGTATGGCGGCACATTACACAATCCTGCGCGTTGGGTACACGGTTTGCGGGCACAGGCGAGGCACGCCACAATGACGGCTGCGTCGCATCCTGCCGCTTCTGCCCCGCCTCATGCCCACCACGCCCTCCGCCTCCGTCGACCCCTCCTTGAAACCGCTGCTCTGGCTGGTGGCGATGGGTCTGTTCATGCAGACCCTCGATTCAACGATCGTCAACACCGCGTTGCCGGCCATGGCACGCAGCCTGTCGGAAAGCCCGCTGAAGATGCAGTCGGTCATCATCGCCTACACGTTGACGACCGCCATGCTGATGCCTGCGTCCGGATGGCTGGCCGACCGCTTCGGCACGCGAAAGATGTTCTTCGCCGCCATCTTCCTGTTCACGATCGGTTCCTTGCTGTGCGCGGAATCGCGCAGCCTGACCATGCTGATTGCCTCGCGCGTGGTGCAAGGTGTGGGCGGCGCGCTGCTGATGCCCGTGGGGCGGTTGACCGTGCTGCGCGTGGTGCCGCGCGAGCAGTTCCTGCCGGCCATGAGTTTCGTCACCATCCCGGGGCTGATCGGTCCGCTGATCGGCCCGACGCTGGGAGGCTGGCTGGTGGAGGCCGTGTCGTGGCACTGGATCTTCCTGATCAACATTCCCGTGGGGGTGATCGGCGCGCTCGTCACGCTCAAGGTGATGCCCGATGTGCACGCGGAAGACGACAGCCGCTTCGACTGGTCCGGCTATCTGATGCTGGCCTTCGGCATGGCGGCGGTGTCGTTCTCGCTCGACGGGCTGTCCGAACTGGGCTTCCAGCACGCGACGGTGCTGGTGCTGCTGATTTTTGGTCTGGCGGCGCTCACGGCTTACTGGCTGCATGCGGGGCGCGTGGCCGGGCCGCTGTTTCCGCGCACGCTGTTTGGCATTCCGAGCTTTTCCATTGGTGTGCTCGGCAACCTGTTTGCACGCATCGGCAGCGGCGGGATGCCGTTCCTCATTCCGCTGCTGCTGCAGGTGAGCCTGGGGTACACGCCACTGCAGGCCGGCTTGATGATGGTGCCGGTGGCTGCCGCCGGCATGGCCGCCAAACCGTTGGGCACGTGGGCCATCAAGCGCTACGGCTATCGCCGCATGCTGTCCGTCAACACGGTCATGGTCGGCCTGATGATGGCCAGCTTTGCCGTGATGACGCCCAACGTGCCGGTGTGGCTGCGCATCGTGCAACTGGCGATCTTCGGCACGTTCAACTCGATGCAGTTCACGGCCATGAACACGCTCACGCTCAAGGACCTGACGGGCCCCCTGGCCAGCGCGGGCAACAGCATGCTGTCGATGGTGATGATGCTGTCGATGAGCCTGGGCGTGGCCGCAGCCGGCGCATTGTTGACGGGCTTTACCGACTTCACAAGCGGGCCGGAGGGCCGCGACACGCTGGCTGCGTTCCACAAGACGTTTGTCTGCGTGGGCGTCATGACGTGCGCGGCCGCGTGGATCTTCGCGCAGCTCTCGCGCTTCGAGTCGACGCACGTCGTCAAGCGGCCCGAGATGGAAGTGCATTGAACGCCCGCTTTAGCGACCAGGCTGACTACTTTTTCCAGTAGCCGCGCATTTTCTTGCTGAGGTCCACCTTGGCCGCGGCGCGCGCTTCGGCTGCGGGGTCCGCGCCGGGCTCCGGTTCCGGCCATGCGCACGCTTCGAACAGCGGCAGCAGCGCAGGCGGAATGAAGCGCGTGCGCGACGCGTAGATGTGCCGGTCGCCGTTGGGGGTTTGCTGCGTGACGTAGAAGCGCTGCGGCACCAGGATGTCCAGATGCTCACGCGCACGCGTCATCGCCACGTAAAGCAGCCGGCGTTCTTCTTCCAGTTCTTCGTGCGAGCCCGCGCCCAGATCGGCCGGCATGCAGCCGTCCACGGCATTCAGTACGTACACCGCCTTCCATTCCTGACCTTTCGATGAATGGATCGTCGAGAGGATCAGGTAGTCCTCATCGCGGTAGGGGTCGCCCGACTCATCGCTGGTCAGCTCGGGCGGGTCGAGCGTCATCTCGGTCAGGAAGCGCTCCCGGGTCGCGTACGTTGCGGCCATGCGGGCGAGCTGGTCCAGATCGCCCTGGCGCACGGCCGCGTCGTCGTGCAGGCGCTCCATGTGCGGCGAGTACCAAGCGCCTACGGCTTCGAGTTCGCCAGCCCATTCCAGGCTGTCTTTGGGTACGCGCAGGGTTTGCATGAGCGCCATCAGCGTAGACCAGTCGCCGGCCAGCCGCGCCGGTGGCTCGTAGGCGAGCAGCGCGGCCATCGGGTCCGCCGCTTCCGCCATGACGTCGAGCACGCGTGCCGCCGTGGCGGGGCCTGCACCTGGCAGCAACTGGATCACGCGAAACCCGGCAATGCGGCTGCGCGGGTTCTCGGCCCAGCGCAGTACCGACAGCACATCCTTCACATGTGCAGCCTCGAGAAACTTGAGGCCGCCGTATTTCACGAACGGGATGTTGCGACGCGTGAGTTCGATCTCCAGCGGCGCGCTGTGGCTCGCGGTGCGAAACAGCACCGCCTGCGATTTCAGCGTCAGCCCGCCTTCCCGGTGATGCAGCACCCGCTCGGCCACGCAACGCGCCTGCTCGGCCTCGTCACGCACCGAAATCAAACGCGGACGATGCGTCGATGCGCGGTCTGTCCACAACGTTTTGGCAAAGCGCTCCGTTGCGAAGCGCATCACGCCGTTGGAGGCATCCAGAATCGGTTGCGTCGAACGGTAATTGCGCTCCAGCAGCACCGTGTGCGCCGGCCGCGAAAAGTGGCGCGGAAAATCGAGGATATTGCGCACCGTCGCCGCGCGGAATGCGTAGATCGATTGCGCGTCGTCGCCCACCACGGTGACACCGCGGCCGTCTGGACGCAGCGCACGCAGGATGGACGACTGCAGCCGGTTCGTGTCCTGGTATTCGTCGACAAGGATGTGGTCGAAGCGCGCGCCGATCTCGGCCGCCAGGTCGGCGTCGGACACCATCGCGTGCCAGTAGAGCAGCAGGTCGTCGTAGTCGAGCACGTGCTGCGCCTGCTTGGCTTCGACATACGCATCGAACAGCGTGCGCAATTGCGTCTCCCACATCGCGCACCACGGAAAATGGTGCTTCAGCACGGCGTTCAGCGGGCTCTCCGCGTTGATGGCGCGCGAGTAGATCGCAATGCAGGTCTGCTTGAGCGGGAAGCGGCGTTCCTTAATCGACAGGTTCAGCTCGTGGCGCACGACGTTGAGCAGATCGGCCGAGTCGCTGCGGTCATGGATGGTGAAATCGGGGGCGAGGCCCACGCGCTCGGCATATTCGCGCAGCAGGCGCGCGCCGATGCCGTGGAAGGTGCCGGCCCAGGGCAGCGTGGTCTTGTACGAAGTGCCGGCCGAATTGAGGGCGTTGTTCGATCGCTCGCCCTGCATGGCTCGCGCCAGCAGGTGGCCGGCACGGTTCGACAGTTCGCTCGCCGCCCGGCGGGAAAACGTCAATAGCAGGATGCGTTGCGGATCGGCGCCGTTGGCTACCAGGTGCGCCACGCGCCAGCCCAGCGTGTGCGTCTTGCCGGATCCGGCACCGGCCAACACGAGCAGCGGGCCGGTTTCCGCCGCGTCTGCCCCGGAAATACCGAACTCGACCGCCTGGCGCTGCTGGTCGTTCAGCTGGGCCAGGTAACCGGGCGTGGCCGGCACAGTGGCGGTGTCTGGGGTGGTGGAGGCGGCAAGCACGGCAGGGCGTCACAAAAAATAACTGTATGAATATACAGCACTGGGATGCCTGCCTGCGGAAAGTGAGCGCGGCGGACGGAAGGCCGGCGGCGTTGGCCGATCAGATCCCGTCCCGCAGCTTTTTCGCGAAGTCCTGCGGGGATGCCCGCCGGTTGACCGCGTCCACCAGATCCGCCAGGAACCAAGGCAGCACGAGTTGCGTGCCCGGATCGCTCAGGCCGACGCGGAGCCGGTCAGGAGACGCCGATTCGGTGGCTTTGGCCGGCTGGATCGGCTGCGGAGGCTGGCTGTGCGCGAGCATCCCTTGCAGATCCTGATCGGTGAAAGTGAACGTTGACGTGGTCAGGGCCGAGGCGGTCATCGCTGCGGACATCAGCATCGTGGCCACGGCAAGGTGTTTGAGGGTGTTGGCAGGCATCGTGGCCTCCAGAACAGAACGGTTGGGTGAGTAGGTGACCGGCGCGCAGCGCGGTGGCCGCAGCAATGATCCACCCTCCGATCATGGCGGCAGCTTAGGGTTCCGTTTCGCTCAGGAAAACGCAAATATCGCGTGCAATCCGATCAATTGGCCTGCGGCTGCAGGGCGATCACGGCCATGCCCGTCAACGCAATGGCCGCGCCGCCGATGTCCCAGCGGGTGAGCGACACACCGTCGACCAGACGCAGCCACACGAGCGCTACGGCGATATACACCCCGCCGTATGCCGCATAAGTGCGGCCGGCCGCAGCCGGGTGCAATGTCAGCAACCACGCAAACAGCGCGAGCGAGGCGGCCGCCGGCAGCAACAGCCAGATCGGCTTACCTTGCCGGAGCACGAGCCACGGCAGATAACAACCGACGATTTCCGCCACGGCGGTGAAGGCAAACAGCACGGCAATACGAAGCAGTTCCAAAACGGGCCCCGAAGCAATCAATACGCAGACGGCGCCGATTGTGGCATGTGGGGCCGTGCTGTCGCGATGGTTACCCGGTCTCAGGCGGGCGAGGCGGTGTGCGCCTGCAGCAGCGCATCGATCTCGGCTTGCGTGCCCGCGTATGCGCCGGCGCGCGTGGCGGTGAGGGCGGCCGCCGCTGCGGCTTGGCGCAGATGCGCCTGCGGTGGCGCCTCGGGTGACTGCAGCAGGCTCGCCAGCCAGGCGCCCATCGCGGCATCGCCGCAGCCGACGGTGTCCGCCACCGGCACGGCAAAGGCCGGTTGGGCGATACGCGCATCGTCTTGCCCGCCGTGCGCCGCTGCCAGCCATTCCATGCCGTCGGCCCCGAGCGTGAGCAGGATGTCGGCTTGCGGCGCGAGGGTGCGCAGCGTGGTGAGCGGATCGGCATCACCGGGAAACAGTTGGCGCAAATCTTCATCCGATACCTTGATGACCGGTACGATGGCGGCCATGCGCAGCAGCAGCGGCGCGTAGTGGGGAGCGCCCATCGCCGCGCGGACTTGGCCGCGCATGCCGAACTGGCAGCGGCTGTCGGATCGACGCCGCCGGAAAAGCGCTGACCGGAAAACGCGTACGCGCTAGCGCGGTGTGATCGCCGGCAACACCGGCGTGACCTTGTACCCGCGGGCCGCCAGCAGCGCGGGAATTCCCTTGGGTCCGATCATGTGGAGCGCGCCCACAGCGCCAAACACGCGCTGGCCGCTGTTGTGCACGCGTGCAATGTTCTCGGCCATGGCGCGGTTGCGGTTCGTCACCAGCCGTTGGAAGGCGCGTTTGTCCGATGCCGTCTTCAGGCAATCGCACCACTGCGGGTAGTGCTCGAGCGTGCTGATGTCGCTGTCGGCCCAGGCGTTGGCGAGCGTGAGCGTCTGCGTGCGCGCCTCGCCCGATTCAATCGCGTCGAGCACGGTATCGAATTGCTGCGCGACCTCGTTCTTCGGCACGATCTCGTTGAGCACGCGCACCTGCTGCGCCAGCGTTTCGAGCGGCACGATCGGCAGGTGCACGCTCTTGGCGTAGGTGGTGAGAAACAGGTCGATGCCGAAATCCGGATAGAGCCCGTCTGTGCGTACCCCCAGCACCGCCAGCGAGGCCAGTTGCATGGTCGGCTGGAACTTGCGGATCTGCGTGAGGGCCGTGTCGGGCAGGCAAGCCGCGGAGAGCAGTTTGTTGAAGCGCTCGCCGCGACGGCCGGTCAGGAGCCGGCGGTCTTCTGCGCTGTTTTGCGCGGTTAGCGGTGTGCGGTCGGTGTCTTTGTCGAGCAGGTCGAGTTCGAGCGCGATGCTGTCAACCTGCTGAAGCGCGCTGCGCACGGTGGGGCCGGGCAGCATCCAGTCGGCCCGCGCAACGTGGATCGTGCCGTAGAGCCACGAGGTGTGACCGTTCTTTTCGATGCGCCAGAGCAGGCCGTGGTCGGTCGCGCGTTGCGCGGCGGCGGCCCAACCGTCTTTGGGGATGAAGCTTGAGGCGGGTGGCGGACAGTTCGGGGTCGGTGCCGGTGCCTGTACGGGTGTGGTGTCTTGCGCGGCAGCCGTGCCGACGCCCGTCAATAGGAAAAACGCGGCCGCGAGCGCGCGCCACGTGGTGCGATTGCGTGCCATTTGGCTGCTCCCCGAATATTGTTGTGGTCGTCTGTGCAGTTTAGCGGGCGCAAGCCATTGCGTGCCGCACGATGATCACCCCTGACGCGCTACTCGCTCAGCTTCGGCGGCACGGCATGCGCACCGCGCGTCTCGCGAAACCACAGCGCCAGGCTTTCGTCTTCCAGCGCATAGGCGCCGCGCGACTCCTTCCAGATCAGGTTCTTGTCGCGCAGCGCGTCCAGCGCGGCCTGCACCGTGGCGGTGGAAAACTCGCTGTGGCCGAGCTTGGCCGCATATGCCTTCATCGAGTCTTCCGAAAACGGCGAATAGCCTTGTCCGCGCTCGATCAGCACCGCCAGCACGGCACGCTGGATTTCCGTCAGTGCGCTGTAATCGCTTTCGATCTCGCCCCAGATGCGGTCGCGAAAACCCTGCGCGCCGCGCTTGAGCAACTCGCCCAGGCTGGCCGCCTCGCCCAGCTCCAGGGCGATCTCGCTGACGATGCCCTTGAGCATCTCCGGCCGGTGCCCGACGAGCTGGAAGGCGGCAAACATGTCGTCTTCCTTGAACTGGTTGTTGGGCGCCAGGTGCTGGTTGACCCACGCCGTGTACGCCGACACATACGGCCGCCCCAGCAGCGGGAAGTTGGTCACCCGCGAGCCGAAAAACGGCTGCGTGCGATTGAGCAGCAGGTTGGCGAGCTTGTCACGGTTCGACCCCGTAAAGACGAGGAAGAGGCGCGGTTCGACCACGCCCTGGTTCATCTGGTCGCGCGCGGCCTTGAGCGCGAACATGGCGTTGGTGCCGGCCTCAGTGGACAGCGCGTGTTGCGCCTCGTCGATGATCAGCACGACGGGCCGCTGCACCGCCTTGTAGAGCACATCGAGCGCGTCGGCCAGGGTGATGCCCGGCGGTAGCCCGATCTTGCCGAGGTTGAACGTGAACGTACGCAACACGTCGACCTTCTCCATGCCGGCCTGCTTGGCCAGCTTGGCGATCGGCCCGTCAAACTGGGCCAGTTTGGATTTGATGGCGTCGGCGATCAGCAGGCCGGGATCGCGTGCGCGGTCGGCCCATAAGTCCACGTAGATGGCGATCCACTTGCGGCGTTCGACCTCCGGCACCAGGTCTTCGCGCAGGAACGTGCTTTTGCCGGTGCGCCGGGGCGCCGCCAGGAACAGGCCTGAGCGCGCATCGGCCAGGCCCTTGCCTTCCAGGCTGTCGCACAACGTGTTGGCGAGGTCCTGGCGGTGGAAGCTGAAGCGTCCGGTATCGGTGTCGGAATCCATGGGAAGCCCTGTTTTAGACCTGATTATGGAAATCGCTATAAATTATAGTCGATCCAATAATTAAGGCTAATTCCGCCCGAATTGCCAGCCGGATTGCAGTCGGCTCCGCCGATTTGCAATTGCGCGGCACTGTGCCGCAGGCAATTCGGGGAACTGTGTGCAGCGCTATACTCCACACATTCTGACGTTGCCTATCCATGCTCCATCGCCGCTGGCTCTTCCTCGTCTGGCTTGCGATCGTACTGAACGTACTGTCGCCGGTGCTCGCCTCCGCACGCGCGGCGGCCACGGGCACGCTCGACGTCGAGCTGTGCAGCGCAACGGCCCCGCATGGCAGCACCGTGCAGGTTGCCATCGATCTGCAAGGCGATGGCTACGCCGACGGGTCGGCCGCCCACCACAGCGTGGCGCACTGTCTGTATTGCCCGGGGTTTGCTGCCGGGCTGGCGCTGGCCTCGTTGCCGGCGTTGGATGTTCCTTCCGCCCATTTCATCTATCGCGTGCGGCAGCCGGCCACCCCGGCGCCCGTGTACGCGCGCAGTGCGTTGCGCGTGGCCGAGTCGCGCGC
This sequence comes from Ralstonia sp. OTU4908, assembly GCF_038440115.1. Classification (NCBI taxonomy): domain Bacteria; kingdom Pseudomonadati; phylum Pseudomonadota; class Betaproteobacteria; order Burkholderiales; family Burkholderiaceae; genus Ralstonia; species Ralstonia sp. OTU4908. Next base: position 125,457 of record NZ_JASATD010000003.1, on the reverse strand, counting down.
GCCTCCTGTGTCTCCGTCGTTGTCGATCTGACGCGCCTGCGGACGTAACGCCGTGGCGCCTTTGCGTTCGGCCCCGCTTGGGCCGACGCCATCGCAATCCGGAGACCTTTCCGATGTCATTCCACAAGCGCACCGGGGCCGCTGCCCCTAAGCGCACGCTGGTGTGCCGTGCTGCGCTCGCGCTGAGCGCAGCGGCACCGCTGTCTGCTTTTGCCGCCGACGATGCGGCCTCCGTGCCCCCGCCTGTCACACAGGAACTCGCGCCCACCGTGGTCCGGGCCAACGCCAACCCCGCGCCGTTCGCCCGCAATACGCCGGCGGTCGTGCAAAGCGTCACGGCCGATCAGCTCGCCGACCGCAACGTCGTCACCACCGAAGACGCCGTCAAATACCAGCCCAACGTGATGGTGCGCCGCCGCTTCATTGGCGACCGCAACTCCATCTTCGCCGGCCGCGACTTCAACGAGATTCAAAGCGCGCGGGGCCTGCTGTATGCCGACGGCATCCTGCTTTCGAACCTGCTTGGGTCGAGCTACAGCTTCCCGCCGCGCTGGTCGATGGTCGGGCCGGACGACCTGGCGCGCGTCGATATTCTGTATGGGCCGTTCTCTGCGCTGCTGCCGGGCAACTCGATGGGCACGACCATTGCGATGACGTTGCGCCGTCCCGAAAAGTTCGAGGCCGCGGCGCAGACGCAGATCATGAGCCAGCACTACAACGATGCCTACGGCTTTTCGCGCAACGTCACCGGCAACCACGAGAGTGCGTCGCTGGGCGACCGCATCGGCAAGTTCTGGTATGCGCTGTCAGTCGACCGGCTGGAGAACGACAGCCAACCGATGCAATACGCCACGCCCAACTCCCGGTTCACCGCAGGCGGCACGCCGGTGCCGGTCACGGGCGCGCGGCAGGATCTTGGCCCCAACGGCCAGCCGCGCGTGATTCTCGGGCCGCAGATTCTCGAGCGCACGCAGCAGCTGCAAGAGACGCTGCGATTCGGCTACGTGTTCAGCGACAGCCTGGAAGCATCGCTCACGCTGGGCCATTGGGAAAACCATTTCAACGATCAGGCGCTCAGCTTCCTTCGCGATGCCGCCGGCAACACCGTCACGGGCGGCAATGTGCTGATCAACGGCACGCCGTACACGATCGCCCCGAACACCTTCGCCCCGCAAAACGGCGACCAGGAAAACTGGCTCTACGGCCTGGGCGTGAAGGGCAAGATCGGCGGCTGGAAGATCGACACCAACGCTTCCGCTTACAACGTTTCGCGCGACATCCTGCGCGCGTCGAACACGGCGGCCGGCAATGGGCCCGGCACGGTGTTCTATGGCGACGGCACCGGCTGGTCCAACTTCGACGTCAAGGCGACCTCTCCCACGGTGTCCGGCCATACCTTCACGACCGGTTACCACTACGACCAATACCACCTGCGCAACCAGACCTTCAACGCGACGAACTGGTCGACGGAAGCGCTATCCACGCTCAAATCCAGCTACCAGGGCGACACGCAAACTCAGGCGGTTTTCCTGCAGGACGCGTGGGCGTTTGCGCCGCGCTGGCTGGCCACACTGGGCCTGCGCTACGAAAGCTGGCGCGCCTACAACGGCCAGCTCGGCAACGGCACGAGCGCGTTGGGCTACGCCAGCCGTACCGAAGACGCGTTTTCGCCCAAGGCGGCCATTCAATGGCAGGCCACGCAAGACACGCTGCTGCGCTTGTCGTATGGCCGCGCCGTACGCTTTCCGACGGTGGCGGAGCTGTTCCAGGGCTCGATCAGCGGCAACACGATCGTCAACAACGATCCGAACCTCAAACCTGAGCGCGCCAATGATTTCGACTTCACCGTCGAGCAGGCCGTGCCCTACGGCGTGCTGCGTACCAGCCTGTTCCAGAGCGACGTGCGCGACAGCATCTACACGCAGACCAACATCACCGTCACGCCCAACGTGACGAACGTGCAGAACGTCGATCGCGTGCGCACGCGCGGCATCGAGTTGGCGTATTCGGGGCAGGACGTTCTGCAGGATGCGGGTGTGCGCGGCGTGGACGTTGAAGCCAACGTCGCTTTCACGCAATCGAAAACGCTGGCCGACGCCGCCAACCCGACCTACGTCGACAAGACCTGGCCGCGCATGCCGCGGGTGCGCGCCAATCTCTTTGCGAGCTGGCATGCCACCCCCGACTGGACCGTGGGCGCGGGCGTGCGCTATTCGGGGCGGCAATACGGCACGCTCGACAACACCGATGTGCTGCCGAACGTCTACGGCGGCACCAGCAGCTTCTTCACCGTGGACCTCAAGGCCAGCTACCGTATCGACAAGCACATCACGCTGGCGCTGGGCGTCGACAACCTGACCGACAGGCAGTATTTCGTGTATCACCCGTACCCGTCGCGCACCTTCTATGGGCAACTGAAATGGCGTCTGTAATGCAATCGATTCCTCGATTCCTGGCCGGTGCGCTGCTGGTTTTTGCGGCAACGCTGGCGCTTGCGCACGAAGGTCACGACCACGGCGGCATGGCAGGCAAGGGCGCCGCCAAACCGCAGCTTGCTACGACGGCGGCGTTCGACAAGGCAGGGCGCCTGTGGGTGACGTGGGCGGAAGGGCAGCACGTGGTGGTCGCTTCGTCCGACGATCTCGGCAAAACGCTGTCGGCGCCACAGCGCGTGAACCCGCAACCCGAGCCGATCTATACCGACGGCGAGAACCGCCCGAAGGTTATCGCCAGCCCGGACGGTGCGCTGTATGTGAGCTGGTCGCGCCCGCTCGATGCGCCATACACGGGCTTCGTGCGTTTCTCGCGCTCGCTCGACGGCGGCAGGACATGGAGCGCGCCAGTCACGGTCCATCACGATCGCCAACCCATCACGCACCGCTTCGATTCGATTGCGGTCGACAGCGCAGGCCACATCTTCGTCACGTGGATCGACAAGCGCGACCTGCTGCGGGCGCAGGCCGCCAAGCAGCCGTACGACGGCGCAGCGGTGTACTACACCGTTTCGACCGACCGCGGCGCAACCTTCGCTCCCGAGCGCAAGGTCATCGACCAGACCTGCGAATGCTGCCGCATTGCGCTGGCGCCCGATGCCGACGGGCACATGCTCGCGCTGTGGCGCAACGTGTTTGCCGGGCAGATCCGAGATCACGCATTGGCGACATTACCGATCGATAACACGCCGCTTGCCGTCACGCGCGCGACGTTCTCGGAGTGGCGCGTCGATGCGTGTCCGCACCATGGCCCCGCGTTGGCCGTCACGGCAGATGGCGTGCGGCACATGGCGTGGTTCTCCGTGCAACAGGACAAGCCTGGTCTGTTCTACAGCCGGCTGTCGGCCGACGGCAAACCGATCGGCGAGCCTTGGGGCTTTGCCGGTTCGCCACAAGCCGGAGCGCAGGCCTCGCACCCCGCATTGGTCGCCGCGTATGGCGCGCTGTGGCTGGTCTGGAAACAGTTTGCCGACGACCGCATGCAGATTCTGCTGCGCAAATCCATCGACGGCGGCGCGCACTGGTCGGCGCCGGCCAGCGTGGCAAACACCGATGGCGGCAGCGATCACCCGCAATTGCTCGCGCGCGACGGCCATGTCTACCTGTCTTGGCGTACCCAGGCGGAGGGTTACCGCCTGGTCGATATCAGCAATGTCGTTCCGACCAATCCATCATTGGAGGCATCGAAATGAAAATTCGATGGAGAGCGGTGGCGACGGCCGTGGCGCTATCCGCCGCCGCTTTGACGGCGCAGGCCGCGGGTGCGCTGCAGTTCCAGCCGCTGCATGCCCGCGATGTGCCGGCGCTGCTGCAGACGCCCCATGCGCGTCCGCTCATCGTCGAAATCTGGTCATTGGATTGCAGCTACTGCCGCGAGAACATCGCGCGTATCGCGCAATGGCGGCGTACCGCCAAGAAGAACGTGGATGTGGTGATGGTGTCGATGGACGGTCCGGACCAGGCCGAGATGCTGAACCGCGCGCTGGCGCCGCTGGCCCGCGACGGGAAGATCGACGTTGCACGCATGCCGCAGTACGCCAACGCCGAAGACATGCCGGAGCGCCTGCGCGCCGCGCTCGACCCCGGCTGGCAGGGCGAGATGCCGCGCACGATCATCCTCCGCCCGGACGGCAAGCGTCACGCATCGAGCGGGTTGCTGACGCCGCAAATACTGGAAACAGCGCTCAGGGATTAATCAGAAAATGACGCAGACCCCCCTCGTTGTTGGGGTATGGCGGGGGGCGTGCACTTTTTATAATGGCTTCGCTTTGTGAATTCCGGCGCATTGCTCATTCACAAAGCACACCCGACCATCTTTCGTCGTCAAAGGCTGAAGATGTTAAGCCCGCTCGCCCCCCGGCCCGCGGGCTTTTTCTTTGCCCGGTCGAAAAGTGAATCTGTATTTCCCGGGACAGTGCGGTGGCGGGGCGGATGATAACGTGCCCTTAGCGCGCTGTCGCCTGCGAAGAAGAGGGGTATGGCGTGGAAGGTTGCTCTGCTTTGTCGGATGCGGCTCCCAGGCCCACGGCCACGGCGGCCAACAACGCTGCAACGCCTCGGGCGATGTAGAACACGGCTTGCGCACCCGCCATTTCGGGCTCGGCGGATGACGATCCACCAAGATGGGACGGCCCGGCATGGCGCGTGGCCCGATGGGCTGCCGGATCGCGATGGGCACGTGGCGCGGGTGTGCGGTGTGTCGAATGAGGCTGCATGTGCGACATGGCGGTTCTCTTCACGCTCAAACGTGCAACCAGGCGCGCCAGAACAGCAGCGCTGTCATTGAAAAGCCGAATGTGGAAATCAACGTCCGCACAACCGGCACCGGCAAACGCTTGCCCACATGCGCCCCCATATAGCCACCCAGCGCGGCGGCCACCAGCATGACCAGCGTCTGCGGCCACCACACCATTCTTGCCAGCGCAAAACACGCCACCGCCACCAGGTTGGTCGCCCCCACCAGCAAGGTGCGTGAGGCGTTCAGTGCTTTGATGTCGTCGTGGCCGAACAGTGCCCAGACGGCCATCATCATGATCCCGACCGCGCCGCCAAAGTAGCCGCCATAAACGGCCAGCGCACCTTGCGCGATCAGCAGTGTTGTCCGCCCGATCTGCACGCGCCGACGCAGCCACGCACCGGCCTGTTTCCCAAAGGTGAATGCCAGCGAGCCGATCAGCAGCAGCCACGGCACGATGAAATCGAACGCGCGAGACGATGTGTTCATCAACAGCAGCGCGCCGAGCAGCCCGCCCACAAGGCTGATCCCGACCATCGCCTGCATCGAGACGTGTCCGAACCCGCGATAGTCCGCGCGATACGCCCACGCCGATGTGGCCGCGCCGGGCAGCAGTGCCACCGTGCTCGACGCATTGGCAAACACCGACGGCACACCCGCGAACATGAGCGCGGGCAGGGTAACAAACGAGCCACCGCCCGCCAGCGCATTCATCATGCCGGCGAGCAGGCCCGCGCCAAAAAGCAGCAGCGTGGCGGATTCCATTGGGGGCGATGTCTACGATGTTCTGTTTTTAGGTGCCTCAGTTTCGGACCCGGGCGACCCCGCCACAATCTGCGATACATTGACCGAGCCTCAGTGTGAGGCTGAGGCAGACTCCAATTTTGAGAGGTATCGTGCGCTTCGACCTGACCGACCTCCGACTCTTCCTCCATACCGCCGAAGCCGGCAGCATCACGGCGGGCGCCGAACGCGCGCACCTCACATTGGCATCGGCCAGCGCGCGCATCCGCGGGATGGAAGACACGCTTGGCGTGCCCCTGCTCACGCGCAACCGGCGCGGCGTGGAAACGACCGCTGCGGGCCGTACGCTCGTCCACCACGCCCGCGTCGTTCTCCAACAGATGGACCGCATGCGCGGTGAGCTGGGCGAATACGCGCGTGGCCTAAAGGGCTACGTGCGGCTGCTTTCCAACACGGCGGCGATGACCGAGTTCCTGCCGGAAACGCTCAGCGCTTTTCTGGCCGCACACCCTGAAGTCGATATCGACCTGGAAGAGCTGGTCAGCCACGAGATTGTCGAAGCGATTGCGCAGGGGCGCGCCGACATCGGCATCGTCAACGACGCGGTCGATCTGTCGGGGCTGGAAACCTTTCCGTTCCGCCACGACCGCCTCGTGCTGGTGACCGCGCGCGACCATCCGCTGGCCGAGCGCCGCGAGCTGGCCTTCGTTGAAACCTTGCAGGAAGATTTTGTCGGCCTGACAGGCGACAACGCATTGCAGGCGTATCTGGCGGGGCACGCCGCACGCGCCGGCCACCGGCTCAAATATCGCGTGCGCCTGCGCAGTTTCGACGCGGTGTGCCGCATGGTGGAACGCAACGTGGGCGTGGGCGTCATTCCGGAGCATGCGGCGATCCGCCTGCAGCGCTCCATGGGCATCCGCCGTGTGCGCCTGACCGACGCCTGGGCGACGCGCCTGCTGCGCATCTGCGTGCGCCATTTCGATGACCTGCCTGTCTTTGCGCGCCAGTTGATCGAGCATTTGCGCGAGGCCTGAGCAGGGAGCGCGTCCGTCATTTGATGGATAGATGCTGTTTGAACTCGCGCGGGTGAAAACGCGTCGGTACACTGCAAGCAGTTGCGGGCCGCACAGCGCCACAAACGTGCGGCGCCGCACCAACCCTCCGCTCATGGAGCACATCATGGCGTCTGCCGGTGTTCCCCCTGGTGTTCCGCCGATCGGCCTGTTGCACGCGGCGCGCGCGCTGCGCATCTACCGGCGCCACGAAATCAATGCGCTGGCGTGGATCGCGCTCGGCCTGTGCCTGCGCAGCCCGGCGCTGATAGCGGCTATCAGCGTTGCGTTGCTCATCGTGTGCGCGTGGTCGCTTACGCGGCACATTCAATATATGAAGCCCCTGTATGAATTGCCGGTGTTCAGCCGCTTGCTGTCACACAGCGGCATGGCGTTCGCGGCCATCAATGCGGCGCTGCTGGCGGTGGAGCTGGCCACGGGGGCCGGGCGCGGCGCATGGTTTGATGCCGACGGCTGGCTTGCGCCGGCCTGGCCGCAGATTCTTCCGGACATGGCCGGCACCATTGAGCTGATGCTGGTGGGCGCCCAGTGGATCGTCGTGCTGGGTGTGGTCGTGGCTGCAACGGCCTGGGCGTGGCTGAGCCTGGGCGGCGGCCGATCGCTGCGTTTTCCGCCGCGCTCGCAATGAGCGCATGGCTCGGGAGAATCCGGGCTGGTCTGGCGGAGGAATTCCTCCTATAAGTGGCGATGTCGGTTGCAGGTGCGTTTCCGTAGCGCCCGGACGAGGCGCGTGCAGTTGGAGCGTGCGTAACACCACGCTCCGAACCTCAGGAGACAGGCATGACATCGCTGGACGCTTTCCTGCGGTGCCGCGACTTTCTGCTCGCGCACCGTGAGGATTACGACACCGCTGTGCGCGATTTTGCATGGCCCCAGTTGGACCGCTTCAACTGGGCGCTGGATTATTTCGACGTCATGGCCCGCGGCAACGACGCCATCGCGCTCTGGGTCGTCGACGACCAGGGCAACGAGACGCGGCTGTCGTTCGCGCAGATGGCCGAGCGGTCGGCGCGCGTGGCCAACCATTTGCGGGCGCTTGGTGTGCAGCGTGGAGATCGCATCCTGCTTATGCTCGGCAACGTGCCCGGGCTGTGGGATGTAATGCTCGCCAGCATCAAGATCGGCGCGGTCATCATCCCGGCCACCACGCTGCTCACCGCCGAAGACCTGCGTGAACGCATTGCCATGGGGGAGGTGAGTCACGTGGTGGTGGGCGCGGCGGACTGCGCCAAGCTCGACGCCGTATCGGGCACGTTCACACGCATTGCAGTCGGTACGGACAAGGCGCCGGCCGGCTGGCACCGCTTTGAAGACGCCTACGATGCCTCCGCCGAATTCACCCCCGACGCGCCCACGCAGGCGAGCGATCCGTTGCTGCTGTATTTCACGTCCGGCACCACGTCCAAACCCAAACTCGTGATGCACACGCATGCGAGCTATCCGGTCGGGCATCTGTCCACGCTGTACTGGATCGGCCTGCGTCCGGGGGATGTGCACTGGAACATCAGCTCGCCCGGCTGGGCCAAGCACGCGTGGAGCTGCTTCTTTGCGCCGTGGAATGCCGGCGCCACCGTCTTCATCTACAACTACGCGCGCTTCGAGCCCAAAGCAGTGCTGGATGTGCTCTGCCGCGCCAAGGTGACGACGCTGTGCGCACCGCCCACGGTCTGGCGCATGTTGATCCAGGAAGACTTGGCCGCGTGGAAGCCCGCCCTGCGCGAACTCGTGGGCGCGGGCGAGCCGCTCAACCCCGAGGTGATCGAACGGGTGCGCGCGGCGTGGGGCATCACCATTCGCGACGGCTACGGCCAGACCGAAACCACCTGCCAGATCGGCAACAGCCCGGGGCAGCCCGTCAAGGCAGGCTCGATGGGTCGGCCGCTGCCCGGATACCGCATCACGCTGCGCGACCCCGACGGCCACGAAGCCGAAGAGGGCGAGATCTGCATCGAATTGGGTTCACGGCCGACCGGCCTGATGGAAGGCTACGCCGGCAACGCCGACAAAACCGCCGAAGCCATGCGCGGCGGCGTGTATCACACCTCCGACATTGCGGCGCGCGATGCGAGCGGCTACCTGACTTACGTCGGCCGCGCCGACGACGTATTCAAGGCATCGGATTACCGTGTCAGCCCATTCGAGCTTGAGAGCGTGCTGATCGAGCACCCGGCCATCGCAGAGGCCGCCGTTGTGCCGAGCCCCGATCCGTTGCGCCTGGCTGTGCCGAAGGCTTTCTTGGTACTGCGTGCGGGGCACGAGGCCGGCCCGGAACTGGCGCGCGACATCCTCCGGTTTTGCCGCAGCCGATTGGCTTCCTACAAACGCGTGCGCCGCATCGAATTTGCCGATCTGCCCAAAACCATCTCGGGCAAGATCCGGCGAGTCGAACTGCGCATGCGTGAAGCCGCGCGCAGCGAGAACACCGCTGGCGTGCGCAACCTGCAGGAATATTGGGAAGAGGATTTCCCGGGCGATTGACCCGCGTTGAGCTTTGGCACCCACGGAACGTGCGGCCCCCCGACCGCACGTTCCGCTGCGCCAGCGCTGATTGATATCAGCGCGACGAGCGAGGAACCAGGCGCAATTGACGTGCGCGGTCCAGGTCGTAGGCCGGCACGCCACCGTACGGCAAAGATGCGCGTGAAGCGGCCAGGTCGCGGCCGCGCACAATGACCGGCGCGAGCGAGCCTGCACGGATCAGGTCCGATGCAGCCAACTCGATCCAGTCGCGGTAATTGCGATAGACCTCTTCGGCCGTGATCTTCTGATGCGCGCAATCGCAGAGCGACAGCGCTTCGGAGGTGACGAAACAGCTGACGACCTTGCCGTCGACGATGGCTTGGAAGAACAGGTCGCCTACGGACCTGAACGTCTTGCCGGTGAATGAAATATTCATGATGCTCCCCCCATTGATCAGGCGCGCCGGTTGAATGACGTGCCCCACATGCCGCTTTCGCGGCGCAATGGTCACATGCAGGAGCGTGATTTCCGAATGGAGGGATGACGATGCTCCAGACGTTGAATCCGTCCGGATGCGATTGACCCAGTGAAGCGGGTCGGACTATCCCTCGGTGCCGTTATGCCGGTCTGTCAATTCGGTGGTTGACTGCGTGTTCGCTCTCGCGCTGCGACCTTCCCCGTACAAAATTCCGTTATGTTTTTATGGCTACCACAATCGATGCAGCAGTCCGACACCTACGGTAATCGAGATGGCCAGCAGCCAGAGCAGAATGGTGGAGGCGCGCGTCGCCGGAAGACGTGTTTGAAAAAGGCGCCGACGCGTAGGAATCATCTGCCAATTGGCAGGGTGACGTTCCCACCCCAGCCGGGCAGTCAAGCCCGCTGTTTCCCGTTTGATTGTTCCCATGGCCGCTCCCGAAAGCTCGCCGCTGCCGCGTATTTACTTTTATTTAAATCTACTTTTCTTCGGTTGCATTCTAGGACACTCTCTGCAGACCGCCAGCGCCCCTTGGCATGATTCTTATCCTCCATTTGGCTCATAAACGGTAGGTTTAGGACATATTGGGGGTTCAAATAGGAAGTGATATTCATCACCTGCGAAGATGATTAATCGATGCGCAAACGCTTACGTTTGAAACGCATGACGATGGCGCCCCGCAACCTGCCTGCAAGGTGCCACCGATACAGTCACGCGCGTTTCGTGGATGACTTGTTGCAAGACTGCACAGCAACAAGCGCCCGAGCGTAAAACAGCGAAATGCCACGCACCTGCGTTACAGTGCCGCCGGGCTGGCAAGGCAACACAGAACGAGCAGGACATCGACATGACGCAAGCAAGACGCGCCCGGAACAACAGGGCGTTCGCAGGGTTCGGGCAAGGGGGGCGTGCCGCTTTGGTGGCATGGGCTGCATTGGTGGCAGGGGCCGCCGCCCACGCCGCTGCGCCGAGCCTGGCAGCGCGCCGTGCCGCGGTGCAATCAACACTGGCGCATGCCGGCAGTTGTCAGCGTCTAGGCGATTACTACTGGGAAATCGGTGACGCCCACGGCGAGCTGATGCACGGGCAGCAGGGCCAGCGCATCGGCGCCAACAAGACGGTGCGGTTGGCATCGGCCTCCAAATGGATATTTGGCGCCTACGTGGTCGAGCGTGCGCAAGGCAAGCCCACACCCGCCGAAATCGACGCGCTCACCATGCGCTCGGGCTACGACGGGCTCAATCCGTTGCTGTGCAATCGCAATGACACCGTGCAAAGCTGCTTTGCGCGCGGTCGCAACGCGACCTTCACGCCCGGGCACGTCGGCCGTTTCAGCTACAACGGCGGTCATGATCAGAAGCTGCTGATCGATCTCGGCCTGGGCCGCGCCGATGCCGAAGCGCTCAACAATGACCTCGACCACCAGCTTGCCAATGCACCGGGCCTGCGCGATGCCGGCAAGCCGCTCGGCATCCGTTATCTCGCGCCCGAACCGGCCGGCGGAATGATCGCCACGCCGGCTGCTTACGGCCAGTTCCTGCGTCGTCTCATCCGCGGTGAATATCAGCTCGGCAGGATGCTCGGCCAGCATGCCGTCTGCACCGAGCCCGGCACATGCCCAACTGCCGTCAGCACGCCCGCCGCGCTGCCATGGCATTACGCGCTCAATTACTGGATCGAGGATCAGCCCGGCGGCGACGGCGCGTTCAGTTCGGCCGGGGCGTTCGGCTTCTATCCGTGGATCACCGCTGACAAGCGGTACTACGGCATGCTCGTGCGCGAGACCCTTGGCCCACGCGCCTATGTGCGCAGCGCGGCATGCGGCGCGCTGATTCGCCGTGCCTTTGCCGAAGGCAAGCCGCAGCATTCCGCAGAAGGCGCTGGCAGCGCCGATTTCGCCGACTGACGAACCCCGCAGATCAAGCGGACAAGCCATCGCCTAACGTGGTGGGAGGTGGCGCCGCATCCTGCCGGCACCCTCAGCGCCGCGGCACGCCGGTTGCGACGCACGGGCCACCTACCTACATGGAGATGGCCCATGGTCCGGCACCCCCTGCACGGCAGCGAGCGCACGATTCCTGAAGACGCACGCATTCTCGGCGATGCGCACCCGGCGGAGCAGATCCGGGCGCTTGTGCAATTGCGCCGGCCGAACGAGGCTGAACTCGATGCGCGCCTGTCGGGCTGTGTTCACGCGCATGCCGCCGGGACGCCCCCGCCCACACCGCTGACCCGCGAAGAATGGGCCGCCCAGTTTGGCGCCACTACGGACGACATCGATGCCGTCCGCGCCTTTGCTCGCGAACACCGTCTGCAAGTGGTGGAAGTGAACGTGGCCGCCGCCACCGTCACGCTCGAGGGCTCCGTCGAACAGTTCTGCCGCGCGTTCGATACGCACCTGCACCGCGTGGCACATGGCGATTGCGAATACCGCGGGCGTTCCGGCCCGCTGCGGTTGCCGGAGTCATTGCAGGACGTGGTTGTTGCCGTACTGGGGCTCGACTCGCGCCCACAGGCGCAGCCGCATTTCCGCTTCGTGCCGCTGCCTGCCGGGTCGACTGAGCCGGGAGGCATCCGGCCCGCGCGTGCGGTCCCCACCGCGTCGTACACACCGATGCAGCTCGCGCAGCTCTACGGCTTTCCGCAGGGCGACGGCGCGGGCCAGTGCATTGCGTTTATCGAACGCGGCGGCGGCTACCGGCAAGACGGTCTGCGTGCGTACTTCCAGGAGCTGGGCGTGCCCGTGCCGACGGTGACGGCCGTGCCCGTCGGGCAGGGCGCAAACCGCCCAACCGGCGACCCGAGCGGGCCCGACGGCGAAGTCGTGCTCGACCTGGAGGTGGGAGGCGCAACTGCGCCGGGCGCCACGCTGGCCGTGTACTTCAAGGTCAATACCGACGCCCGCCACGATGAGCCTGAACGTGGATTTGAAGGTGTTTTCCGCCAACGGCTACTACGACTTCGTCACGCCGTTCTACCAGACCATGCTGGATCTGAAGGCGATGCCCTTGCTGGATGCCGATGTGCGCAAGAACCTGTCGGCGGGGTTCTATCCGTCGGGGCTCATGGTGTACCTGGACGGCGGTTCGCGCACGGCACTGAAGGCCGACCCGGCGCGCCTTTGTGACGCCGCCACGACCGACCACCAAGCCGTCGCGCGCATCCGCATGCTGCAGGCGCGCAAGGCCTGAGGGGCGGACATGCCGGCCGCGCCACGCAGTTTGCGGATCAATAGCCGCGGTAGTACGGGTGGTAGTAATGCGGGCGATCGTAATAGCCGCCGGCCGGCACCACCACGCAGGCGCTCAGCGCAGAGGTAGCGGCAGCAGCAAGGATGAGCAGGGCGATGGTGCGTTTCATGATGAGGCTCCTAGGTGTTGGTGGCCGTTGATCTGGCCTCACTGTATGGAAATGCCTCGCAACCGCGCTTTACGGTTTGTAAGCAAAACTGTGGCGCCCAAGCCGGCAAACGGCCGTCCTCCCGGCGTTGGCAACACTCGCTGCGGGGCCCCCGTAATTCGCCGTTACCTTTGCGGCGAGACTGTGGAGCGGAGGCCGGTCGCCCGGGCGCTGTCAGCGCTGCGCCACAATGTTCTACGAACTTATCGTCACACCATTGACAGATCGTCGAGATCGGCGGGAAATACACCAAACGGCAAACGTTGTGCTTCAAGTTTGAACGCGAGGCGCCGATAGCCGTTTATATAGAGACAGATGTCAGGGCGCCTTGGCCCAGTCGAGGCAGCAAGCCCTGCGGGGACCATGCGATGCGCGCCGCCCAACCGTGCGCATCGGCAACATATCGGGGGGATGCATCATGACGAATTTTCTGGAATCCACCATCGCCTGGGCTGCACCGTGCCTGATCGCCACCGCGATCGTCGTGCCGGCTGTGTGGAACAAACTGCGGGCGCGCCGTGTGCTCGAAGCCATGCATCAGGCGCGCGAACACCACGACGAGTAATCGGCCGATCAGCCCGCCGGGCGATCGCACCTTGTTGTCACGGCAGTAGAAAACGAAAACGGGCGCCAGCAGCGATGCGGCGCCCGTTTGGCATTGTGCGAGGCAGGGTGTGGCGCGTCCCGTTGTGCCGCAATCCTGTTCGCTCAGGCTGCCACGGCCTGGCTTACAACGTCGCGCATGGCGGCGTGTGCGGCTTCCAGGGCTTGTGCGCGGGCGTCCGGGCCCATCGCCAGGCGTTCTGCGCGCACGAACTGCACATCGGTGATACCGAAGAAGCCGAACACGGTCTTCAGATAGGCCTCCTGGAAATCCATGGCGGCGGCCGGGCCGGCGGAGTACATGCCGCCGCGCGTCGACGCAACGATCACCTTCTTGCCACCGGCCAGTCCGACCGGGCCAGTTGCCGTGTACTTGAACGTACGGCCGGCTTGCGCCACGCGGTCGATCCAGGCCTTGAGCTGGCTGGGCACCGAAAAGTTGTACATCGGCGCGCCGACCACGATCACATCGCTGGCGAGCAGTTCATTCACGAGCGTTTCCGAGCGTGCATGCTCTGCGCGGGTCGCGTCGTCAAAATCGTCGGCGCCCGTGGCGCGGAAGCCCGCGGCAATGGCGCCGTCCAGGTGCGGAATGGCTTCGACCGACAGATCACGGTGGACGACGGTGGCGCTGGGGTTTTCGCGGCGCAGCTCGTCAACAATGGCGGCGCTCAGCAGGCGCGAGGCCGAGGCGTCACCGAGGATGCTGGAATCAATGTGAAGGACTTGCATGGTGTCTCTCCAGGAAAAAGGTGGGTTGCTGCAAAGATAGTGCGATGCAGCGAGTTCCAGTAGTGGGTCCAATCGACACATATCGTTCTATGAGTGGGACAATGCGCGGGTGCTTTGGAGAACCGCCATGGAAGACCTGAACGACCTCGTCCTGTTTGCCAGCGTGGTGACGCACGGCAGTTTTTCCGGCGCCGCCAGGGCGCTGGGGATTCCCAAATCGCGCGTGAGCCGCCGCGTGGCGGATCTGGAAACACGTCTGGGGGTGCGGCTCCTGCAGCGCTCAACGCGCGCCGTGCATGTCACGGACGTGGGCTCGGCGTTCTTTACGCATTGCGAATCGATGACCCAGGCCGCCCGCGCCGCCTTCGAGGTGGCCGAGCACGCCGGCGAGAAACCTTCTGGCCGCCTGCGCGTGAGCTGTCCGGTGGGCGTGGCGCATGTGTTCATCGCGCCCGTGCTGTCGAAATTCCTGCGCGCACAGCCCGATGTGCGCCTGGAGCTGGACGTGACAAACCGCCGTGTCGACGTGATAGGCGACGGCTACGACGTGGCGCTGCGCGTGCGCTCGACGCTGGACGATTCCAACCTCGTCGTGCGCAGTTTTGGCGTGAGCGACCAGGTGCTGGTGGCCAGCCCGTCGTTTGTTGCCGAGCATGGCCCGTTTGAGACGCCCGAATCCATGCGCGGCGTGATGGGCGTGGGTGTCGACGGCGCGGCCGGTGAGCGGACGCGCTGGCGCCTGACCGCTCCCGAAGGCGGTGCGGTCGATATCGAATACACCCCCGCGCTGGTGACGGACGACCTGTATCTGATGGGGCAGACCACGCTGGCCGGCATTGGCGTTGCGCAACTGCCGTTCAACCTCTGCGCGGAGCCGGTTCGTGATGGCCGGCTGGTTGTGCTGCTGCCGGGATACCGGTTGCCGGTGCACCAGTTTCACGCGGTGTTTCCGTCACGCCGGGGCTTGGTACCGGCGGTGCGCGCGTTTATCGAATTCCTGGCAGAAGAGTTGCCCGGCATGACGGCAAATGTCAGTCGCTGCTATGAGGACATCGTTCGGCAGCCCGATCGTTGACTCTGCAACGATTGCGAATCGGCAGTATCATCAACGGCTTCGCTTCTCCCATTGGCGCGAGTGCCTTGAGCGGCATGCGCGCACGCTTCCATGTCCTCCCGCCCCAGCATCGAACCGCCCAAGCCAGATACGCCTACTGCGCCCATTGCGTCGGCATCCAGCCCGTTGGATGCGCTACCCGTGCCTGAAATTCCGGTGATGGCGGTGATGGGCGGGCTGATGCTCGCCATCTTGCTGGGCGCGCTGGAACAGACGATCGTTGCCGTGGCGTTGCCCGTGATCGCGGGCGAATTCAACGGCTTTGCGCTGATGGCGTGGCTGGTGTCGGCGTATCTGGTGGCGTCCACGGTCGTCACGCCCATCTACGGCAAGTTGAGCGACCTCTACGGTCGCCGCGCCATGCTGACGACGGCCATCGTCCTGTTCGTGCTGGCGTCGGTGGCGTGCGCGTTGGCGACCAGCATGCCGATGCTGCTGGTTGCGCGCGTGCTGCAAGGCCTGGGCGGCGGCGGCTTGATCTCGGTGTCGCAGGCCACGATTGCCGATGTGGTGCCGCTGCGTGAGCGCGGCCGCTACCAGGGCTACGTGAGCGGCATGTGGGCCATGGCCAGCCTCGCCGGGCCGGTGATCGGCGGCTACCTGACGCATTACCTATCGTGGCGCTGGATTTTCTGGATCAACCTGCCGCTGGGCATCGTCGCGCTGCTCGTCGTGCGCCGCACGCTGCGGCATCTGCCGGTGGCGCATCAGCGTCGCCCGATCGACGTGCCGGGCGTGGTGCTGTTTGCCGCGGGGTTGACCGCGCTCTTGCTGATGATCACCCGGGTGGGGCAGGGCGCGCCGCTCAGGCAGCCCGACAACCTCGGCCTGCTGGCGGGCGCGGTGGTGTTGCTGGGCGCGTTCGTCTGGCAAGAAAACCGTGCCGCCGAGCCGATCATTCCGCTGTCGATGTTCCGTGTGCGCACGGTCACGATCTGCTGCCTGGCGCTCTTCCTGTGTTTCTTCCAGTTGATTGCCACGTCGGTGCTGATGCCGCTGCGCTTTCAGATGGTGGCCGGTGCCAGCCCTGATGCCGCCGCGCTGCGCCTGGTGCCGCTCACGCTGTCGATTCCGCTCGGCGCCTTCATCGCCGGCAAGTGGATGACGCACAGCGGCCGCTATAAGCCGCTGATGGTGGGCGGCGCATGCGTGGTGCCGTTTGCTGTGGCATCGCTGGGTTTGCTGGACCCGCACAGCGTACTGGCGCTCACCCTTGCGATGATCGTGCTCGGACTGGCGATTGGCGTGCAATTCCCGACCGGCCTGGTCGCCACGCAAAACGCGGTGCCCCCGCAGACTGTGGGCCTGGCCACGGCGCTGACGGCGTTCTCGCGCCTGCTGGGTGGCGCTGTGGGTGTGGCAGTGCTGACGTCCGTGCTGATTGCGCTGCTGCGTCAGGCTGCGCCCGAAGCGCAGGTGGCCGCCGGCGGCGACGTGCTGATGGACCTATTCCACGCGGCCCTGGCAAGCAATGGCGCCGACGCCCAGGCGTTGCAACGCGCAGGCGAGAGCGCGTTCCGGCATCTGTTCTTCTTTGCTGCTGCGGTGTCGGTGATTTCGCCGCTGCTGATCGTGCGGCTGGAAGAGAAGGCGCTGCGCGGCAAGGTGTCGCTTGCCGAAGCCATCGAGTAAAAGCCGGGCGCGCTAGGTGGCTGCAGGCGCCAGCGCGCGCCGACGAGCGCGGCGCGCCACGCTGCCGTCATGCAACGCCCAGCGCAGCGTCGGTGCCACGGTCCGCATGGCCGCCGAGGCAAACGCCGCCTGCAGCGGCGGCCGCTTCAGATCGAGCATCTGGATGGCCCACGGTGGCAATAGCTGGATGCCCGCGTCCAGGAAGAGGCGGACCGCTGGACGCAACCCTGGCCGCGGGGCCTGCCACGTCATCAAGACGTCCACCACCGTGCGCGTGCGATCGCTGGCCACCAGCTCGGCGCGCATCGCGTTCAGATAGGTCTGCACGGCCGCCCGCGATTTCGGCACGTCCCGCGCGCCGAGCATCTCGGCCACCAGCGCAGTCTCTTCAAAGTAACGATCCTGCTGCGCGCCGCTCAGGCTGGCATCTACATAGCGCAAATAGCCCGCCAGGAAGCTCGACATTTCGGCCACGTGCACCCAGGTGAGCAAGTCGGGGTCGTTGGCGGAATACGGCCGGCCATCGGGCGCGATGCCCTGCACGCGGTCGTGGATCGTCTTCACGCGGTCGATGAGCGCCAGCGCATCTTGCCGGCTGCCATACGTGGTGCCGGCCACGAACTGCGCGGTGCGGCCCAGGCGCCCTTGCAGGTCTTCACGAAAATTGGAGTGGTCCCACACGCCGGCCAGCGCGCGGGGGTGCAGCGCCTGCAACAACAACGCGCTGATGCCGCCGGCCATCATCGCCGGAAAATCGGCGTGCACCTTCCAGCAGACCGCGTCGGGGCCGAACAGGCCGGGGTCGCCCGGCGGTGAAGCAATGTCGAGGGTAAGGCTGCCGGTGGCGCGCGTCAGGCCGCGGACCTGGTTGGCGATGCGTTCGCGAATGGCGTCGAGTGGCGAGGGCATGGTGCCGAAAGTGCCGGGAAGCACGAGGCGAAGAAGCGCTCATTTTACCGAGCCGCATCGGCGCATGCGTTGGCTGCCGTGATGACAGAACGCCGCATGGACGATGTGCCGGCGCAGGACCATTTGTTGCGACGGCATGTGCATCCGCGCCTCCTAGAATGAAGAACGATTCCACGAGAACGCCATGCCTATGACCCCCCGTCGACATACCGCCTGGTTGTGCTCGCCTGCCCTGATTACCTTGATGGCAGGCCTGTGCCTGAGCTTTCCCGCGCGTGCGGCAGACAACGCGCAAGCGCTGCGCGACAAATACCAGACCGTGGCGCCCCAGCTGGCCGATAACGTGTTCCATCGGCCGTTGGTGCTGGAATCCACCGAAGCGCCCGAACGGCTCAAGAGCGACATCTATAGCGTGCTCGACTACCCGTTCGCCACCGTCAAGAGCGCGCTGGGCGATCCGGAGCACGGCGCTGCCAACTGGTGCGACGTCCTCATCCTGCATCTGAATATCAAGTACTGCCACGCCACGCAGGGTACGGATGGCAGCGTGCTTAACGTGAACCTCGGCCGCAAGGTGGAAGACTCGCTCTCCAGCAGCTATCGCCTCGAGTTCGGTTATCACCCCGTTGCCAGCAGTGCAGATTATTTTCGCGTGGAACTCAGCGCGGCTTCCGGCCCGCTCAGCACGCGTGACTATCACATCATGCTGGAGGCCATTCCCGCGCCGGGCGCCGGCAACCATACCTTCCTGCACCTGACCTACGCGTACGGTTACGGTACGGCGGGGCGTCTGGCGATGCGCACATACCTTGCCACGGTCGGTAGCGGCAAGGTCGGCTTTACCAAGACGGCGGAGTCCTCATCGGGCGGGGAGCCCGAATATGTGGGCGGCGTGCGCGGCCTGCTCGAGCGCAACACGATGCGCTACTACCTCGCCATCGACGCCTACCTGAAGTCGCTGTCGGCGCCGGCCGACAAGCGCTTGCAGCAGCGGCTCAATACCTGGTTCAGCGCCACCGAGCAGTACCCGCGCCAGTTGCATGAAGTCGAACGGCAGGATTACCTGCAGATGAAGCACCACGAAGTCGAGCGCCAGCAGCAGGCGGCGCAGTAACGCTTCAGGCTGGGCGGTAGACCTTGGCGAAGCGCTGCGCCTGCACGACGCCGTAGTCGCCAGGGGCGTACTGGAGCACCCAGTCACCGGCCTGGCCGTGCAGTACATCGCCGGCTTCGGAGCGCGCCATCGAGAACGCTTCGCGCATCTGCTTGGCCAGCACCACGCTCGGCCGGTTGCGGTAGGCGCCAGCCTGACCCTGCGCGAGCGATGCATCGGCGGGGACGTACTTCGCATCGAAACGCTCGCGCGAGACCACCCAGCGGTCGCCGGTTGAACCGGTGATCAGCGCATCGCCGGGGGCGTAGCGATTGGGGCCTTCCAGGCTCATCAGCTCGCCGGCTTCGGCAGCAAAGTCGACGTGGACGGTTTCGTCCTTCACAAAAGGGCGGGCGGCGGGGTCCGTGCGGAGGTCGACGTGTTGCAGGGCGGGCATGAGGTGACGCAAAAGGCGATGAAAGCCCGGTCGGGCGAAAGGGTGTAAGCGTAGCGCAAATGGTCGCCTATCGGCAGTCGATGATCTACCGCTTCGGTCGACCGTACGCTCGCAACTTCGGGCCATGTTTGAAAAGACTTGCACGCGCTCGCAGGCGGAAGCCGTGGGCGCGATGTTGTGGGTGCTGTCGCAGCGCCGGCCGCAAGGCTAGTCGAGCGTCAAGACAGCACCGGGCGGACGTATCTGCGCTCGTAGCTGACTCAGTAGTACCGCAACTCCGTCGCCTTGCCGTGGAACACCTTGTACGAGTAGATCGTGTAGCCGACGATGGTCGGCAGCACGATGGCCACGCCCACCAGCATGAACTCGAGCGATTCCGGCGCGCTGGCCGCTTGCCAGATGTCGAGCCGGTCCACCACGAGATACGGGAAGAGGCTGTAGGCGAGGCCGTTGAAGGCCAGCAGAAAGATGGCGCCGGTGCCGACGAACGGCGCCCAGACGAGGTGTTCATCGCCCTTCGCAATCTGCTGCGGCAGGCGGCGCAGTACCCAGTCGATCAGCAGGAACAGCACGATTGTCACCAGCGGCACGGGCGCCAGCAGGATGATGTTCGGTAGCGCAAACCATTTGTCGAACACGCGAGTGCTGACCCACGGCGTCGCCAGCGACACGGCGGCCACGCCCAACGCGGTAAACCACAGGCTGCCGCGTGCCCACAGCACCGCGCGCAGCTGCAGCGCGCCTTCCGTCTTCATGATGAGCCACGTGGCGCCCAGCAGCAGGTAGCCGGCAATCAGGCCGCCTGCCGTGCAGATCGCAAAGATGACGTTGGCCGCGTCGTACTGGAAGCCGGTGATGTACAGCCCGAGCATCAGGCCCTGCGCTGCGGTGGCAATGACAGAGCCGGCATAGAACGCGCGATTCCACCACGGCTTGTGGTGCGCGCGTGCCTTGACGCGAAAGTCGAATGCCACGCCACGCAGGATGAGCCCGAACAGCATCAGCGCCACCGGCAGATACAGCGCGCCCAGGATCTCGCCATGCGCGGCCGGAAACGCCACCAGCAACAGCCCGACCCCGAGCACGAGCCAGGTTTCGTTGGCGTCCCAGAACGGGCCGATGGAGGCGATCATGGTGTCCTTCTCGGCGTCGTCGGCGCGGCGCAGCAGGATGCCGACGCCCAGGTCGTAGCCGTCCAGGACGACGTAGGCCAGCACGGCGATCCCCATCAGGGCCATGAAGACCACCGGCAGCCAGCCGGCGGGTTGGGTGAGGTCAGGAATGGTGCTCATGCGTGGCTCGCGACGGGCGCGGAAAGTTCAGAGGTGTGCTTGCCGGGGATGTCGGCATCGGTCGGGTCGATGGCGCCGCCGGCCTTGCGGGCCAGATAGAACACCACGCCAATGTAGGAGGCGATGAGGAACGCGTACAGCGCGAGATACATTGCCAGCGTGCTGCCGATCATCCGCGCGGGCACGGATGAGGCGGCCTGCGCGGTGGTCAGCACGCCGTAGACAAGCCACGGTTGCCGGCCGATCTCGGTCACGTACCAGCCGGCCACCACCGCCACCCAGCCGGAGAACGTCATGGCGACGAGGGTGCGCGCCAGCCAGCGCGGCAGTTCACCATTGCGGCGAAGGCGCCAGGCGCTGGTCCACGACACCGCCAGCATCAGCAAGCCAACGCCCACCATCAGGCGGAAGGCGAAGAACACGGGCAGCACGGGCGGATGCTGATCGAACTGATCGAGCCCCCGCACTTCGCCGTCGAGCGAGTGAGTGAGATACAGCGATGCCACCTTCGGCACCGCGATCTCGTAGCGATTGCTGCGCGTTGCTGCATCGGGAATGCCGAACAGCACGGCCGGCACACCGCGTTCGGTTTGCCAGATGCCTTCCATCGCGGCCAGCTTGGCAGGTTGATGTTCCAGCGTATTCAGGCCGTGCGCATCTCCGGCGGCAATCTGCAACGGGATGAGCATGGCGGCAAGCACCACGCCGGTCTTGAGCGCCGCACGCACGTCGCCACCGCGGTCGTTGCGCAGCCAGCGGTAAGCGGACAACCCCGCCAGCAGGAACGACACCGTCAGCCCCGACGCCAGCAGCATGTGCGTGAACCGGTAGGGAAACGACGGGTTGAAGATGATCGCCAGCCAGCTTTGCGGATGCGCACGGCCGTCGATCATCACGTAGCCGGCGGGTGTCTGCATCCACGAATTGAGCGCGATGATCCAGAAGACAGAGATGGTCGTGCCCAACGCGACAAGGAACGTCGCGAATGTGTGGATGCGCGGGCTCACGCGGCCGGTGCCGAATAGCATGATCCCGAGAAAGCTGGCTTCCAGAAAGAACGCGGTCAGCACCTCATACGCCAGCAGCGGTCCGGCGATATTGCCGACGGTATTCATATAGCCAGGCCAGTTCGTGCCGAACTGAAAGCTCATCGTCACGCCGGATACCACGCCCAGCGCGAACGTCAATGCGAAGACCTTCACCCAAAGGCGATAGGCGGCCATCCAGGCCTCGTCACCGGTCTTGCGATAGCGCAGCTTGAAGAACAGAAGCACCCACGCAAGCGCGATGCTGATGGTGGGAAAGAGGATGTGGAAGGTGATGTTGGCGCCAAACTGGATGCGCGCCAGGACAACGGGATCGAGTGACATGGCTTTCTCGGGGGCTACTTGGACTTGCCGCCAACGACAACGGCAAGCTTGTTCTTCATTTCCAACAACTTATGCACCTTGGCACCCATCTTCATGAGTTGCTGAAGCGATTCGGCGTCGAGCTTCTGCACGTCGTCGAACCAGTTGGTCATGAGCGTGATGAGCTGGTACATCTCCTTCATGCGCGCCTGGG
Organism: Ralstonia sp. OTU4908; assembly: GCF_038440115.1. NCBI lineage: Bacteria > Pseudomonadati > Pseudomonadota > Betaproteobacteria > Burkholderiales > Burkholderiaceae > Ralstonia > Ralstonia sp. OTU4908. The sequence continues at coordinate 103,177 of NZ_JASATD010000003.1, read as the reverse complement.
CGTGGCGGTCGTCGGGATCGGTGGGGGATTCCAGCATCACGTCCCGCAGCAGCGAGAGCGTGGGGTCGATCTCGCGCTTGCGGCGCTCCTCGGCCAGCGTGCGGAAGATGGTCCAGATGTCGTCCGGGGCGGAAAAATATTCCCGCCGGTCGCCCGGCTTGTGCGAGAGGCGGACCAGCTTCCAAGACTCCAACTCCTTCAGCCCGATGCTCACGTTCGAGCGGGAGAAGCCCAGCGACTCGGCGATCTCGTCCGCGTTGATCGGCTCGCGCGCAGCATAGAGCAGCGCGTAGATCTGCCCGACGGTGCGGTTGATGCCCCAGCGGCTGCCCATCTCGCCGAAATGCAGGACGAAGCGCTGTTTCAAGGGAGAGAGTTGCATTGTTTTGATCTTTCTCAATTTTCAGGAATTTTTGAAATTTTAGGCGTCCTACCCTGCAGTGCAATGTGACGCGCTGTCGCGGGATGCTCGGATAGCCCGACGCAATTGCAAAAACCCCGTCGAACGCACATCGCGATTGTGCTGTCTTCGCCTACTATGCCTATGCGGTAACGTCCCTCAAAACGCACATTCTCTGGAGCGCAAACATGGCCTCACACGGTTTGATTGCCTGGCTGATCATTGGCGCGGTGGCGGGTTGGCTGGCCGGCATCCTGGTCAAGGGCGGCGGTTTCGGCATCTTCGTCGACATCGTGGTCGGCATCGTCGGTGCGTTCATCGGCGGATGGCTGGCGGGGGTGCTCGGCATCTCGCTGGGCGGTGGGTGGATCGGCTCGATCATCACGGCGGTGATCGGCGCGGTGATCCTGCTGTTCATCATCCGGCTAATCAAGCGCGCATAGCGCGCGCCGGCACCGGCGCCAAGAACGGCGGTGGATGCGCATGTCATCCAACCGCCGGATTTCAACATGCACCGCATCACCTAGACTGGTTGAACCCAGGGCAGCCGCGCCGCGCCACAAGCGCCGGCGGGGCCGGTACACGCTAACCCGGCGAGGCCACCATGTCTGACCAGCTCACCACCGCACCGCAAGAACTCTACGAAGGGTTCGAAATTCACGTTGTTCCAAGCCCGACACGGGCAAACTCCTCGCGCTACACCTACACCGGCTACGTGTGCCACCCCGGCGCCGATCCACAGTTGCCCGGTCATGTCGTGCCCTTTCATGCAGATGGCGACGATACCTTCCGCAGCCCCGAAGAGGCCATGGAGGAAGCCGTACACGTGGCGCGCAGCATTGTCGACGGCACGCATCCGGATCTCTCGGTGCTGTCGATCGTGACGCACGGCTACTGACGCCGAAACCTGATCCGGCAGCTTCCCTTCCTATCGGTCAATGCGCGAGATGCGCCGGTCGCCCTTGGCGGCGGCCGACGCATTTGCTGTGCCGCACCATCCCGAATCGTGTCTGCACCGAAAGCGTGCGGTGCGGTGCCCGTGTGTGAGGCACGCGCCCTGGCCGGTGTCTGGCCAATTTCCTGTAAACCGCGATAGGACAAGGCTTTGTGAGCCTGGCATACCTGTTGCGTAGCACCATTGCGCGGGTCAAAGGCGATCCGTGCTCTTCGTGGTGAAGGCCCTGGTGCTCAGGGCGACTTGGACAACGGCGTCCCAGACCCTGGCTAGTGCAGCCGGGCTCTCGGACGCCTTTCTTTTTTTCGGCCCCTGATTGGGATTCAACATGACCGGCAAAGCCACCCGAATCGACCTGTTCAGCCTGCGTACGCCGCAGATGCGCGCCTTCCATCTGACGTGGCTCGCGTTCTTCGTGTGTTTCTACGCATGGTTCGCCTGCGCGCCGCTCATGCCGGTGCTCAAAGGCGAGTTCCACCTCACGCCGGGGCAGATCGCCAACATCAACATCGCGGCGGTGGCGGTGACGATCCTGGTGCGGTTGATCGTCGGCCCGCTGTGCGACCGCTTCGGCCCGCGCAAGACGTATACCGGCTTGCTGCTGCTGGGGGCCATCCCGGTGCTGGGCGTGGCACTCGCGCAAAGCTACGAGACCTTCCTGTTCTTCCGCCTGGCGATTGGCGCGATTGGTGCGAGCTTCGTCATCACGCAGTACCACACGTCGGTCATGTTCGCGCCGAACGTGGTGGGCACCGCCAACGCGGCGGCGGCCGGCTGGGGCAACGCAGGCGGCGGTGTGGCGCAAGGCACGATGCCGCTGCTGCTGACCGCCATCGTGATGATGGGCGTGACGCAGAGCATGGGCTGGCGCCTGGCCATGGTGGTGCCGGGCGTGGCGATGCTGCTCGTCGCGGCGCTGTACTGGCGCTATACGCAGGACTGCCCGGAAGGCAACTTCAGCGCACTGCGCGCCGCCGGCAAGACCATCGAAGGCGGCAAGAAGGGCGGCTGGGGCAGCTTTGTGGCCGCCGCCGGCAACTACCGGGTGTGGCTGCTGTTCATTACCTACGGCGCGTGCTTTGGCGTGGAGATCTTCATCCATAACATCGCCGCCACCTACTACGTCGATCATTTCGGCCTGTCGCTGTCGGCCGCGGGCATGGCTGCGGCGAGCTTCGGCCTGCTGGCGCTGTTTGCCCGTGCGCTGGGTGGCATCGTGTCGGACCGCGTGGCTGCCAAGCGAGGCCTGGATGCGCGCACCCAACTGCTGTGCGTGCTGATGATGGGCGAGGGCCTGGGCCTGTTCGGCTTTGCCCATGCCGGCAGCGTGCCGGTGGCCATTCTCGCGATGCTGGGCTTCGGCCTGTTCACGCATATGGCATGCGGTGCCACGTATGCGCTGGTGCCGTTCATTGACCGCCGTGCACTCGGCGGTGTGGCCGGCATCATCGGTGCGGGCGGCAACGCCGGCGCGGTGGCGGCGGGCTTCCTGCTCAAGGGCATGGCCGATACGCAGGCCACGCTGTCCATCCTCGGCGTTCTGGTGGCGCTATCAGCCATCTGCGCCATTGCCGTGCGCTTCTCGGCAGAACACAAGGCGCGCGAACAAGCGCTGTACGACAACACGCTGGCCGCTGCCGGCAACGCCTGAAAGAGGACATCACCATGACCATGAAGATCGTCGTCATTGGCCACGGAATGGTGGGCCACAAGTTTCTGGAAAGCCTGCTGCATGCTCCGGGCCATCACCTCCAGGTGACGGTGCTGTGCGAAGAGCCGCGCCCCGCCTACGACCGCGTGCACCTGTCGGAATTCTTCACGGGCAAGACGGCGGAAGAGCTCTCGCTCGTGGCGCCGGGCTTCTTTGACCGCGACGACGTGGTGCTCAAGCTCAACGCCCGCGCCACGGCCATCGACATCACCGCCAAAACGGTGACGGCCTCGACCGGCGAGGTGCTGCCGTACGACAAGCTTGTCCTCGCTTCGGGCTCGTTGCCGTTCGTGCCGCCCGTACCGGGCCGCGACCGCAAAGACTGCTTCGTCTATCGCACCATTGAAGACCTCGAAGCGATGGCCGAATGCGGCCAGCGCGCCAAGACCGGCGTCGTCATCGGCGGCGGCCTGCTGGGGCTGGAATGCGCCAAGGCGCTGCGCGACATGAACCTGCAAACGCATGTGGTCGAGTTTGCCGGTCGCCTGATGGCAATGCAGGTGGACGACGGCGGCGGCCGCATGCTGCGCCGGAAGATCGAAGACCTGGGCGTGACCGTTCACACGCAGAAGAACACGTCGGAGATCGTCGACGGCGAAACGGCGACGCACCGCCTGAACTTTGCCGACGGCACGCACCTGGAAGCCGACATGGTCGTCTTCTCGGCCGGCATCCGCCCGCGCGACGAACTGGCGCGCGCTTGCGGGCTGGAAGTGGGCGAGCGCGGCGGCATCGTGATCGACTCCGAGTGCCGCACCTCCGCGCCGGATGTTTTCGCGATTGGCGAATGCGCACTGTGGGGCGGCAAGGTCTACGGTCTGGTTGCGCCCGGCTACGAGATGGCGCGCATCACCGCCAAGCAGATCCTGGCCGCCGACGATGCGTCGGAGTTCAGCGGCGCCGACATGAGCACCAAGCTCAAGCTGATGGGCGTGGACGTCGCCAGCCTGGGCGATGCGCAGGGCGTGACGCCGGGCAGCCGCAGCGTGCAGTTCACCGACGAGCGCAAGCAGATCTACAAGAAGCTGGTGGTATCGGAAGACGGCAAGTATTTGCTGGGCGGCGTGCTGGTGGGCGATGCGGCCGAATACGGCACGCTGCTGCAGATGATGCTCAACCGCATCGAACTGCCCGAGGCGCCGGAATTCCTGATCCTGCCGCAGGCCGATGGCAATGCACGCCCGGCGCTGGGTGTGGATGCACTGCCTGAAAGCGCGCAGATCTGCTCGTGCAACGACGTGTCGAAGGGCGCGCTGTGCCAGGCCGTGTGTGCTGGCGCCACGACCGTGGGCGCGCTCAAGGACGCCACCAAGGCCGGCACTTCGTGTGGCGGCTGCGTGCCGCTCATGACGCAGGTGATGAAGGCCGAGATGAAGAAGCAAGGCCTGGCCGTCAACAACCACATCTGCGAGCACTTTCCGTATTCGCGTCAGGAGCTGTATCACCTGGTGCGCGTGGGCCGCATCCAGTCGTTCGACGCGCTGCTGGAAGCGCATGGCAGCGGCATAGGCTGCGACATTTGCAAGCCCGCCGTCGCGAGCATCCTTGCTTCGTGCTGGAACGACTTCGTGCTCAAGAAAGAGCATGCCAGCCTGCAGGATTCCAACGACTACTTCCTCGCCAACATCCAGAAGGACGGGACGTATTCCGTCGTGCCGCGCATGCCGGGTGGCGAGGTCACGGCAGACGGCCTGATCGCCGTAGGCCAGGTCGCCAAGAAATACGGCCTGTACACCAAGATCACGGGCGGCCAGCGCGTCGATCTGTTCGGGGCGCGGCTGGAGCAGTTGCCGCTGATCTGGGAAGAGCTGATCGCGGCCGGCTTTGAATCGGGCCACGCGTACGGCAAATCGCTGCGCACTGTGAAGTCGTGCGTGGGCTCCACATGGTGCCGCTATGGCGTGGGCGATTCGGTGGGCTTTGCGGTGGCGCTGGAGAACCGCTACAAGGGCCTGCGCTCGCCGCACAAGATCAAGTTTGGCGTGTCGGGCTGCACGCGTGAATGCGCCGAGGCACAAGGCAAGGACGTCGGCATCATCGCCACCGAGAAGGGCTGGAACCTGTATGTGTGCGGCAACGGCGGCATGAAGCCCCGCCATGCCGAACTGCTGGCGGCCGACCTCGACCAGGAAACGCTCATCAAGTATGTCGACCGCTTCCTGATGTTCTACGTGCGCACGGCCGACCGCCTGCAACGCACCAGCACATGGCGGGACAACCTCGAAGGCGGTCTCGACTATCTGAAGGACGTGGTGATCAACGACAAGCTGGGCATCGTGGCGGAACTCGAAGCCGAGATGCAGCACGTGGTCGACACCTACCAGGACGAATGGAAGACGGCTGTGACGAACCCTGACGTGCGCAAGCGCTTCCGCCACTTCGTCAACAGCGAAGCGAAGGATGCGAATGTCGTCTTCGTCGAAGAGCGCGGCCAGATTCGCCCAGCGACGGTCGAGGAGCGTGCCAAGACGCGGCCCGTACGCATTCCCGTTGTGGCTGAAGCCGCTTGAGCCCGAGAGAAGAGGAGAACGCCATGCAAGCATCCCGTTGGACCCCGATCTGTGCCGTGGACGACATCGTCCCCAATACCGGCGTTTGCGCGCTGGTGGACGGTGACCAGGTTGCCGTGTTCCGTGTGGCTGGCAACACGTCGCAAGGCGTGTACGCCATCGGCAACTACGATCCGAACTCCGACGCCGCCGTGCTCTCGCGCGGCTTGGTCGGCAATCTGGGAGAGCGCATCGTCGTGGCCTCGCCGATCTACAAGCAGCATTTCGATCTGACCACGGGCGAGTGCCTGGAAGCGCCGGCCAACTCTGTGCACGCGTACGCGACCAAGGTGGAAGACGGCAAGGTGTGGGTAGCGGCATGAGCCGATTCCAATGACCGACAAACTTCAGGAGAGGGCAGCATGAACGCCAAGACCGTACGCCCCAAGCTGGTCGTGATCGGCAATGGCATGGCCGGCATGCGCACGGTCGAAGAATTGCTCAAGCTCGCGCCGGACCTGTACGACGTGACCGTGTTCGGCGAAGAGCCGCACGGCAACTACAACCGCATCCTGCTCTCGCCCGTGCTGGCGGGCGAGAAGCAGGTTGACGACATCATGCTCAATACGCATGAGTGGTACGACGAGAACCACATCACGCTGCACGCGGGCGACCCGGTGGTCGCCATCGACCGCCCGCGCCGCACGCTGCGCTCGCGCGATGGCGTGGAGGTGCGCTACGACCGCCTGCTGATCGCCACCGGCTCGCGTCCGTTCATCCTGCCGGTGCCGGGGCACCTGCTGCCGGGCGTGATCGCCTTCCGCGACATTCAAGACGTGGAGACGATGCTCGAAGCCGCGCGCAATCATCGGCATGCCGTCGTCATCGGCGGCGGCCTGCTCGGGCTCGAAGCGGCCAACGGTCTGATGCGCCAAGGCATGGATGTGACGGTCGTGCACCTGCCCGACACGCTGATGGAGCGACAGCTGGACAAGCCCGCCGGGCAGTTGCTGCAGAAGGCGCTGGAAGCCAAGGGCCTGCGCTTCCTGCTGGGCGCGCACACGGCCGAGTTGCTGGGCACCGACCGCGTGAGCGCCGTCCGCTTCAAGGACGGCACCCAGATTCCCGCCGACCTCGTGGTGATGACTGCCGGCGTCCGCCCCAATATTGAGCTGGCCAAGGCCGCCGGCCTGCATTGCGAGCGCGCCATCGTCGTCGACGACACGCTGCAGACCTACGACCCGCGCATCTACGCCGTGGGCGAATGCGTGCAGCACCGCAGCGCCACGTTCGGACTTGTCGCTCCCATCTGGGACCAGGCCCGCGTGTGTGCCGCGCACCTGGCCGGTGCCGGGCACCGGCGCTATGTCCAGCAGGCCACCGCAACCAAGCTGAAGGTCACGGGTGTGGACTTGTATTCCGCCGGTGATTTCATCGGCGGCGACGGCACCGAAGATATCGTGCTGCGCGACCCGCGCCGGGGCGTCTACAAGCGCCTGGTGCTGAAGGAAGACCGTATCGTCGGCGCAGTCCTGTACGGCGATGTAGCAGACGGCCCGTGGTACTTCGACCTGATCCAACGCGAGGTGCCCATCACGTCGATCCGCCAGCGCCTGTTGTTTGGCCGCGCGCTTTGCGAAGCGGAGGCGGCGTAATGAACACCGGCAAGACACGACACCGGCAACACCCTTTGCATGCCGCCGGTGTGGCAGTTGAAGCCCTAGATGGCGCCTTGAATTTCTGTAAGCGGGCGGAAAAAGGAAGGAGGCTTGTCTGAGCGAAGCGAGTTTGCCTCCTTCCCCGCCTGGTTACATAAATTCAAGGGGAAGTCGCCATCTCGGGCGCGCCTTTCTTTGCTTACTTTCTTTGGCAAGACAAAGAAAGTGAGTCGCCCCCGGCAGGGGGTGAAACAAGGGGTGCACGACAAACGCACAGCAATACGGAAATGACGATGACCACCATCCCCATCCACCCAGTAGCGAACGCCGTACGCACCACCTGCCCCTACTGCGGCGTCGGCTGCGGCGTGCTGGCAACCCCGCAAGCGGATGGCAGCGTCGACATTCAAGGCGACCCTACGCACCCCGCCAACGCAGGGCGCCTCTGCGTGAAGGGCTCAGCGCTGGGAGAAACCGTCGGCCTCGAAGGCCGCCTCCTGTATCCCGCCATCCGCGAACGTTCGCATGATCTCGACGCCTCCATTGCCCCGCTGCAGCGTGTGACGTGGGACACCGCACTTGACGCCGTCGCGCAGGGCTTTCGCCGCATCGCCGAAGAACACGGCCCCGATGCGGTCGCGCTCTACGTTTCCGGCCAGTTTCTGACCGAGGATTACTACGTCGCCAACAAACTGATGAAGGGCTTCATCGGCACGGCCAACATCGATACCAACTCGCGGCTGTGCATGTCGTCGGCCGTGGCCGGGCACAAGCGCGCGTTCGGTGAAGACCTCGTGCCCGTCTGCTACGACGATCTGGAAACGGCAGAACTCATCGTGCTGGTCGGCTCCAACACGGCGTGGTGCCACCCGATCCTGTTCCAGCGCATCGTGCGCGCCAAGGAGGCGCGGCCCGAGATGAAGGTGGTGGTGGTGGACCCGCGCCACACGGCCACGTGCGAGCTGGCCGATCTGCATCTGCCCATCAAGCCCGGTACCGATGTGCGGCTGTTCAACGGCCTGCTGTCGTTCCTCTCGCGGCGTGGTGTGGTGGACAGGAATTTCGTCACGCTGCATACCAACGGCCCGGACGCCGCGCTGGAAGCCGCCGGCACCGAGAGCCACGATGTTGAAGCCGTCGCCAAGGCATGCAAGCTCAAGCTCGACGATCTGCTGACCTTCTACAGCTGGTTTGCCGATACCGAACGCACCATCACGGCGTTTTCGATGGGCGTGAATCAATCGACGGCGGGCACGGACAAGGTCAACAGCATCATCAACTGCCACTTGCTCACGGGCCGTATCGGCCGCGCGGGCATGGGGCCGTTTTCGATTACCGGCCAGCCGAATGCGATGGGCGGCCGCGAAGTGGGCGGTCTGGCCAACATGCTGGCCGCGCATATGGAGCTGAATGATCCGTCGCATCGCGACCTCGTGCAAACGTTCTGGGCGTCGCCGCGCATGGCCGATAAGATGGGCCTCAAGGCGGTCGACCTGTTCAAGGCCATTGAAGACGGGCGCGTCAAGGCCGTGTGGATCATCGGCACCAATCCCGTGGTCAGCCTGCCGGATGCGGACCAGGCGCGCCGTGCGCTGGCCAAGTGCAGACTCGTCGTCGTTTCAGACATTGTTGAAGCCACCGACACTACCGCGCTGGCCGATATCCTGCTGCCCGCGCTTGGCTGGGGCGAGAAAGACGGCACGGTGACGAACTCCGAACGCCGCATCTCGCGCCAGCGCGCCTTTCTGCCGGCACCCGGCGAGGCGCGCGCCGACTGGGACGTCATCGCCGACGTCGCTCGCCGCATGGGATACGACGGCTTCGATTTCAAAAGCCCCGGCGATGTGTTTGATGAACACGCGCGCCTGTCCGCCTACGCCAACGATGCGAGCGGCGTCCGCCGCGCCTTCCACCTCGGCGGCCTGGCGGGGCTCGATGCCGGAGCATACGACGGCATGTCGCCCGTGCAATGGCCCATCGCAACGTCGGGCAAGAGCGAAGCGCGCCTCTTCAGCGATGGCCATTTCGCTCACGCCGATGGTCGTGCGCGTTTCGTGCCGACGCCGGCCCGCGCGCCGGCGCATGCGGTCGATGGCGACTATCCGCTCATCCTGAACACCGGCCGCGTGCGCGACCAATGGCACACCATGACGCGCACCGGTCGCGCCCCCAAGCTGGCCGACCACGTGCCCGAACCGTTCGTCGATCTGCACCCGCACGATGCGCTGCTGGCTGGCGTGCGCGAAGGCAACCTGGCACGCGTGTCGTCGCGTTGGGGCAGCGTGGTGGCGCGTGTGCGCATGACGGGCGGCATCGCGCGCGGCAGCGTGTTCGTGCCGATCCACTGGAACGGCCAGTTTGCTTCCGATGCGCGCGTCGGTGCGGTCGTCAATCCGGTGGTCGACCCGGTATCCGGCGAGCCGGAGTTCAAGCACACGCCGGTGATGGTCGAGCCGTTCGATGTGGCCTGGCACGGCTTTGTCCTCTCGCGCAGCGCACTCGACACCGACGATGCAACGTGGTGGACGCGGATTCAGGGCAAGCAATTCGTGCGCTATGAGCTGGCCGGCCGCCAGCAACTGGACTCGGTACACAATTGGGCGCGCGCGCTGCTTGGCGTGACGGATCCGCACGCCGACTGGCTTGAATACGAAGACACCACCGCGCGTGTCTACCGCGCGGTACACGTGGTGGACGACCGCATCGAAGCCTGCGTGTTTCTCTCACCGCGCCCGGATCTGCCGTCGCGCAACTGGCTGGCTGGCCTGTTTGCGCAAGAGCGCCTGGAAGACGTCGATCGCGCGGGCGTGCTGCTCGGCCAGCCGATCGAAGCGGGCGTCGATGTGGGGCCGACCGTCTGCTCCTGCTTTGGCGTGGGCCGCAACACCATCTGCAATGCGATTCGCACCAAGGGCCTGCAATCCACTGGTGAAATCACGGCCTGCCTGAAAGCGGGCGGCAATTGCGGCTCGTGCGTGCCGGAGCTGAAGCGGTTGCTGGTGGAGGCACGCGTGCAGCAGGCGGCGTGACTGCGCGTCACGCTGCGCGCGATAGCGCTTTTATGCCCGGGTAATATTGACATCCAATTAAACCCGGGTAGAATGCATTCCTGTTGAAACTTCAGCAGGAGCGTTTCTCATGGATGCCGCAGCAATCCACGCGTGCACGGCCTTTGGCGGCACGCAGCGCCTGGCCGCCGGGCCCGTCCGCGACGTCGCCCGGGCCGTCAAGATCCACGTCGATGCACACCCCGAATCGCAGGTGCTGGTGTTCGACAACACCACGGCGCAGCCGGTGGAATTCGACTTGCGCGGCACGGTGGAAGACGTGCTTGCCCGCCTCGATCGCGCCGCGCCATCTGCCACGCAACCCGCTGAACCCGAAAGCCGCCCGCGTGGCCCTGGCCGCCCAAAGCTCGGCGTGATTGCGCGCGAGGTCACCTTGCTGCCGCGCCACTGGGACTGGCTGGCCGCGCAGCCGGGCGGGGCGTCGGTTACGCTGCGCAAGCTGGTGGAAGATGCACGCCGCGCCGCCGAAGGCGCAAACCGCCGACGCGAGGCCCAAGAAGCTGCGTACCGCTTCATGTCGGCCATGGCCGGCAATGCCGCACGCTTTGAAGACGCCACGCTGGCCTTGTTTGCCGCAGATGCCACGGCGTTCGAATCCTTCACCCAGTCCTGGCCCGCCGACGTGCGCGACTTTGCGCGCGAACTGGCGAGCCGGGCCTTCAATTCTCAACAGGAGGCTGCATGACAGCGCCTGCTGCTCGCCCGTTGTGGCGAACATTCATTGCATTTCTCGGCCCGCTGATCCTGGCCAACATCCTGCAATCGTTGTCGGGCACGCTCAACAACGTCTATGTGGGCCACATGCTGGGCGTGAAGGCACTCGCCGCGGTGTCGGCGTTCTTCCCGATCCTGTTCTTCTTCATCGCCTTCATCATCGGGTTGGGGTCCGGTGCGGCGGTGCTGATCGGGCAGGCGTGGGGCGCCAAGAAGCCCGAGGCGGTCAAGACTGTTGCCGGCACCACGCTCTCCGTGGGTTTCATCGTCGGGCTGGCGGTGGCACTGCTGGGCGGCCCCTTCGCAAACGCGCTGCTGGGTTGGCTCGGCACGCCGGCCGATATCCTGCAAGACGCCACGCTCTACGCCAGCGTCATGCTCTATGCCATGCCGGGCCTGTTCGTCTACCTGCTGGCTACGGCGATGATGCGCGGCGTGGGCGATACGCGCACGCCGCTGCGCACCCTCGCGCTGTCGACGGCGATCGGGCTGGTGCTGACGCCGACCTTCATTCGCGGCTGGTTCGGCTTGCCGCAACTGGGCGTGGCAAGCGGCGCCGCGGCGACCATCATTTCGTTCACGGTCGCGCTGGTGTGGCTCGCCTTCTTCCTGCGCCGCCGCAATCATCCGCTGGCGCCCGATGCCGTGCTGGCGCGGCACCTGTGGGTCGATTTTGGCGTGCTCAAAACCGTGCTGAAGATCGGCGTGCCGACGGGCGTGCAGCTCGTGGTGATCTCGATTGCCGAGCTGGCGCTGCTGTCATTCGTCAACGGCTTCGGCTCCGACGCGACGGCCGCTTACGGCGCCGGCACGCAGATCATCAGCTACGTGCAGTTTCCCGCCATGTCGATTGCGATCACGGCGTCCATCCTGGGTGCGCAGGCCATCGGTGCGGGCAATACTGAGCGGCTGGACGCCATCACCCGCACGGGGCTCTGGCTCAACGTGGCCATTACCGGCGTACTGGTGGTGATGGCCTTGCTCTTCTCGCGCGCCGTGATCGGCTGGTTTACCACCAGTGCAGAAGTGATGGGCCTTGCCCAGAGCCTTTTGCATATCTCGCTGTGGAGCTCGGTCATCTTTGGCATGGCGAGCGTGTTCTCGGGCGTGATGCGCTCGAGCGGCACGGTGATGGCGCCCACGGCCATTTCCATCCTCGCCATCGCGGCGGTGGAAGTGCCGGTGGGCTGGGTGCTGAGCCGGCATATCGGCACCGATGGCATCTGGGCTGCATACCCGGCCGCGTTCCTTGCCATGTTCGTGATGCAGGGGCTGTATTACGCGCTCGTATGGCGCCGCCGCGCGCAGCGGTTCGGCATCCGCCGCATGGTTTGACGCCACCGCTGCCGGCTGGTCGAGAGGCGGCGCGGTGGTCGCGATGCCAATGCGGCTCAGGCAGGCTCGAGCCCGGCCGACGCATCGTCCGCACGCGGTTGACGCACCAACCGCACTGCGGGCGATTGCGCAATGCACAGCAGCTGCAGGGCAAAGCCCGCCGCCGCCGCCACGAGGCACGCGCCCACACCGGCGTGTGCGGCGAGCCACGCTGCCATTGCCGCGCCGACCGGCCGAGCGCCATACGACATCACATTCACTGCGGATACACGCGCCAGCAACGCGGGTGGCGTCACCGTCTGCCGCAGCGTGGTCGTGCTCACCACCCAAAGAATGGGTCCGCCACCCAGCAGAAAGAAGCCCGCCTGTGCCAGCACCGGCCAAGGCTGCCAGAGTGTGGCCGCAAGCAGCACGCCGCCCGCCAGTCCGCACACCGGGCCAGTTGCCACCACATGGCCGAAGCGCCAGCGCGCAAGGATGCGCGCGGCCAGCAGTGCGCCGATCACCATGCCCGCGCCGTACATGCCGAGCGTCAACCCAATCGCCTGTGCAGAAAGACTCAACCGGTGCGCCGCATACGGAACGAAGACGGCAAGCACCATGAAGAAGGACATGGTGAAAACGCATTGCGTGATGAATACCGGCCGCAGCAGCGGATGCTGAAACACGAAGCGCGCGCCCTCGGCGATGTCTTGCAGCGGATGCGCCGCGCGCCGGGCCACGGGCGCCGGGGCGGTTACGCCAGCCATCAGCGCCGCAGCCACGGCGGACAGCGCCGCCGCCAGCGCGAACGTCGCCATTGAGCCTGTCCAGCCGATCAGCGCACCGCCGATGGCCGGCCCGCACGCAAATGCGATCGTGCGCGCCAATTCGATGCGGCCGTTTGCGCGCGCGAGCATTGCTGCCGGCACGAGCGATGGCACCAATGCAGGCGCCGCCACACTGAACACCGCCGTGCCGCACACGGCAACAAAGCCCAGCACACCGAGCGCGGCGAGGTTTAGCCGCCCGGCCACCAGCAACCCCGCCACAGCAAACAAGGCCAACGCGCGCACCGCCTCTGCGCCGGCCATCAGGGCGCGCTTGGGCCATCGGTCGGCCAGCATGCCGATAGGAATGGCAAACAGGACAAACGGCAGCGTGAGCGCCACTTGCAGCCAGCTTGCCGTGCTGGCGTCGGCATGCAGTGTGAGGACAGCAACCATTGGCATGGCCGCCAGTGCAATCTGCTCGGCCGACTGCGCGGCCAGGTTGGAGCCGGCCAGCCGGTTGAAGCCCGGGGGCAGGCGGTTAGCGGTTGAAGGATGAAAATCGGGCATCGCACTCTCCTGAAAAACGTTGCTTCAGGGTAGGGATGCCGATGTCTGCGTGCGCTCCGCTTCTTGCGGGCGAATTCGAACCGTGACGGTGGCTACAGGATGGGCGCGAACAGCTTGGCCACGTGCATGATTACGCGGCGCAGCGGGTGTGCGCGTTCGTATTCGTCACGGCCCACGCGGGCGGCTTCGGAAAAATCGGCTTCGAGCATCTGCGCGACATCGTTGGCGAAGCGCGAGTCGGCGGTCATGATCATCAGCTCGAAGTTCAGGCGGAACGAACGGTTGTCCAGGTTGGCGCTGCCCACGGCAGCGGCCTCGTCGTCGATCAGCACGACCTTCTGATGCAGGAAGCCGGGCAGGTAGCGGTAGATCTTCACGCCCGCGCGAATCGCCTGATACGCATACAACGTGGAGGCCAGGAACACCATGTGGTGGTCCGGCCGCGATGGGATCAGGATGCGCACGTCCACCCCGCGCAGCACCGCCAGGCGCAGCGCGGCAAACACGGCTTCGTCCGGAATGAAGTACGGCGACGTGATCCACAGCCGCTTGCGCGCCGACTGAATGGCCTCCATGAAGAACAGCGAGCAGGTTTCCTGCTTGTCGGCCGGGCCGCTGGCGACCACCTGGCAAACCATGTCTTCTTCGGGGCGCAGCTCGGGCACGATGAGTTGCGGCACTTCGCGGGCAGCCCAGTACCAGTCTTCGGCAAAGGTGAGCTGCAGGTCCATCACGGCGGCACCGACGATCTCGATATGCGTGTCGCGCCACGGTGCAAGCGGCGGCTTTTCGCCCATGTATTCGTTGCCGACGTTGTGACCGCCCACGTAAGCGCGCTCGCCGTCCACCACCACGAGCTTGCGGTGGTTGCGGAAATTGAGTTGGAAGCGGTTGACGAACCCGGCATGGGTGGAGAACGGCTTGGCGTGTACGCCGCCTTCAATGAGCCGCTGCACATAGCGGCGAGGCAGCGCGTGGCAGCCGATGCTGTCGAAAAGAAAGTAGACGCGCACCCCGGCCCGCGCGCGATCGAGCAGCAGTTCGGCGAGTCGGCGGCCAAGCGTGTCGTCGTGCACGATGAAGAACTGCACGATCAGCACCCGGCGCGCCTGCGCAATGGCCGCAAAGATGGCCTCGAAGGTTTCTGCGCCGTTGACGAGCAGCCGCACGCGATTCCGCGCCAGGCACGGTGTGCCGGTCAGGCGCGGCAAGGCCTGCATGCAGGTGTGCTGCGGCGCGACCACGCTCGATTCATGGTCGCGCAGTCGACGCCAGTCGTCGGAGAGGGTGATTTCGCGCAGGCGGGCGTTGTGAAAGCGCCGCGCATCCACATAGCCCGCAAAGGTGCTCCGCCCGAAGATCAGATACGGGATCAGCGTGAATTCCGGCAGCGTGACCAGTGAAATGGCCCAGGCGATGGCGCCCTGGGATGTCCGCACGGTCAGCACGGCATGCATGGCCGCGAGCACGCCCACGCAGTGCACAACAAAGAGAAAGGCGGCAAATGCCGTGGTGTTGGTCAGCATCAAGAGCCCAGGGAGGAGGACACACCTGGGGCCATTTTGACACGCCCCAGGTGGCGTCGGACAAACACGGATATTGCCGCGGCTGTCTTCTCGCGTAGTCTGGTGGCGCGGCGGGCTCAGGCACGCGCCATGCTGGTGTGAAGTCGACGTCCTGTCGCCCCGTCTTCACCATGACATCGAACATGCAAGGGCACCCAAGGAACCACCCGACCGCGTCTCTGCGCGCTTGGTTCACCTGCTTGGCCATCGCGCTGCTGAGCGGCTGCGTCAGCCTGCCGGAGCACGTGGATCGCCCCGTCACGACGGCGCTGCCGAACGCCGAGTCGGCCACGTCGCTTGGGCGGCTTGCGCAGACAAATGCGCCGTCGGCGGATGTGTCGGGCTTCCGGCTGATTCCGTCGGGCGAGGAAGCCTACGCCACGCTGCTCACACTGGCCGACCGGGCAGAACGCACGCTGGACTTGCAGTACTTCATCATTGAAAGCGACAACAGCGTGCGCGAATTGATGCGTCATGTGTTGGCGGCTGCCGAGCGCGGCGTGCGTGTGCGCATGCTGGTTGACGACCTGCACAGCGACGGGCGTGATCTCGCGTTCCTTAAGTTCTCGTCGCACAAGAACATCGATGTACGCCTGTTCAACCCGTTTCCGGGCGGGCGGATGTCGAATCTGACGCGGTATCTGAGCGGCGCGGCCGAGTTCCGCCGCGTCAACCGGCGCATGCACAACAAGGCCTTCATTGCCGACAACGCGCTGGCCGTGACAGGCGGGCGCAATCTGGGTGCCGAATATTTCACCCAAAATCAGACCACCAACTTTGTGGATCTTGACGTGCTGGCCGCGGGGCCCGCGGTGCGGCAATTGTCGTCGGCGTTCGATGCCTACTGGAACAGCGAATTCGCCTATCCGGTGCAGGCGTTGGCGCCCGAGCCGACTGCCGCGCATCCGCCCGAGCAAAAAGAGGGTAACTATCCGCCACCCGTGACGATGCCGCGTCGCCCGGAGGGTGCGCCGCAGCATATCGACGTGCCGACCCAGCCGATCGACACCGGTTCGGGTTCGAGCGAGCCGTCATCGGGCCAGGTGGTCTCGCAACTTGAGCAACGTCGCAACCAGACGGACCTCGTCAGCCCGGCGCCGGAAGAACCCTTGCCGCTCAAGCCTGCCCCGCGTGACTGGTTCCTTGCCGATCAGATCGCCCGGGGCCGGCTGCGCCTGGAGTGGGCTCCCGCGCAGGTGATCGTCGACCGTCCGGCAAAGGTATCGGGCGACAAGGTGGAACCGGGCGGCGAACGCCTTTCCCAGACGCTCCTGCGCCTGATTGACGAGGCCAAGCGCGAGGTGGTGTTGATCTCGCCCTATTTCGTGCCAGGCAAGCGTGGTGTTGAGGTGGCCAAGCATTTGGAGGATCGCGGCGTGCGCCTGCGTGTGCTGACCAACTCGCTGGCGGCGACCGACGCACCCATCGTGCATGTGGGCTATGCGAAATATCGCGGCGAGCTGGTCGACGACGGCGTTGAACTGTACGAACTGCGGCCGACGCTGGGCGATCGCCCAAAGATGTTCGGCACGTTCCGTTCCTCGCAGGCGAGCCTGCATGTGAAATCGATCGTGGTGGACCGCAGCACGCTGTTTGTCGGCTCGATGAACATCGACCCGCGCTCTATCGCACTGAACACGGAAACCGGGTTGATCATCCGCAGTCCAGTGCTGTCGGAGGCGGTAGCCCGGCTGTTTGACGACTCGGTGCGCGACAGTGCCTACCGGGTGACCAAGGATGATGGCCACTTGCGCTGGACCACGCACGAGAACGGCAAGGAGGTCGTCGTCGATCACGAGCCCGAGGTCGGCCTGGGCCGCCGGACGTGGATCCAGATGCTGGCGCCGTTTACCCCGGAAGAGCTGCTATAGCGGGGCCCAAAAAGAGAAAACGCCGCGAAGGGCGGCGTTTCGCAGCTCTGGCCAGGGGTTGCCCGGCCGTTGCCTCATTACATCTTCTGCTTGGTGTTGTCAGCCGCGTTTTCCAGCTTCTGGCCACCGGTCTGGATGTCCTTACCCATGCCCGCCATCGTGTTGCAGCCAGCCAGAACGGCGCAGCCCAGGGCCAGCAGTGCGATCAGTTTCTTCATCTCGATCCCCTTGTGAGCCGTGCGGTATCCCGCACGATGTTGGTGATTGCCACCCCAGCGGTGGCGCAATCCGCATTTTAGTGCGACCCCGCGCACGTGGGGTGCGTCGGCCGCATCTTTTTTGCCGTCTTGCATATCACTTGCGGCGCATTCCGGACATTCGGGGCGCAGCCCTCTACTTCTCCCGTCCGCTGCCGTTAGCACCTTTGGGAGTGAACAGGGTGCCTGAAGAGGGGCGCGGGGACGGGATCTCGGCGCCGCACGGCCCAACCATGCAGGAGAAAAACACATGTGGAAGTGGATGGACACAAGCATTCGCACGCGGCTGACGTTTCTGGTCGCGGTATTTGCAGTGATGATTGCCCTGGTGGGCTTCGCGGGTATCACCACCGGCCGGGCGACCAATGACGATTTGCGCGCGGTATATCTGGAAGACGCCAAGGGGTTGGACCTGCTGGCCAAAGACACCATCAACCTGCTGTGGGCGCGCATCCACCTGACCAATTTCGATTCGGTCTCGTCGCCGGAAGAACTCAAGAAGCTGCTGGCTGATGCGCACACCATGGTCAACTCGGCCAACGATGCCTGGGCCCAGTTCATGAAGCTGCCGATTCCGGAGGCCGACCGCGCCCAGCTGCAAGCCGCCGACGCCGCCCGCACCAAGTTCGTCAAGACCGCGCTGGAGCCGGCCATTGCCGCGCTGGAGCGCAGCGACCTCACCACGTACCGGGAGCTGAACACGAATCTGGTGCCGAAGCTCTTCGTCGATTACGACACGGCGCTCGGGCCGCTGGTCGGGGCGCGCTTCAAGTACGGCCAGCAACGCTTTGACCATTCCCAATCGCGCTACGCAATGAGCATCTGGATTTCGGGTGGCTTGCTGGCCGCCGCGCTGGTGCTGTCGGTGGTGGCGCGTGGCGTACTCGGCCGCACCGTGGTGCGTCCGCTGGAGCGCGCCATTCAGGTGTTCGAGCGTATGGCCTCCGGCGACCTCGCCACCCGAATGGAAGGCCAGACCACCGCTGGCCGGCGCGACGAAACCGCCCGTCTCATGCACGCGGTGTCGTCCATGCAAACGAGCCTGCAGCAGATCATCGGGCAAGTGCGCACGGGATCGGATTCGATCGCCAGCGCCACCAAGCAGATTGCAGCCGGCAATGCCGATCTCTCGCAGCGCACGGAGCAGCAGGCTTCATCGCTGGAAGAAACAGCGTCGAGCATGGAAGAGCTGACCAGCATCGTGAAGCAGAACGCCGACAACGCGCGTCAGGCGAGCACGCTGGCGGTCAACGCGTCGGACATCGCCGTCAAAGGCGGAGAAGTCGTGGGCCGCGTGGTGGACACCATGGCCGGCATCAACGAAAGCAGCCGCAAGATCGCCGACATCATCGGCGTGATCGAGGGCATTGCGTTCCAGACCAACATCCTGGCGCTGAATGCCGCGGTGGAAGCCGCACGCGCTGGCGAGCAGGGCCGCGGTTTTGCCGTCGTTGCCGGCGAGGTGCGCAGCCTCGCGCAGCGCAGCGCCACGGCGGCCAAGGAGATCAAGGAACTGATCGGCGATTCAGTGGGCCGCGTGCAGAACGGCTCGACCCTGGTGGCCGAAGCCGGCACGGTCATCGAGGAGGTGGTCGTGGCCGTGCGCCGCGTTACCGACATCATGGGCGAGATCAGTGCCGCGTCGGAAGAGCAGAGCAGCGGCATCGAGCAGGTCAACCAGGCCGTCACGCAGATGGATCAGGTGACGCAGCAGAACGCCGCGCTGGTCGAGCAGGCTGCGGCCGCGGCGGAGTCGCTGGAAGAGCAGGCCGAGGCGCTGCGCAGCGCGGTGGCGGTCTTCCGCGTCGAACACGCATAAGCAGCGCGGGCGCAAACACCAATGCCCTTCCGCCTGACAGGCGGGAAGGCATTTTCCTTTACGGCATCAGATCGCGCGCGCGCTCGGCAATCACGTCTTGTGTGTCGTCGATCCAGCGGGCCGGGAAGGGCTGCGAGAGCAGGTAGCCCTGGATCACGTCGCAGCGGCAGGCGCGCAAGGCATGGAGCTGTGCGGCGGTTTCCACGCGCGTTGCGATGACGGGCACGCCCGCACCATGCGCGGCAGTCACCAGGCGTTGCAGCACCGTGTGATCGCTCGCGTTGGTCACTGCGTTGACGATCCCCTGGTCGAGCTTGACCTGATCGGGGCGGAACGTTGCCAGGCAATCGAGGCTGTGCGCGGTGGCTCCAAAGTCTTCCACCGCCACGCGCGCGCCGCAAGCGTGCAGGGCTTCCACCGCTTTCTGCGCCGAGCCGTTGGCACGGTGCAGCGTGTGTTCCGATATCTCGAAGACAAGCCGGGTGGTCGGCACCGCGTGGCGCACGGCAATGTCGCGCACGACGTCGCTCAATTGCGGATCGAGCAGCTGTGCAACCGACAGGTTGACGGCTGCATGCACGCCCGGCTGATGCCGGCTGTTGCGTCCCGCGCGCTCGGATTCTTCGCGCAGCAGTCCGGCCAGCATCTGGGCTGCGCTGTCGAGCACCCAGTGGCCCACCTCGCGAATGTCGCCGGTCTGCTCCAGGATCGGCAGAAAATCCGCCGGTGCCACGCCTCCCAGCTCGGGTGAGCTCCAGCGCAGCAAGAATTCGTAGCCGACGATCCGTCCGTCGGTCAGGCTCAGTTGTGGCTGCAGGTTCAGGCTGAACTGGCGGCGCGCAAGCGCGTGGCGCAGTTGGGCGGCCAGGCGCGGGTGCTCGGCGATGGCGTCGTATTCGGCGGCGCGGGCGACGTTGGTGCCCGTGCCTGGGGGCATGGCCGCCGGGGCATACAGCGCGGGGCTTGGTTCGGCACCGTGCTGAACACCATAGAGTGCCCGGTCGGCCTGTTCAATCAGCCGTGCCGCATCGGAGGGCATGCCCTCGAAAAGCGTCATGCCGATACTGCAAGAGCAGACCAGCTCGTAACCATGCGTGATGAAAGGTCGCGTGAGTGCCGCAGAAATCCGCCGCGCCAGATCATGTACATCCTGTGCCGAGACGAAGTCTGGGCAGGCAACGGCAAAAGTCTCGGGGCCGATGCGCCCGACGATGGGTGCATTGCCATCCGCGGCGGGCATGCTCAGCGCTTCAAGCCGCGATGCACATTCGGCGATGACCTCCCGCGCTGCCAAGGGCCCGAGCGTGTTGGTCGCCTCGGCAAAATGGTCGAAGCCGATCAGCAGCAGGGCGCCGATTGCATCCTGGCGTGCGGGCTGAGGCATGGCAGCCAGCAATTGGACGAATCGCCCGCGGTCGGGCAATCCGGAGATGGGATCCAGACTCGATGGCGCGGCAGACCTTGCGCGGCTCATAAATGGGGATCGTCCTGCAAATACCTTTAAAACGGAAATGCGTGCGCTCGGGGCGCCGTCAATTGTAATGCTTTGTCACAGGTAAGCCTGCGGCATCATAAGCCTAAAGGCAGCCATGATGGCCGTTTCCCAGCATCTTTTTGCGTGGATCAGGCGAACGCCTTTAACGTTTAACGCTAATTAATTCTGATCAAAAAGATGCGAATATCAGTGCTGTTTCCACGTTACACCATGCGCTGCCCACCCCAAAGCAACTGTTCATAGATAAAGCACTGCAGCAGCATCTTTTGGGCGGCGACCAACTCGACGAATTCCACGCCATATTGATACACGTTGGGCAGGTCGGCCGGTTTTTCACTGCGCACCAGGGCGGCCGCCACCAGCTCGGAGTGATAGTCGCGCGTTTTGACCCGGAAGCGCAGACGCGCAGGCGCGCCGCTCACTTCCAGCCGATGCGCCGAGCGGAACGACGCGCCCGTGGTGCTGATGTCGGAGATATGGATCATGCGTGGCGGGTCGCCGCTCACCAGCATCTTGCCGACCACGTTGGCGCGCACGCGCAGCGATTTGCGCAACGCGCGGTTCTTGATCCGCCGCGGCGGCGACAACACCACGTATTCGAACGGGATGCGGCTTACTGCCATGACCGTGCATTCGAAAGTGGCGATGCCCTCGCCCGAGAATGCGTGAACGTCCACCAATTCATCCTTGACCGGCATGACTGCGCGGCCGCCGTCGATGGGCATGGTGATGAGCAGATGGCGCTGCGGGCTGTAGCCTATTACCCGCGCGGTGCCCTTGGTTTGCCCGGCGCCTGCGGTCAGGCGCACGGTCAGCATGCCGCCGGGGCGCAGGCCCAGCAGCTCCATGGCGATCGTGCGTTCACCGTCAGGGTCGTCCCCCATGTCGGGGAACATCGTGTTGGGGAACTGCGTATTGGCAAACGCCGGAGCAGGCGTGGGCGTGCCGTCCGGCTGACGATGCGGGCGGTGCAGCGTACACAGCAGGTCGATTTCCTCCGGCGAGTGGATGACATCGCCCTTCGGGACGAGCAACTGCCCGTCGGCGTCAAGCATCGGCCACGGCAGGGGAATCGCAAGCGGAATGTCGAGAGGTTGAAGTTCGAGCATGGCAATAGGGAGCCCACGCCCGCGCGGGGCCCCACGTTTCTATACGGCCAAATGTTGCACAACTTTAAGCGCACTTTATTGTGCAGGGTCGGTGGCACGCGAGTTGCAGCCCGGGAGCTATGATCGAGCACAATGTCGGTTCCAACGTGGATGGGGGGCACGCGCATGGCGTCTCGGCGGCATTTCTGGGCGGCGGTGGAGCAGTTTGCTCGCTATGTCGTCATCGGCGGCGGTGCAACGCTGGCGCACTATGTGGTGCTGTTCGGGCTCGTGCAGGTGGGGGTCTCGCCGTGGCGGGCGTCGGTGGCGGGCAGCGTGATCGGTGCCACGCTCAACTACTTCATCAGCCGGCAGGCCGTCTTCAACAGCACACGTGGGCACATCGGCGCGATGGTGCGCTTTGGCCTGGTGGCCTTTCTAGCGTTGGGGTGCAACGCGACCATCATGGCCGTCGGCCTGGGGATCGGTTTGTATTACCTGATTGCGCAGGTGTTTGCCTCGTCCATCACTGCCATCTTCAACTTCCTGGTGCACCGGTACTGGACGTTTCGTGACGCCGATGCCGTCGCCGCGCCAACGGAGCCTCAACCGACCATCGTGCCGGCACGGCCCACGCACAACGGGCCCTGAGGCGCTGCCGTGCGCGTTAGTGCCGGCTTGCCGCGCTCTGCACGCCGACGCCGGTTTCCGAAACGAAGGTCACGTCACCAATGCCGTCAGCGGGCGGGACAGGGGCATCGTCCCGCAGGCGCTCCACCACCAGGTGAATGTCGATCACATCGGCCACGCCGGACGCCTCCAGCGAGACAAGTGCCGCCAGCTGCGCAATCGCAAACGTATCCGCGAGCAGCGGCGTATCGTCGTGAAGATCGCCGGCAACGCGGGCAGTTGAGGTCTTGCCGGCGGTGCGCTTGGGATGCTGCGCGGTTTCACGTGCGCGATAGGCGAAATAGGCGTCGGCAAAGTGCACGCGGTGCGCGTCGAATACGCGCACCGCGGCGGTGAGGGCATCGTCCACCCAGGCTGGATCGACTGGCGTCGTTCCGGGCCCGGTGCCTTCGGGCAGGCCCGCTAGCTTGAGCGCATACCGATGCGTCTGCGTGCCGGGGGCGACAAAGCTCAATTCCATACGACCTCCCACAACCGCGTGCGCTGTTGCCGCGGCTCGCCGTGTTTGAATTCGCCCCCCTGAAGCGATATTGAAGAATAGTAACGGAGCCGGCCCTTTGCGCGTTTCGTCCTTCCGGATGAGGCTGGGGGCCTTGTTTTCACCTTAAGACATTCACAATGTGGAGATCGCTGCCCACCGGTGTGGCAACCGATTGCGTGTTGGCAGTGTCTACTCGACCTAACCGAACGGCTAGCTGCTTCGCGGCGGGGGGACGGTGTACAGTTGTGAAGTGTCCAGCGACGCTGGGCAAGAGTCGACAATCGACGTCGACAAACGCAGACGGGAATGACGCGGGGCGCGTTTCCTTCGCGTCATCTCGCGCACGAGGGGACCCAAAGCGCGCTCGGGGTCCATGTCCCCTCGCGGGAAGGGATTGCTCCGTTAACTCGCGGCTTCTATAGTCCGCCTCGATTCGTGCGCTTGCAACGCACCAAGGTCTGTCAGTGCCAGCTGCCAACTGGTCCACGCAGACCACGAGACCGGTTACGGGGATCACGCCAACGCCCACCGCGCGCGCCCGACGCAACCATTGCGTCATAGGGCTCCCGGCGGCGCGATGGCCACCACATCAACCACCCCCGGGACTGCCGCATTCGCGAAACAGCATCGCCATGCTTGAGGACGACCACTTGTACAAGGCTGCGATCGAACATTCGCCGATAGGAATCGGCCTGTGCGCGCCGGAGGGTCGCTTCCTCGACGTGAACCGAGCGCTGTGCGCGCTGACCGGTCACGAAGCACAGGCGCTGCGCAAGCGCGATCTGTTCGACCTGTGCCACCCCGATCACACTGAGCGCACGCGACACGGCATCGAGTCGCTGCTCACCGGCCAGCGCGATGCGCTGTCGATGGAAACGCGCCTGGTCCGTCAAGACGGCACCACCGTGTGGGTGCAGACCGACGTGGCGGTGGCGCACGATCACGGCAACCAGCACCTCGTCGTGCAGATGCAGGACGTGACCGCGCGGCGCCTGGCGCTGGAATCGCTGCGCGCCTCGGAGCAACGGCTGGCCTATGTGCTGGACGGCGCCGGGCTGGGTACGTTCGACTGGTCCACGCGTGCACGGCATGTGTCGTTCAACCGCCGGACGGCCGACATGCTCGGCTACGAGCCGACCGATCTGTCCAACGATCCGGATGCGTGGTTCGCCATGGTGCATCCGCAGGACGCCGCATTGAGCGCGCGGCGCATCTATCGCCATATGCGCGGTGATGCCGACAGCTTTGAAATCGAGCAGCGCATGCGCGCGCGCCATGGCCAATGGATCTGGGTGGCTGCGCGCGGGCGCGTGACCGAGCGCGATGCCCGCGGCATGGCCACGCGTGTGAGCGGCACGCTGCTCGACGTGACAAAGCGGCGCACGGCGCTGGACCAGGCGCACCACCTTGCGTTGCATGATCCGCTGACGGACTTGCCCAACGCACGTTTGCTTCGCGATCGCCTGTTCGTCGCCATTCAGGCGGCGCGTCGCGCGCGCGGGCAGGTTGCCGTGGTGTTCATTGATCTCGATCGCTTCAAGCCCGTCAACGATGAGTATGGCCACGCGGTGGGAGATCTCGTCCTGAAGGCCACGGCGATGCGGTTGCGCAGCGGGCTGCGCGCTTCCGACACGGTGGCGCGCCTGGGCGGCGATGAATTTGTCGCCGTCCTCACGCATTGCGCCACGCGCGACGATGTGACGCAAACTGTGGAGCGTCTGATCGAACAATTGCAGACGCCCTTCCGTGTGGAAGGCCACGTGCTGTCGTTGGGCGTGAGTGCTGGCGTGGCGTTGTACCCGACCGACGGGCACGACGCGCAGACGCTCATCCGCAATGCCGACGCCGCGATGTATGAAGTCAAACGTGCGGGCGGCAATGGCCTCGGGTTCCATGCTTCGCTCAACTACGAGCGGCTGATGGGCATGCGCTCGCGCAATCGCGATCTCGACGGCGAAGCCGACGCGCGTTGATCCGCTACCGCGCACCCAAACAAAACGGCCCGCCGCAAGGCAGGCCGTTTTCCTTCAAGCGTTGCAAACGCTCGAAATTCAGAACGTGTAACGCAGGTACAGCTCGTTCAGATCCGTGCCGGGGTTCGGACGCTTGATCGACGCGTTCGACAGGTGTTCGAAGCGGTAGCCCATCTGGAATTGCTGCTTGCTGCCAAAGGCCACGCCCACGCCGATCATGTCGGAGAACTGGAAGGCCGTGCTGAAATAGTGCTCGTTGGACGTGCTGACGTGCGACAGCAAGCGCGGGCCTACACCAGCCTCGATGAACGGTACCCACGAGCCGCCGCGCTTTTCAAGGCGGAACAGCGGCGTCACGCCGAATTCGGTGATGTTTTGGCGGTTGGTGCCCTTGGTCGAGCGCCACTGGCCCAGCGCGACTTCCCAATCCAGGTTCACGAACCAGCCTTGCGGGTTGCCCCAGTGGAAGCCCGAGTCGAAATCCAGGTCGACGCCGTATTTCTCGATGCCGTGCTTGTTGTCTTTGCCGTAGATGGCGCGCACGGACGGGTCGGCCTGAGCGGGCAGGGCAGCAAACAGCGTGGCGGCACCCAGGGCGGCGGCCAGCAGCTTGGCGGAACGGGGAAGCGCGGATCGGATCATCAGAGAGTGCAGAATCAGTTGAGCGGCGCGCGTGAATCGGGGCAACTGCGTCGGCAACCACGCGCGCGGCGGACGTGGTGGCAGGCAAACGGACGGTCTGGATGGCACCGAGCGGGCTTGCAAGGCATCGGGCGACGCAATTTGCGCGCCTGGTGCTGCATCAGCCGGCCCAGATGATCGGGGCGGTCTGAAATAAATTCCGTCGATTATAGGGGGAACTATCCGCCTGCGTGCGGCCTTACGCACAAGGGGACATTGCCGGTGGCGAAACGTCGTCGGCCGCCGGCAACACAACAACAGAAGGGTTATTGCGCGGCTGGCGTGGATGCCGGCTGCAGCGCGGCCTTGCCGACCACCGGCACTTCGCCGTGCCAGCCACCGCCCAGCGCCTTCACCAGCAGCACCGCTGCCGAATACTGCTTGCCCTGCAGCGTGAGCAGCGTGCGCTCGGCACTGTAGGCCGTGGCTTGTGCAGTGATGACTTCCAGGAAGCTCACCGTGCCCGCGCGATAGCGGTTCAGGTTGAGCTGCGCGGCTTCCTGCGCGGCCTTGACGGCATCGGCCTGTACGCCAAATTCCTGCGTTTGCCAGCGCAGCGCGGCGAGGTTGTCTTCGACATCCTGGAATGCACCGAGCACGGTCTGGCGGTACGTTGCGACCGATGCATCGTAAGCAGCGCCGGCCTTGTCGAGGGCGGCCGCACGCGCACCGCCATCAAACAGCGTGGCCGCCAGGGTCGGGCCGATCGACCAGACGCGGCTGGGCAGTGTAGCCAGGCGCGAAAGCGTGTTGGCCGCCAGGCCGGCTGAGGCACCCAGCGAAAGCGTCGGGAAGTACGCGGCCTTGGCCACGCCGATCTGCGCGTTGGCAGCGGCCATGCGTCGCTCGGCGGCGGCGATGTCGGGACGGCGCTCCAGCACTGCTGATGGCACTTCCAGCGGAATGGCAGGCAGGGCCGGCAGGTCGGCGGCGCTCGCAGCTGTGGCCGGGGCCAGCGAGAACTCCGCCGGCGGTTTGCCGATCAGCACGGCAATGGCGTGCTCAAGCTGCGCTCGGGCGACTTCGGTATCCAGCAGCAGCGCCTGCGATTGCTTGAGCTGCGTCTGCGCGGTCAGCACATCCGAGCGCTGCGCCACGCCCACGGCGTACTGGTTTTGCGTGAGCTTCAGAAACCGCTCGTAATCGGCAACCGTGCGCTGCAGGACGGCCTTTTGGGTATCTGTGACACGCAATTGAAAATAATTCTGCGCAAGGGTCGCCTGGGCCGACAGCAAGGCGGACGATAGATCGCCTGCGCTGGCTTGCGCGCTGGCCTGGTTCGACTCGACCGTCCGGCGGATGCGGCCCCACAGGTCCAGCTCCCAGCTTGCGTTGAGCGACAGATTTTGCGAGTTCAGCAGGCTCGGGTTGCCGGTTGACAGGCTGCCATCCGGGTTGATCGAGGTACGTACGGACCGGCTGCGCGTGGCCGACGCGCTGGCACCCAGTGTCGGGAAGAACGAAGCCTGCGCCGATTGCACCAGCGCCTGGGCCTGGCGGTACTGTGCCTCGGCCACCAGGATGTTCTGGTTGGCGGCGGCCACCTGTTCTTCCAATGCGTTCAGCTGCGGGTCATTGAAGATTTCCCACCACTTGCCGCGGGCGATGGCGTCGCTCGGGTCGGCGATTTTCCAGTCGCCGGCTTCCTTGTATTGCTGCGGCACTTCGGCGTCGGGCCGCTTGTAGTCAGGCCCGACCGCGCAGGCCGAGACGAGTGCGCACGCGGCCAGCGCGAGCATCGAGGTACGGAGGGCTTGGGTGCCTCTTGTCATGTTCAGCTTCCTTGCGAATCCAATGCGGGCAGCGGCGCGTCTTTGCTGCGGCCGGCGCGGCGCAGGCGCAGCCGGTCGAGTGCCAGGTAGACCACCGGCGTGGTGTATAGCGTGAGGATCTGGCTGACCAGCAGCCCGCCGACAATGGAGATGCCCAGCGGCGTACGCAGCTCCGCGCCGTCGCCGTGGCCAAGCGCCAGGGGCAGGGCGCCCAGCAGCGCCGCCATCGTCGTCATCAGGATCGGCCGGAAGCGCAGCACGCAGGCGTGGAAGATCGCATCTGCCGGGCTCATGCCCTGGCTGCGCTCAGCCTCCAGCGCGAAGTCGATCATCATGATGGCGTTCTTCTTGACGATGCCGATGAGCAGAATCACGCCGATCAGCGCGATGATCGAGAAATCCGTGTCGGTAATGATCAGTGCCAGCAGCGCCCCCACACCGGCCGAGGGCAGCGTCGACAGAATCGTGATCGGGTGGACGTAGCTCTCGTACAACACGCCCAGCACGATGTAGATGGTGATGAGCGCGAACAGGATCAGCACCGGCTGGCTGGAAAGCGAATCCTGGAACGCCTTGGCGGTGCCCTGGAAACTGCCATGCACGGAGGATGGCACGCCGATGCGGTTCATTGCGTCCTGGATGTCCTGCGTGGCACCGGACAGCGATGCCCCCGGCGCGAGGTTGAACGAGATCGTGCTTGCGGCAAACTGCCCCTGGTGGTTGACCGCCAGCGCCGTGTTGGTGGGCTCGTAGTGCGAGAAGGTCGACAGCGGTACCTGCGCGCCCGTCGAGGTGATGATGTAAATGTCCCGCAGACCGTCGGGGTTCTGCCAGTACTGCGGCGCCGCTTCCATCACAACGCGGTATTGGTTGAGCGGGTTGTAGATGGTCGATACCTGGCGCTGCCCGAACGCGTTGTTCAAGGCGTTGTCGATATCGCTCGGGTTGATGCCGAGCGATTTGGCCTTGTCGCGGTCGATGACGAGCGATGTCTGCAGGCCCTTGTCCTGCGTATCCGTGTTGACGTCCGTCAGCGACTTCACCTGCGTGAGCGCCTGCTTGATCTTCGGATCCCACGCGCGCAACTCGTTCAGGTCGTCGGCCTGCAGTGTGTATTGGTACTGCGCGTTGCTGGCTCGACCGCCGACGCGGATGTCCTGCACCGATTGCAGGAACAGGCTCGCGCCGGGTTCACCCGCCAGCTTGCCGCGCAGCCGGTTGATGATCTGGTCGGCAGACAGCTTGCGCTCGGCCAGCGGCTTGAGCTGAATGAACATCTGCCCGGTATTGCGCTGACTGCCGCCTGTAAACCCCACCACGTTCTCCACCGCGGGGTCTTGCCGCACGATGGTGATGAATTCGGTCAACTTGGTACGCATTGCCTGGAACGAGATGGACTGGTCTGCCTGGATGAAACCGATCACCCGGCCGGTGTCCTGCTGCGGGAAGAACCCTTTGGGCACGATGATGTACAGGTAGACGTTCAGGCACACCGTGGCCAGCAGGATCAGCAGCGTCAACCAACTGTGGCGCAGCGCCCACGCCAGCGAGTTGCGGTAGAGGTCGAGCAGGAAGGTGAAGAAGCTTTCGGTCTTGCGATGGAACCAGCCGTATTCTTCCTCGGCGGCAGGCTTGAGCAAGCGCGCGCACATCATGGGCGTGGTGGTCAGCGAAACCACCAGCGACACCAGGATCGCCACCGACAGCGTCACCGCAAACTCGCGGAACAGCCGGCCCACGATGCCGCCCATCATCAGCAGCGGGATGAACACGGCAATCAGCGAAATGCTCATCGACACCACGGTGAAACCGACCTCGCGCGCGCCCTTGAGCGCAGCCTGCATGGGCCGCATGCCGTTTTCGATGTGGCGCGAGACGTTTTCCAGCACGACGATGGCATCGTCCACGACAAAGCCTGTCGCCACGGTCAGCGCCATGAGCGACAGGTTGTCGAGGCTGTAGCCGCACAGGTACATCACCCCGAACGTGCCGATGAGCGAGACCGGCACCGCCACGCTGGGAATGAGCGTCGCCCGCACGTTGCGCAGGAACAGGAACACCACCATGATCACCAGCGCGATCGAAAGCACCAGCGTGCGCTCCACGTCCTTGAGCGAGGCGCGGATGGTGGGCGTGCGGTCCATCATCACATCGAGGTTGATCTGCGCGGGAATGGTGTTGCGCAGGTACGGCAGGATGTCGTTGATGCGGTCGACTGTGTCGATGATGTTGGCGCCCGGCTGCCGGCTGATGATCAGCAGCACCGAAGGCTTGCCGTTGGCCGAGCCGTAGTTGCGGATGTCCTGCACGCTGTCAGTCACTTCTGCTACGTCGGCCAGCCGCACCGGCGAGCCGTTGCGCCAGGCGATGATGAGCGACTGGTATTCGACGGCCTTCTTGGCCTGGTCGTTGGCATAAATGGTCCAGACGCGATCGCCGGATTCCATCATGCCCTTGGGCTTATTTGCGTTCGTGCTGGTGATGACCGTGCGCACGGTCTCCATCGAGATGCCGTACTTGTTCAGAGCCATCGGGTTCAGTTCCACCCGCACCGCCGGCAGCGACGCACCGCCAATGGTGACCTGGCCCACGCCGTTGATCTGCGACAGCTTCTGCGCAAGGATGGTCGAGGCCGCGTCGTACAGCTCGCCGCGTGACTTGGTGTCGGACGTCAGCCCCACGATCATGATCGGCGCATCGGCCGGGTTGACCTTGCGATACGTCGGGTTGCTCGGCAGACCCGAAGGCAGCAGGCTGCGTGAGGCATTGATGGCCGCCTGTACATCGCGCGCCGCGCCATCGATGTCGCGCGACAGATCGAATTGCAGCGTGATCCGCGACGAACCGAGCGAGCTAGACGAGGTCATCTCGGTAATGCCGGCGATGCGGCCGAGCGAGCGCTCCAGCGGCGTCGCTACCGTGGCCGCCATGGTCTCGGGGCTGGCGCCCGGCAGCGATGCGTTGACCGAGATGGTCGGAAAATCGACCTGCGGCAGCGGGGACACCGGCAGCAGGCGGAACGCCGCGATGCCGGCCAACGCCACGCCAATGGTCAGCAGCGCCGTGGCGACCGGCCGCGCGATAAAGGTGGCGGACAGGTTCATCGTTGCCCGCCGGATTGGTTGGCGCCCGCGGCACCGTGGCGCCGCGCGGCACGGCGCGCGCGCCAGTCACGCAGGCGCCCGCCCAGGCTGTCGAAGGCCAGATAGATGACCGGGGTGGTGAACAGCGTCAGCACCTGGCTGACCAGCAGGCCGCCCACCATTGTGATACCCAGCGGCTGGCGCAGCTCGGAGCCCACGCCGGTGCCGAGCATCAGGGGCAGGGCACCCAGCAGGGCGGCCATGGTCGTCATCAGAATCGGGCGGAAGCGCAGCAGACACGCCTGGTAGATGGCGTCGCGCGGGGTCATGCCCTGCTCGCGCTCGGCCTCCAGCGCGAAGTCGATCATCATGATCGCGTTCTTCTTGACGATGCCGATCAGCAGGATGATCCCGATGATCGCAATGATGCCCATGTCCTTGCCAGACACGAGCAGCGACAGCAGGGCGCCCACGCCAGCCGACGGCAGCGTCGACAGGATCGTCACCGGGTGAATCGTGCTTTCGTACAGCACACCCAGCACGATGTACATGGTGATGACGGCCGCAAGAATGAGCCACAACTGGTTCGACAGCGACGCGCGGAACGCCAACGCTGCCCCTTGGAAACTGGTCTGCATGCTGGCCGGCAGGCCGATTTCCTCTTCGACCGCATTGATGGTGTCGACGGCCGCACCTAGCGACGCATGCGGGGCCAGGTTGAACGAGATGGTTGCCGCCGGGAATTGGCCCTGATGGTTCACGACGAGCGAGCCCGGCTGTTCCACCACCGTGGCAAACGCGCCCAACGGAATCTGCTGGCCGCCGCTCGATGCCACGTGCAGGTCATACAGCGATTGCGGCCCCAGTTGCATCTTCGGGTCGGTTTCCAGCACCACGCGGTATTGGTTCGATTGGGTGAAGATGGTCGACACCAGGCGTTGGCCATAGGCGCTGTACAGCGCGCTGTCGACCGCCGCCATCGTGATGCCGTACACCGCTGCCTTGTCGCGATCGACCTGCACGTAAGCGCGCAAGCCGTTGTCCTGCAGGTCGCTCGCCACATCACGCAGCTCGTGGGTCTGCTGCAGGCGTTCAACGAGTTTCGGCACCCACTTCGAAAGGTTGTTCGGGTCCGGGTCTTCGACGGTGAACTGGTACTGCGTGCGGCTGACGCGGTCTTCAATCGTCAGGTCCTGCACCGGCTGCATGTACAGCGAGATACCGGCCACCTTGGCCAGTTCGGGTTGCAGGCGCTGGATGATCTCGGTGGCGTCGGCGTCGCGTTCATCCTTCGGCTTGAGGTTGATCAGCATGCGCCCGCTGTTAAGCGTCGTGTTCACGCCATCCACGCCGATGAACGACGACAGGCTCTCCACCGCAGGGTCTTTCAGCACCACCTCGGCCAGCTTCTGCTGCCGCTCGGCCATGGCCGAGAACGAGATCGACTGCGACGCATCCGAAATGCCCTGGATCACGCCCGTGTCCTGCACCGGGAAGAAGCCTTTGGGCACCACCACATACAGCAGCCCCGTCAGCACCAGCGTGCCGATGGCCACCAGCAGCGTCGTCTTCTGCCGGTCAAGCACCCATTGCAGCATGCGGCCGTACCGCGCGATGACGTTGTCGAAAAACGCGCCCGCAGCGTGATAGAAGCGCGATTGCTCGGCTTCGGGAATGTGCTTGAGCAGGCGTGCGCACATCATCGGCGTGAGCGTCAGCGAGACCACGGCCGAGATCAGGATCGACACCGCCAGCGTGATGGCGAACTCGCGGAACAGCCGCCCAACCACATCGCCCATGAACAGCAGCGGAATCAGCACCGCGATGAGCGAGAAGGTGAGCGAGATGATCGTGAAGCCGATCTGCTTGGACCCCTTGAGCGCGGCTTCCATCGGCGGGTCACCGTCTTCGATGTAGCGCGCGATGTTTTCGATCATGACGATTGCATCGTCCACCACGAAACCCGTGGCGATGGTCAGCGCCATCAGCGTGAGGTTGTTGATCGAAAACCCTGCCAGGTACATCACGCCAAACGTACCGACCAGCGACAACGGCACCGCCACCGCCGGAATGACCGTGGCCGGCACGTTGCGCAGGAATAGGAAGATCACCATCACGACCAGCGCGACGGCGAGCATCAGCTCGAACTGCACGTCCGATACCGAGGCACGGATCGTCGTGGTGCGGTCGGTCAGCAGCGAGACCTCAACGTTGCCGGGCAGCGTCTCCTTCAACTGTGGCAGCAGCGCCTTGGCGCGGTTGACCACTTCGATCACGTTGGCGCCCGGCTGGCGCTGCACGTTGAGGATGATGGCGGGCGTCGTGTTGGACCACGCGGCCAGCTTGCTGTTTTCGGCGCCGTCAACGATCTGCGCCACGTCGGTCAGGCGGATGGGCGCGCCGTTCTTGTAGGCGACGATCATCTTGCCGTACTCGGCGGCCGACTTGAGCTGGTCGTTGGCGTCGATGGTGGAAGCGCGCATCGGGCCGTCGAAGCTGCCCTTGGCCCCGTTCACGTTGGCGGTGCCGATGGCGCTACGGATGTCATCGATCGACAACCCGAGCGCCGCCAGCGCCGACGTGTTCGCCTGGATGCGCACCGCCGGCCGCTGCCCGCCGCTGATGCTGACGAGGCCGATGCCCGGCAACTGCGACAGCTTTTGCGCGATGCGCGTGTCGACCAGGTCTTCCAGCTTGGGCAACGGCATCGTATTGGAGGTGATCGCCAGCGCGAGGATCGGCGCGTCCGCCGGATTCACCTTGCTGTAGATCGGCGGCATTGGCAGGTCCGTCGGCAGCAGATTGCCCGCTGCGTTGATGGCCGCCTGCACTTCCTGCTCGGCAATGTCGAGCGAGAGCGACAGATCGAACTGCAGCGTGATCACCGAGGCGCCGCCCGAGCTGGACGACGTCATCTGTTTCAGGCCGGGCATCTGCCCGAACTGCCGCTCCAGTGGTGCGGTGATGGACGACGTCATCACGTCGGGGCTGGCGCCCGGATACAGCGTCGTGACCTGGATGGTCGGGTAATCGACTTCGGGCAGCGCTGAGAGCGGCAGCATCCGATAAGCCACCAGGCCCGAGAGCAGGATGGCGACCATCAACAGCGTTGTCGCCACGGGCCGGAGGATGAAGATTCGGGAGGGATTCATGCCAGCTCGGAACAGAAAACTTCGTCAGGCGAGTGCACGCAATGCACCACTCAGGGCTTACGGTTTGGCAGCCGGGGCACTCGCGGCGGGTGCCGAAGCGCCACCCGGGCCACGGCGATGACGCCCGCCTTGATGGCCTTGGCCGGCGGCGGGTGCGCTTGCAGCGGCGGCACCCGGCTGGATCACTTCCACCGGCGAGCCTTCGCGCAGCTTGTCGGCACCGTCAATCACCACGCGCTCGCCAGGCTGCAGGCCTTGCGCCACCGACACACGATCACCTTCGGTCACGCCCAGCTTGACCAGGCGCAGCGCCACCTTGTTGTCGTCGCCCACCACGTAGACGAAGGTGCCCTGCGTGCCGCGCTGGATGGCGGCACCCGGCACGATCACCACGTCGCGCAGCGTATCCACCCGCATGCGCACGTTCACGAACTGATTGGGAAACAGCATCGCGTTCTGGTTCGGGAACTGCGCGCGCAGCTTGACCGTGCCGGTGGTGTTGTCGATGGTGTTGTCCACCGTCATGAGCACGCCACGCGCAAGCTGCGTGGTCTGGCTGCGGTCCCACGCTTCCACCGGCAGCTTGTCGCCGGACTGCAGGCGCGGCATGACCTTGGGCAGGTTGTCTTCGGGAATGGAATAGATGACGGTGATCGGGTCGATCTGCGTGATGACGACGATGCCGTTGGTGTCCGACGCATGCACGATGTTGCCCGGATCGACCTGGCGCAGGCCAACCCGGCCAGATACCGGGGCGGTGATCCGCGTGTAGGAGAGCTGCACGCGCGCGTTGTCGACGTTGCCCTGGTCCAGCTTGACCGTGCCGTCGTATTGGCGCACAAGCGCGGCCTGCGTATCCACCTGCTGCTTGGAGATCGAATCCTGCGAGAGCAGCGTCTGATAGCGCTGCAGGTCGAGCTTCGCGTTCTGCAGCAGCGCCTGATCGCGCGCAAGCTGACCTTCCGCCTGGGCGAGCTGTGCCTGATAGGTGCGCGGGTCGACCTCGGCCAGCAGGTCGCCGGCCTTGACGGTCTGGCCTTCGGTAAACGCCAGGCGCACGAGCTGGCCGTCCACGCGTGTCTTGACCGTCACGTTGTTGACCGGGGTCACGTTGCCGAGCGCCGACAGGACCACGTTGATGTCGCCCTTGACGGCCGTGCCGACCATCACCGGCATGGGCTTGTTGGCCATGGACGCGCCGCGCCCGCCGGGTCCGCCTGAGCTGCCCGGGCCACCGGCATTGCGATATTTCGCGTGATAGACCGCATAGCCGATCAGCACCAGGAGAACGATCACCAACCAGATGCCCCAGCGACGGCGCTTGCCGCCCTCGCGCGGGGGCGGCAGCAGCGTCGGAGACACCTCGTGGGTCGTCTCGTTCCCGTCGTATTGACGGCGACCGGCGTCATCAAACTGGCCGGGCTTCTGGTCCTTGGGATCGGACATATTTGGCGTTCCTGTTCTTAGCAATATGGGGACGAGCGCACATCATAGCGGGCGGCCGTTCCAGTGAGACCGCAGCTTAAAGGCAACGTCTTTGCGCAGAATTAGTGACGCAGCAGGTTCTATTACGTGAGATTACAAACCCGTTGCGGTGTTACCGGGAGAAACAATATGGTGAAAGCGCGCCGGATTCGTGATGGCCACAGTCGCTATCATGAGCACACCTTCCTGCGTGTACGACACTCCACCAGACAGATGAGCGGCACCAAGATCCTGGTCGTCGATGACGACGTCGAACTGCGCGACCTCCTGCGCGAATACCTGACCCAGCAGGGCTTTGCCGTTTCCGTGCTGCATGACGGCGATGGCCTGGCCGCCCGGCTCGAGCGAGAGCGCCCCGCGCTGGTCGTCCTCGACCTGATGATGCCCAAGGTAGATGGCCTGTCGGCCCTGCGTGACCTGCGCGCCCGCAACGACGACGTGCCGGTCATCCTGCTCACCGCCCGCAGCGACGAGATCGACCGCATCATCGGCCTGGAAATCGGCGCCGACGACTACCTCGGCAAGCCGTTTTCGCCACGCGAGCTGCTTGCGCGCATCAACGCCGTGCTGCGCCGACGCCTGGCCGTGCCGGCCTCCGCACCGGAAGACCGCGACAGCTTCAGCTTCGGCCCGTTCAAGCTCAACTTCCGCATGCGCACGCTGTTTCGCGGCGACAGCGCGCTCTCCATCAGCGATACCGAGTTCGCATTGCTCAAGCTGCTGATCGGTCACGCGATGCAGGTGCTCACGCGCGAGCACATCGTCGAGTTGATGTACGGGCCGGGCAGCGGCGTGTCCGACCGGGGCATCGACGTGCAGATCTGGCGCCTGCGTCGCGTGCTCGACGAGGACGCCCAGCGCCCCCGCTATATCCAGACCGTGCGCGGCCGCGGCTACACCTTCGTGCCGGACGAGCGGGAAGAGTTCAATGAAGTTCAATAAGGTCCGCCCCAGATTCGATACGCTGTTCGGCCGTTTGGCCGGTTTGATCGTGGTGGTGCTCGTGCTCAGCCATTTCTCTTGGCTGGGCGTGCTGCGTACCGAACGCCGGGAGCGGCAGTTCCAGGCGTCGGTTGACCAGATGGCGTTCCAGCTGCAGGCCTTCCAGGCAGCGATGGACGGTCATTTGAAGGTCAAGCTGCCCGACCTCGTGACCGAAACCGCAGACCCGCCCGCCGGCGATGTGTCGTCGGCATCCGACAAGTCTGCGGAGCTGGTGCGTCAACTTGCGCGCCGCTTGCCTTCCGACACGCAGTTGCGACTGGAAGCGGGCCCCACGCCCCGCGTGTTTGTGCGCTTTCCGCAGCGGAGCAAGTGGATTGCCATGCCGCTGGTGTGGGTGCATGCGCCGCCCACCATCTCGGCCGTCGTGCCTGGCGTGATGGTGGTGCTGGCGATCGCCATCGCGTTTTCGCTGTTTGCGGCGTGGCAGATCCAGCGCCCCGTGCGCGAACTGGCCGATGCTGCCGGCGCGCTCGCCAGGCGCCGTTACGTGCCCCCGCTCAAGGAGCGCGGTCCATACGAGCTCCGCCGGTTGACCGAGCAGTTCAACCATATGGCTGCTGACCTGTCGGCTACCGACGAAGAGCGCAATACCATGCTTGCCGGCATTGCGCACGACCTGAAGACGCCGCTCTCGCGCCTGCGCCTGCGTGCCGAAATGCTCGCCGACCAGAAAGCCGGCGCCGGTATCGAGCGCGACGTCGAATCCATGTCGGCGATCGTCGAGCAGTTTCTGGCCTACGCGCAAAGCGGCGACGGCGAGGCGCGCGAGGTGTCGGTCGACCGCCATCTGCGCGGCCTGGTGCAGCCCTTTGCCGAGCAGGGCAAGCATGTCGCGCTCGATCTGCATGCCGGGGACGGCTTCCGCCTTAAGCCGACGCATCTGGAGCGCATTGTCGTCAATCTGCTCGACAATGCGTTCGCGTATGGCGCGGAGCCTGTCAACGTGCGCACCGCCGTGGACGACGCCAGCTATACGCTGACGGTGGAAGATCACGGCATGGGCATCCCCGCCGCCGATTTTGACCGCGTCATGCGGCCATTCGTGCGTCTGGACCCGGCGCGCGGCGGCAATGCGCACTGCGGGCTCGGCCTGGCCATTGTCGATCGGTTGGTGCGTCACCTGGGCGGCGATCTCGCAGTCGGGCCGACAGCGGCGGACGCGTCGGCGCCAGGTTTTCGGATCACCATGCGGTTTCCGGTCTCGACCGCGGCGGCCTGATCGCCCGATCGTCCGACTGACATACGGGCGAGCGTTTGCGTAAGCTATCCTAGGCGAGGCAAGCACGCTTGTTGCGTGCGCTCACCAGAACTCCGGGAGGAAACGCATGAAACGCGCTGTCTGTCTCGTCAAGGATGCTGGCCAGGCCCGCATGACCGCCGCCGTTGCCGCGTGTTTGTTGGCGACGGGTCTGGCGGCTTGCTCGTCGCCGATGCCTCCGTGGGAGCCGCCGCGCACGATCATCCAACCCGCACCCCCGCCGCCGAGGCCCGCACCCGCACCCGCGCCGGCTACCCCGCTGCCACCGTCGCCTGCCATGCAGCCGGCGCCAAGCCAGCCGCCGGCCTACGCGGCACCGGCTGCCGCCGACACCGAACCCCCCCGCGCAATACCGGGTATGGCGAACCCGGCATCCACGTATTGCCTCCAGCGGGGCGGTCAGCTTGAGTTTTCCACACGTGCCAATGGCGCCGAGGTGGGAACCTGCGTAAGCCCCGGCGGAGACGAATGCGAAGAATGGGCGTTCCTGCGCGGCAGTTGCACGTGGTAAGTGACGGCAGCCGCTGCACGTAACGAAAAGGGCCGCAGATGTTGCGGCCCGTTTTGTTGGGAGAAGCGATTCGTGTGGCGATGCTTTACCGCCGCGCCACCACCACCTTGTCGGCGGATTCGGCCACGAGCCGCATCGGCACGCCGGCAGCTTGCAGGTTCTGCCACGTCGTGCGGCGCATGAAGGCGTAGGCGGGCGGCCCATCGGTCCAGCGCCGAATCCATTCGGCCGTGGTAGCAACGACCTTGCTCGGTTCAAGCCCGGCGCCCATTTCGAGTTCGTCAAAGCCCGACACCAGTGTCATCGGTCGACCAAGGTAATAGATGGCCGTCTGGTCCAGCCACTCGACGGAGTAGAACGGCGTCTCGGGCGGAATTGGCCCCGTCGCATTCAGCGTCTTTTCGATGACATCCCGCGCAGACAACGCATCGCGGAAGATCTCGCTCGCGTTGAGCACGCGGTCCCAGCAGAACAGGGCCGAGATCGACAGGACGACCACGGCCACGGTGCGCCTCTGCCAACGCAGCGCCACGAGTGCAGCGAGCGTGCCGACGGCCAGCATGGCCATCACCTGACGCAACGCAGGCATGGCCACGGCAACCTGTTCGGCAGGCATCTTCGCGCCGGCCTTGGCGCCGATGACCGGCACGGCAAACCACAGCCCAATGGCGATCAGCAGATTGACGCCCAGCGACCACGCAACCGCGCGCGCGGGCATTTTCTCCAGCGCCAGGGCCAGCACAATCGCCAGTGCCGGGAAGGCCGGCACGATGTAGCCGGGCAGCTTCGAACTGGATACCGAAAAGAACAGGAAGATCATCGCCGCCCAGGCAATCGACCAGCGCATCAAGTCAAACTGCCGCGTGCCGACAAAGAGATCGGCCACGCGACCAATCCGCCGTCCGATGGCTGCAAACAGAAGGGGTGTCCATGGCAGCAACCCGGCCGCGCCCACCGCGATGAAGTACCACCATTTGCCGCTGCGATGGTGCTCGTTGGTGAGGAAGCGCTGAAAATGTTCGTGGATGAAGAAGAAGTTGAAGAACTCTGGATTGCGCTGCTGCACGATCACGAACCACGGCACCGTGGCGATCAGGTACAGCGCCAGGCCCGGCAGCCAATGCATGCGGCGGATCAGCGCCCAGTCGCGCGTCATCAGCAGATACGCCACACCGATCAGGCCGGGCACGACCAGCCCGATCAATCCCTTGGTGAGCGTCGCGCCTGCGAGCGCCAACCACACCACGAGCATCCAGGCGAGCCGTCCGCCACGCGATGCGCCCGACCGCTGCGCCAGCGCAAAACCGCACGCACCCACAGTCAGGAAAAAGCCCACGCCCATGTCGAGCGTGATGACCTGCCCGAACAGCAGATACAGCAGCGACGACGCCAGAATCGCCGCGCCGGTCGCCGCCGTGCGCCCACCCCGATAGACCGCCAGCGTCCATGCCGTCATCAGGATGCCACCCAGCCCGAACAGAACCGGCCACAGGCGCGCGCCCCAGGCGTTGACTCCAAATGCCTCGAACGTGGCAGCGGTCGTCCAGTATTGCAGAGGCGGCTTTTCGAAGTACTTGAGATCGTTCAGGCGCGGCGTTACCCAGTCGCCAGAGACCACCATCTCGCGTGGGATCTCCGCATAGCGGCCTTCATCGGGTCGGAACAGGGTGGACCGCTGGAACAGGTCGTCCGTCCACAGCGCAAGGAACACGCCGATGAGCGCGACAACGAGCAACACCATCCATGGCGAGCGGCGGGAAGAAGAGAGGCGGGATTCCATGCTGGGGGTGAACTTCGCTGGCACGGTCGGAAAGGCTAGGATTCTAGTCGATGCTGGATCAGCGTTGATATTCATGCTGTGCATGAGGGGCAGAGCCATCGCGAAGCCTGGAGAGCGCTTTGCCCGACCCGTCAGTAGGGTCGAATCGTTGCAACTTGTTGCGGTAGCATTGCGCTTGCCGGCGATCCTGCCGGTTCAGTACGTCTTCAGGGCGGGGTGAAATTCCCCACCGGCGGTATGCGGACCGTGTGTCCGCGAGCCCGCGAGCGCCTTGCATGCGCCTGCATGCAGGGGTCAGCAGATCCGGTGAGATGCCGGGGCCGACGGTCAGAGTCCGGATGGAAGAAGATGTGCGGAACAACACGCTCGTGCTACAGGAGCGCGCCTGGTTTTGTGCCGGGCTGCGCCGCTGCATGGCTCGCGCGTGTTTGTCTGCTTGCCCTGGAACGTCTTGTCGCCAATCTTGCGAGGAGCGTTTCCATGTTGTCCACTCAGCAATCCCCAGCAGTTCACCCGCCCGCATTGCCTGCCGCGAATGTGGCGTTTGACGCCATCGAAGCCCGCTTCGATCCGGCCGACATGCCTGCGCGCATGGCCGCCGCCCTCGACGCGGTGCGGCTTGGCGTGCCCGTTGTCGTGCTCGACGATGCCGATCGCGAAAACGAGGCCGACCTCATCGTCGCCGCCGACA
This sequence comes from Ralstonia sp. OTU4908, assembly GCF_038440115.1. Classification (NCBI taxonomy): domain Bacteria; kingdom Pseudomonadati; phylum Pseudomonadota; class Betaproteobacteria; order Burkholderiales; family Burkholderiaceae; genus Ralstonia; species Ralstonia sp. OTU4908. The sequence continues at coordinate 62,871 of NZ_JASATD010000003.1, read as the reverse complement.
AGCTCACGCAGGCCAGCATGGCCATGCTGATTCGCGAGTGCAGCGGCATCGTCTGCCTGTGCCTGACGGCGGAGAAGAGCGCATCGCTCGGCTTGCGTCCGATGGTGGAAGACAACCGCAGCCAGTACGGCACGGCGTTCACGGTGTCGATCGAGGCACGCACGGGCGTGAGTACCGGCGTATCTGCGGCGGACCGCATCACGACCATCCGCGCGGCCATCGCGCCGGATGCCGATACGCAATCGGTCGTCAGCCCCGGGCACGTATTTCCGCTGGTGGCGAAGGAGGGTGGAGTATTGGCGCGGCGCGGGCATACCGAAGGCTCGGTCGACCTGGCACGTCTGGCGGGCTTGCCGCCGGCGGCCGTGCTATGCGAACTGATGCTGCCCGATGGCACCATGGCGCGCCGCGACGACGCGGTGCGCTTTGCCGATCAGCACAACCTGCCGGTGCTGACCATCGAAGATATCGTTCAATATCGGGAGCAGATGGAGCGCGCGGTCAGCTTTGTCTGACGACCAGCCGGCCGCGCGAGGGAGGTGACGCTGGTTACCGCTTGAGCGCGGCGGCTTCCTTGGCGAGCGCCGTGATGCCTGCCCAATCGCCGGCCGCGACCTTGTCCTTGGGCACCATCCACGAGCCGCCCACGCACACCACGTTGGGCAGCGCGAGATAGTCTGGCGCGCTTTGCGGCGTGATGCCGCCGGTCGGGCAGAAACGCACATCGCCAAACGGCCCGTAGATCGACTTGAGCATCGGGATGCCGCCCGCCGCTTCGGCCGGGAAGAACTTGAGCGTGTTCAGGCCGAACTCCAGCGCCAGGATCAGCTCGGACGGCGTGGCAATGCCCGGCAGCCAGTCCAGCTCGGCCTTGGCTTGTGCCACGGCCAGCATGGGCGTAATACCCGGCGATACCGCGAACACCGCACCGGCATCCTTCGCCTGCTGGAAATGCTCCGGCCGCGTGAGCGTACCGGCACCGACGATGGCGTCGCTGCCGAGGTCCTTCACTACCGCACCGATCACATCCAGCGCCACCGGCGTGCGCATCGTGATCTCGAACGTGCGGATACCGCCCTCGTACAGCGCGCGGCACACCTTGACGCCCTCATCGACAGATTGGAACTGCAGCACCGGGATGACCGGGCCGGCCTTGACGACGGAATCGATACCCACAACGTTCTCCTAGATCAACTTCAACGGAACAAGCTTAAACAACGGTCGCCAGCGCCAGCGTGAGCAGCAGCGCAACGATCGAGATGATGGTCTCCAGCACCGTCCACGTCTTGAAGGTTTGCGGCACGGTCAGGTTGAAGTACTCCTTCACCAGCCAGAAGCCGCCGTCGTTCACGTGCGACAGGATCAGGGAACCGGCACCCGTGGCCAGCACCATCAGCTCCGGCTTGACGGCGGCGCCTGACGCTGCGGCGATTGGGGCGACGATACCGCAGGCGGTCGTCATGGCCACCGTGGCCGAACCCGTTGCGATGCGGATCAGCACGGCCACCACCCAGCCCAGCAGCAGCGGCGACAGATGTGCATCGGTGGCGACGGCCACGATGGCCTTCGACACCCCCGAATCACGCAGGATCTGGCCGAAGCCGCCGCCCGCGCCCACCACCAGCGTGATCGTGGCGATCGGGGCCAGACACTCGTTGGTGAACTTGAGGATGGTGTCGCGATTGAAGCCGCGTGCCTTGCCGAACGTGTAGAAGCTCACGATGGCGGCAATCAGCAGGGCCATCACCGAGTTGCCCGCCAGCTTCAGGATGTCGTTTGCCAGCGTCTTGGGCGGGACGATCAGGTCGGCCCAGCTGCCGATCAGCATCAGCACCACCGGTAGCAGGATCGTGAACAGCGTCACGCCAAAGCCCGGCAGCTCGCGCTTCTGGTCGGCTTCAACAAACTGCGCGGCCAGCGGGTTGTTTTCGTCCGGCTTGACGTAGCGCGAGACCAGCATCGCCCACAGCGGACCGGCCAGGATGGCGGTCGGCAGGCCGACGATCAGCGCATACATGATGGTCTTGCCGATGTCTGCCTGGTATGCCGTCACCGCCAGCAGCGCGGCCGGATGCGGGGGGATCAGGCCATGCACCACCGACAGACCGGCCACCATTGGCAGGCCCACCAGCAGGATCGGCGTACCCGTGCGCTTGGCCACGTTGAACGCAATCGGGATCAGCAGCACAAAGCCGACTTCAAAGAAGACCGGCAAGCCGATGATGAACGCCACGACCATCATGGCCCAGTGCGCGTTCTTCTCGCCAAAGGCACTGATGAGCGTTTTGGCGATGCGCTCGGCACCCCCTGATTCCGCCATCATCTTGCCGAGCATCGTCCCGAGGCCCACCACCAGGGCGATGTGGCCGAGCGTGTTGCCCACCCCGGTTTCGAACGCCTTTACGATGTTGCCCATCGGCATGCCAACCACCACGCCCAGCACAAGCGAGACGACGATCAGCGTGACGAACGGGTTCAGTTTCTGGACAGCAATCAGGTAAATCAGTGCGACCACCGCCAGCGCGGCGGTCAGCAACAGCGAGTTGCCTTGCATCGGGACCATCGGGTTTCCTCCTCAGGGATATTCACGGCTCTTGTTGTCTGGGCGCCCCGTCGTGCAGGGCGCCTTTACGAAAATGCGGATTACGGCTTCTTGTACGCCACGCAATCGACTTCAACCTTGCAATCGATGACCATGCTCGACACCACGCAGGCGCGCGCGGGCGGGTTGGCACCGAAGTACTCCTTGAACACCTTGTTGAACGACTGGAAGTCGCGCGGGTCATCCAGCCACACGCCACAGCGCACGACGTGCTCGGGCCCGTAGCCCGCTTCGGCCAGGATGGCGAGCACGTTCTTGATGGTCTGGTGCGATTGCTCGACGATGCCGTTGCCGACCACCTCGCCGTTCACCATGGGCGTCTGGCCCGAAACGAACAGCCAGCCGTCTGCGCCGGCTGCGCGGGCAAAGGGGAGGTGCTGGCCACCGGTGCCGGTGCCGCCTTCAACGCCAATTCGGGTAATCGTCATCGCTACGTTCCTTCTTTCAAACTTGCAAACAAAACTTGGATTCAGTGAGTTTCGGTGCGCGCCGTTGCCGGCGCACGCGGGCCGCGCTTGAGGAAGCGACCCGCGCCGGGTGTTCGCACAGCAGGCTGCGCGGCGCCGCCCTGATACGACAGATGGCCGTTGACCCACACCGCCGCAATGCCCGCCGCCGGTTGCTGCGGGTCGGTAAAGGTGGCGACATCGCGCACCGTTTCGGGGTCGAACAGCACGAGATCGGCCCAGTAGCCTTCACGCACCAGGCCGCGTTCGGTCAGGCCGAAACGCTCGGCGGACTGGCCTGTCATCTTGCGGATGGCGGCTGCGAGCGAGAGCAGCTTGCGCTCCCGGCTGTAGTAGCCGAGCACGCGCGGGAAGGCGCCCCACAGGCGCGGATGCGGCTTCGGATCGTTCGGCAGGCCATCGGAGCCGATGACGGTGGCGGGGTGGGTGATGATGCGGTCCAGATCCTGCGCGGACATGTTGTGGTACACGGCGCCGGCCGGCTGCAGGCGGCGCGCGGCGTCCATCAGGTCGGTGCCCCACGCGGCCGCAATCTCCTTGAGCGTCTGCCCGGCCATGCTGGGTTCGGGCTCCGACCACGTGATGAAGATGTCGAATTCGTCCGTCACCTGCTTGAGGTCCAGCGTGGACGAGCTTGCGGTGTACGGATAGCAGTCGCAACCCACCGGCTGATAGCGCTGTGCACCTTCGATGGATTCCAGCACCTCGCCCGCGCGGCCCCAGTTTGCAGCGCCCGCGCATTTCAGGTGTGAGATCACGACCGGCACGCGCGCATGTTTGCCGACGCGGTACGCCTCGTCCATCGCATCGAGAATCGCCGCAAATTCTGTACGCAGATGCGTCGTGTAGATCGCGCCAGCTTCGGCCAGCGGCTCCGTCAGGCCCATCACTTCTTCGGTGGTCGACGCAAAGGCGTTGGCGTAGGCCAGACCTGTCGACAGGCCGAGCGCGCCGTGGGCGAGCGCCTCGCGCAACTGCGCGCGCATGCCTTCAACCTCGCCAGCGGTCGCGGGGCGGTCGAGACGGTCCAGATGGTTATTGCGCAGTGCCGTGTGCCCGACCAGCGCGGCAACGTTCACAGCCGGTTGCGCGCGTTCGACGGCGTTCACGTACGACGCGAAGGTCGGGTACGCAAACGCGCTGGCAGGCCCCAGCAGGTTCATCGGATCGGGCGGGTCGCCCTTGAGCGTTGCGGGCGACGCGCTGATGCCGCAGTTGCCCACGATCACCGTCGTAATGCCCTGCGACACCTTGCACAGCATGTCGGGCGTGCGGATCACGTTGGTGTCGTCGTGCGTATGCACGTCGATGAAGCCGGGGGCGAGGACGCGGCCTTCGCCAGCGATTTCCTCATCGCCCAGCCAGGCGGTGGAGTCCGATGTGGCGATGGCGGCGATGCGGCCGTCGGTGATGGCGACGTCGAACAGCGTGGCCTCGGGGTCGTGGCCGCTGCCGTCCACAATGCGGACCTGACGGATGACGGTGTCGTACTGCTGCATGTCAATCTCCGAGCGGCTGACGATTGCCGCCGCCGCGATGCGCATCGAGCACGTACTTGATGCGCCGTAAAAGCTCTTTGCTGCGATCGGCTTGCTGCAGTGCGACTTCGGTGGCCAGCAAGTCGATCATCATCATCATGGCGTAGCGCGATGACGACGGCTTGAAGATGAAATCGGTTTCCATGGCCTGGATCGGCAGCAAGACATCGGCCAGCGCCGCCAGCGGCGAGCCGATGGCCGTGATGGCGACGATCCGGGCGCCGTACTCGCGCGCGATGGTCACGCTGTCGATGACCTCCGGCACGTGGCCGGTCACGGAAAACACGACCACCACATCGTCCGGGCTGAGCGTGGCCGCGACCATCCGCTGCAGCATCGAATCATGATAGGTGGTGACCGGCCGTCCCAGGCGGGCGAGCCGGTAGCGCATTTCGTCGGCCATGGTGGTCGAGCCGCCGCCCATGCCGAACACGGCAATCATGCGCGCCGCCACCAGTGCGACCGCCGCGGCGCGGAATGCCTCCGGCTGCACCAGGGCGCGGTTGGCCTCCAGCACGTTGCTGATGTCGGCCAGGATGCCGTCTGCACTGGACGGCGGGCGGTCCGCGCCGCCATCCAGAAAGCGCTGGCCGACTGCGGCTGCCTGCGCTAGCTTGAGCTTGAGTTCGCGCACGTCGCGGCAGCCCATCGCCTTGGCGAAACGGGTGACGCTTGCCTCGCTCACGCCGGCACGCTCGGCGAGCGTCTGGATGCTGCCGGCGGCGGCTTCTGCAATGTCGCTCAGGACGGTCTGCGCGACCTTCTGCTCGGCGGGGCGCAGTTCAGCGGCACGCTGGGAGAGTCGGGTCACGATGTCCATCGGTTCACGCATCGGGTCGGGCTTAGGGTCTCGCATTCTGGCCCCCGGTAGTCGTCCGGATAGCGGCTTTGAGAGTGCTTTGGTACTTTGTAACAGGCTGGCCCGGAGAATAGTTTCGCCGCTATCATTGTGTCAACCCGATGTTTACCCCCAAAGGAACACGAGTCGATTCCCATGAGTGATACAAAGTACCAAGGAGACGCCAACGCCGTCGTCAACCCGCTCGACAAGGGCTTGGGTGCGTTGGAAGCCGCATGCGCGCCGGAGCAGATCGCTGCCCAGCGCTGGAATGTTTTGAACGAAGACTTGAACCTGCCCGCAGCGGTGCTCTCGCAATCCCGCGTGGAGCACAACCTGGCGTGGATGCAGCGCTTCGTGAGCGAATACGGCGCCAAGCTTGCGCCGCATGGCAAGACGACGATGGCGCCGCGCCTGTTCCAACGTCAGTTGGCTGGCGGTGCGTGGGGCATCACGCTGGCAACGGCGCACCAGACGCGCATTGCGTATGCCCACGGTGTGCGTCGCGTGATGATGGCCAACCAGCTGGTGGGCAAGCGCAACATGGCGATCCTGGCCGAGTTGCTGGCCGATCCGACGTTCGAATTCTTCTGCCTGGTGGATGCAGCGGATCAGGTCGATCAGCTTGCAGCCTTCTTCAGTAAGGAGGGGTGCCCGATCCAGGTGTTGATCGAACTGGGTGTGCAAGGCGGCCGCACGGGCGTGCGCGACGATGCGCAACTGCAATCGGTGCTCGATGCGCTCACGCGTGCCAGTGGCGCCGTCAAGCTTGCGGGCGTCGAAGTCTATGAAGGTGTGATCAAGGAAGAGGCGGATATCCGCACCTTCCTGCAGCGCGCCGTGAAGGTGATGGGTGATCTGGCAAAGGTCGGGCGCCTGCAGCGCACGCCGGCCGTGCTGACCGGTGCCGGTTCGGCTTGGTATGACGTCGTGGCCGAAGAGTTCGCCAAGGCCAATATCGGCCAGCCGCTGGATGTCGTGCTGCGCCCGGGCTGCTACCTGACGCACGATGTCGGCATCTACCGCGCGGCGCAGGCCCGTATCGACGCCAACAACCCGATCGCGCACAAGATGCGTTCGAGCCTGCTGCCGGCGCTCCAGCTTTGGGCCTATGTGCAATCCGTGCCGGAGGCTGAGCGCGCCATCATCGCAATGGGTAAGCGTGACGCCGCATTCGACGCGGGTCTGCCACTGCCAGTGCTGCATTTCCGCCCAGGTGACAAGACGCCGTCAGCCACGCCGGCGCACTGGGAAGTCACCGGCATGATGGATCAGCATGCCTACCTGAAGATCGCCCCCGGCGACGACATCAAGGTCGGCGACATGATCGCCTTCGACATCTCGCACCCGTGCCTCACCTTCGACAAGTGGCGCCAGATTTCTGTCGTTGACGACGCCTACAACGTGGTCGACGTTGTGCAGACCTATTTCTGAGCGGGGCCGCCCATGGCAGACATCCTCGCCTACGGCGAAGCGCTGATCGAGTTCAACCAGGCGGATCCCGGCAGCACGTCGTGGAATTTCGGCTTCGGCGGCGATACGTCGAACTTCTGCATCGCCGCGGCACGGCAGGGCGCACGCACGGGCTACATCAGCGCGGTGGGCGCCGACCGCTTCGGCAAGGCGCTGCGCGCGCTGTGGCAGGACGAGGGCGTGGACCACACCTACGTGCACACCGACACGCAGGCGCCAACGGGCCTGTACTTCGTTTCGCACGATGCGCGCGGTCACCATTTCGACTACCTGCGCGCGGGCTCGGCCGCGAGTCGCTTCCAGACCGCGCAATTGCCGCTGCAGGCGATTGCGGCGGCCAAGGCGTTTCACCTGTCGGGGATCAGCCTGGCGATCAGCGACACGGCGTGCGACGCGGGTTTGGCAGCGATGGCGCATGCGCGGGCGGCGGGTGTGCTCGTCTCGTTCGACACGAACCTCCGCTTGCGCCTGTGGCCGCTGGCGCGTGCCCGCGCCGTGATGCAGGAAGCGATGCGCACGTGCGATCTGTGCCTGCCGAGTTGGGATGATGTGACCGTGCTGCTCGATTGCCATGACCGTGATGGCATTGTCGATACGCTGCTCGGCTGGGGCGTGAAGCTGGTGGCGCTGAAGATGGGCGCGGAGGGCTGCTACGTGGCCACAGCGGAGTCGCGTATGCTGGTGCCGCGTCATACGGTCAATGCAATTGATGCAACCGGCGCGGGCGATTGCTTTGGTGGTGCGTTTGTGGCGCGGATTGTTGCCGGAGATTCGCCGGTAGAGGCGGCGCGGTATGCCAATGTGGCGGCTGCGATTTCTACGACGGGGTATAGCGCTGTGGCGCCGATTCCGCGGGCGGAGGTGGTGCGGGCGGTGTTGGCGTCCATGCAGACTGCCTGAATGGATGTTGTTGGTGCGCTGGTGTTTCATCCCCTGCCGGGGCTGACTCACTTTCTTTGTCTTGCCAAAGAAAGTAAGCAAAGAAAGGCGCGCCCGAGATGGCGACTTCCCCTTGGATTTGTGTCACGGGAAGGGGAAGGAGCCAAACTCGCTGCGCTCAAACAGGGCTCCTTCCTTTTTCCTCCCCGCGACAAAAATCCAAGGCGCCATCTAGGGCAGGGTACGGCCAAACCGTCGTGTGCCTGTGTTGGTGACCAGCTGTGTTCTTGTTGGGGAAAGAAAACGCCACCGCGTGATTTGCGGTGGCGTTTTCTTTTTGCTCATCGTGTGCTTACTTCCCCGGCACCAGATGCACGCGCGACTCGGTCGCGGCTTCCACCGCCTTGCGCGAATACAGCAGCGGGAAGTATTCGCCCTTGAGCCACAGCGGTGCCAGGTCGCGGTAGTGCGGGCTGTCGGGGTTGCCGGACTGGCCGGGGAGGTTGACGGCGCGGGAGTTGTCCCAGTTGCCGACGTCCACCACCGTGCGGAACGACGGGCCGTTGGTCTGCAGGAAATCGCTCGCGCGATACGTGGATTGATTCGGCGTGTAGGGGCTACCACCTTCGGGCGTGGGGCCGACGTTGAGCTTGGCGCGGGTGGCCTCGTCGACGATGGCGGCGAACGGATGGGCGTTCAGGTTGTGGTGCAGCTGGCCCCAGTTCCACCCTTGCGGATTCGGGCCCTGGCGCTTGACCATGTCGGTCCACGCATTCTTCAGGCTGTCGCGCAGCACGGCATCGCGTTTGGCGGCGGCTTGTTGCGGGTCTTCGCCGAATTTGCGTTCGCTGCCTTGCGGGTGCTCCAGCGTGTCGAGCATGACGTCGGTGTCGGGCGCGCCCATTGCCTCGGCGCTGGCTTTGGAGAGCACGGCATTCTTGAACGCGCGGCCCAGGTGGTGGGTGAACCAGACCTCATGCAGCGCGGCCTGCGGAGAATCCGCCAGCATGGTCGCGTTCCAACCCTTGAAGAGATTGAGCGCGGCTTGCGTGTCGGCGTCGTTGGACGACAGATACGCCAGCAGGGCCATCAGCCTGCGCGCCGGGATCGACACCATGTCGTTCTGCAGGCGTATCGAATCTTCGATCGACACTTTGTCGAGCCTGGCCAGCACTTCATCAATGCGAGCGTGGCGCGAGCCGTTGGTCCACTCAAAGCCGAGTTTGCGCTCGCGGTACGGGTAATCCGGCGGCAGGTTCATCTCGTTGGACGAGGTGAAGTAGCCTGATTTGGGGTTGTAGCTGCTGGGCAGTTGATCGCCGCGCCAGAAACCGGCCCATTCGTAGCGGCCGTCGCCGGGCACCGGCAGCAGGCCGTCCCAGTTCGGACGGATCGGGGCGAGGCCGCCCGGCACCCAGCCGATGTTGCCTTTCGTGTCGGCATAGACCTGGTTTTCGGTGGGGGCACCCCAGTTCATCATCGATTGCTTGAACTGCGCGAAGGTGCGTGCGCGCATGTAGCCGACCGAGCCGAAATACGGCGACATGCCCGGCGACAGCCACGCGGAGCGCACCGCATACGCCCGGTGCTTCTCGGCATCGACGTAGATGACGGGGCCGTGGCGCGTGAAGGTCAGGTCGACGGGGCGGGGTTCACCGCCGCGCACCTTCACGGTTTCGTGCAGGACGCTGAAGGGCTCCCAGCCGCCGTTGTAGCGGTATTCGCTGTTGTTGGCCGGATTCAGTTCGTAGACGTAGAGGTCTTCCTGGTCGATGTTGAAGATGGTCAGGCCGAACGCGACATGCCCGTTATGCCCGATCGACACGGCCGGCAGCGAGGGCTCGCCGGCGCCGATGATGTCGAGCGTGGGCGTGCTGACATGGGCGATGTAGCGCAGGCTGGGTGCCGAATACGCGCGGTGCGGATCGTTGGCCATCACGGCGCGGCCGGTGGTGGACTTGCCCGGTGCGATCACCCAGTTGTTGCTGCCCTCCATCGTCTCTTCGAGGTTGGCGGCCGCGGCCACGCGCGTGCTGTCGACGTCGACGCCCTTGAGCGATTCAGGCGTGAGGCGCACGCCTTGCGTGGCCAGCGTGAACACCTTCAGCAGGTCCTTCGGCAGGCACGGGTCCAGGCCTTCGGGCAACTGGGTTTGCCAGGCGGGCTGCAGGCCGAAGCGGATGGTGTCGTCGGCAAGGTTGGCCTTGCACGCCACGTTGGCCCGCGCGACTTCCGATTGCAGATTGCGCGTCAACCCGTGGCTGCGGATGCGCACCACGTCTTCGGGCGCCCAGTGCGCGGGTGCGTAGTTAAGCTTGCGGAACTCGAACGGCATCTGGTCTGGATGCTTTGCCAGCCAGTCGACATACGCGTTGATGCCGGCGACGAAGCGCGTGGCAATGCGCTGCGCGTCAGGGCTGTAGTGATTCCATTCGACCTGCATGTCACCGCGATAGAGGAACAGCCGCGTTGCGCGATCCTGTTCGACATAGGCGGGGCCGAACACTTCCGAAAGCTGCCCCAGGCCCCGGCGGCGCCAGAGGTCGATCTGGAACAGGCGGTCGCGCGCGGCATTGAAGCCTTGCGCGAAGAAGCCGTCGTCTTCGCTCTTGGCGTAGATGTGCGGCACGCCCCAGCGGTCGATCAGGATGTCGGCGGGCTTTGACAGGCCGGGTACGGCGATGGTCTGGGTGGCAGATGTGGGCGCGTCTTTGGCAACGGCCTGCGCGGAAAACCCGAGTGCAACCGCAGACAGCAGAATGGGAAGGGAACGGATGGGCATGGCGATGCAGTCTCCTCTCTGCGCCTGGAATGCCACCGCAGCCCAAACGGGGCAGGAGGTTTCCGGCGTTCTTATGGATACAGCAGGCAACCGCGAGCACGGTTGATTGGGAAGCGCAAGCTGGCCGATCGAGCGGGCGGGTGCTGGCTACTGCTAGGGGAGAGATGCCCACCGATCGGCACAGGCTGACGAGTGTGCGGACGCGCAATCGCCTGCGCCAATGATTTTTGTTCGGTCAACCATTCCGTTCAGGCATGGCTGCCCGTGCGTCATGCCAGCGTTTCAGGCCCCGTCTTGCGATGCACATTGGCGGCCAGCACGTGGCCCAGCTCGCCCGGGAAGATCGGCTTGGTGATGACAGATTGGTAACCGGCTTCCTTCGCCGCCTTCAGCCGGATCGGATCGGCAAATGCCGTCACGGCGATGGCGGGGAGGTCGGTCAAACCGCGTTCACGCACGGCCCGCACGAGCTGCATGCCGTCCATGCCGGGCATGGCAAGGTCGCTGACCAGCGCGTCGAAGGGATAGGCGTTGGCGGCCGCTTCTTCCAGCGCATCGAGCGCGGCTGCTCCGCTGAATACCGTGACCACCTCGGCACCGTAACGCTCCAACATCAGCGCGATGACGCCGAGCGATTCAGGGTTGTCATCCACCGCCAGCACGCGGATACCGTCCAACGTCGGCATGCCCGTCCCTGCCACCAGGCCCGGCGTGCGGTTCACTTGCTCGCCCGGCTGGGCGGCGTGCAGCGGCAACGACACCGCCATGGTGGTGCCACGGTCGGCGCCGCTGCTTGCGGCGGTAATGCGGCCGTGGTGCAGCTCGACGAGTTGCTTGGCAATCGCCAACCCCAGGCCGAGACCGCCGTGGCGGCGCGTGTTGGACAGGTCAGCCTGCTGGAAGCGGTCGAAGATATGCGGCAGGAAGGCCGGCTCGATGCCGATGCCGGTATCGCGCACGGTAGCGACCACGCCCTCGGGCGACGGGTGCACCGACAGCCGGATGTGTCCGCCTTCGGGGGTGAACTTGACGGCGTTGGCCAGCAGGTTCCAGAACACCTGCTTCAGGCGCCCGGCATCGCCTTGCAGCATCGGCACGGGCAGGAATTCGGTATCGATGGTGATGTTCTTCTGGCGCGCCATCGGCTCGATGGTCTCGCGCGCGCGTTCCAGCACGTCGGCCAGGTCCACGGGGCCAACCTCCAGCGGGATCTTGCCCGACAGGATGGCCGACATGTCGAGCAAATCGTCGATCAAATGGACCTGCGTGCGGGCGCTGCGCTCGATGGCTTCAATGCCGCGCTTGAACATCGCTTCGTCGTACGCGCGCATGTTCAGCAATTGAGCCCAGCCCAGTACCGCATTGAGCGGCGTGCGCAACTCGTGGCTGACGGTCGCCAGGAAGTCGTCTTTCAGGCGGCTGGCGCGCTCGGCCTCTTCGCGGGCGCGGGATTCGGCTTCGAGCAGCTGCGTGCGGCGGGCCTCGGCCTGGCGGCGCTCGCTGATGTCGATCACGGCGTTGGTCAGGCCGATGATTTCGCCGGTGTCATCGCGCAGCGGCATGACGACCACGTCGTAGACCACGCGCTGCGTATGGCGCCGCCGGAACGCGAACTCCACGCGCGTAGGCGTGCCGGTTGCGATGACGCGCTGGCCGGCTTCGGTCAGGCGCGACGCGGCGCGGCGGCCGAACACTTCGCGCACCGTCCGTCCCAGCAACTGCTCGGGCTGCAGGCCGAACACGGGGTTGTGCACCCACGTGAAGTGCATCGTGTTGTCGACGTCGTAGAGCGAAATGGGCGAGGCCTGCAGCGCGGCCAGCAGGCGTTGCTGCGACAGACGTTGCTGGGTTTCGGCCCGCGCGCGCCGTTCAGCTCCGGCGCGGGCACGACGCAACTGCTCGCACAAGGCGCAGATAAGCAGTGCGCCCACCCCAAACACCGTCATCTGGATCGGCGTGAGCGGCACAGCGGCAGGCCAGCTTTGCAGGGCGGACAGCGCCATGAACAGCCCCGCATAAGAGACGATGGCGAGCATGCCCGGCCAGAAGCCGCCGTACCACGCGGCAATCGTCACCACCGGAAACGCGAGATAAAACGGCAGATGGATACCCACCGCCGATTCGAGCAGTACGCGCCCGATCGTTCCGACCGCGGCCGCACCTATCGCGACCAGCCATGCCGAAGGACGGATGGCCGGCGCAGCGTTGAACCCGTTGGCACTGAACGGCCCTGGGTCTGCCAGCCGGGCGGGATCGGCAGCACGCGTATCCGACGGGTGGGACGAGGGGCGCGGAATGGACGTCACAGACGGGTGCAGCACCGGGCAGAGAGCAAAGCGGCCAAAGGTGACTCAGGATACGAATTGCTCGCCAGCGGTGCCATCGGGGTTTCGCTGACATGCTTGCAAGACAGCGCCGGATTCTTGCTCAGGCCAGTAGCGGCGCGGCTTGACGGGTTTATCCCCCTGACGAGGGGTGTCCGGCAGGTTCCGGGTGCGGATCGCGCATGCGGTCGCGCTGCGTCAGCGCGGGGAACAGCCGCATCCAGGCGGCCACCACCAACAGGGTGCCCAGGCCGCCAATCACCACCGAGGCCACCGGCCCAAGCAACCCGGCCAACATGCCCGATTCGAACTCGCCCAACTGGTTGGACGCGCCCACGAACACGAAATTGACGGCGCTCACGCGCCCACGCATGGCATCGGGCGTATCGAGCTGCACCAGCGAAGTGCGGATCACCACACTGATCATGTCGGACGCCCCCAGCAGCACCAGCGCCAGCATCGACAGCGGCAGCCAGCGCGACACCCCAAATACCAGCGTCGCCAGCCCGAACACCGCCACGGCGGCAAACATCACCCGGCCGACGTGCCGATCCAGCGGACGGTGCGCCAGGAAAAGCGCCATGCCCAGCGCCCCCACCGCCGGCGCCGAGCGCAGCAGCCCCAGCCCCCATGCGCCTGTGCCCAGGATGTCGCGCGCGTAGATCGGCAGCAGCGCCGTCGCGCCGCCCAGCAGTACCGCAAACAGGTCGAGCGAGATGGCGCCCAGCACCACCGGCCGCCCCTTGATGAACGCAATACCCGCGAACAGCGATTCGAGGCTGACCGGCGTGCTGACGGGCACCGCCCGCTCCATCCGTACCAGCGCCAGCAACATGTGCGCGAGTAAGAACAGCCCTGCCGCCGTGGCATACACCACCGGCGCGCCTGCCACGTAGAGAAAGCCGCCCAGCGCCGGCCCCAGAATGACACCGGTCTGCCCGGCCGAACTGGACAGCGCCACCGCCCGCGGCAATGCTTGCAGTGGCACCAGCGTCGGCAACAGCGCTTGCAGCGTCGGCGTCTCGAATGCGCGCATTGCGCCAATCACCACCACGCACAGGAAGATCGGCTGCACGTCGGCATGCCCATTCGCTGCCATGACGGCCAGCGCAAGCGCCACCAACGCCTCGATGGCCTGACACGCGCGCACGACGTACCGCCGGTCGTAGCGGTCCGCAATATGGCCGGAGGCCAGCACCAGCACCACCGACGGCAGAAACTGCGCCAGTCCGACCAGCCCCAGCACATAGGCGCTGCGCGTGAGGTCGTAGATCTGCCAGCCGACGGCCACACCGAACATCTGATACGCGAACGTGGTGGATAGCCTGGCAAACCAGAAGAGCCTGAACGCGGGATAGGAGAACGGCGCGTGCGACAGCGTTTGCGCAGATGCGGAAGAGGAAGCGGGGGGGAAACCGGCGTCGCCAGACACGTTGGATGTGCGCCGGAACCCGGCGATCAATGAAGGAGGCGGAAAGGAGGCGTGAAGCGTCCGTCATCGTAGCGGAAGTCGCCCCCTTGTAGCCGCCCGCGCGGGTACGCGGCTTGCGGAACTGCCGGCACATCATTACAGGAGATTTCATCATGGCCACGCATCGCACCCGGTCGAAGCCGTCGCAGGCCAAATCGGAGGCCAAGCCCAAGTCCCGCCGCTGGTCGCACCATGTGATGGAGACCAGCGATGCGCTGGACGTCGAACCGGACATCTTCAAGTCGCGCAGCCCCGCGCGGATTGCGGCGTCGCTCAAGACATCGGCCGAGCACAGCCGGCGGCGGAAGGGGACGGCATTCCAGTCGGCCATGTCAATGCTGACGTTCTATATCAATCGGGCGGGGCACAACCTCAGCGGCGGCCGTCGCCGGATTCTGGAACGTGCCAAGGTTGCTCTGCGAGCCGAATTTGGCCGCCCTGCGCAAAGCGCGGCCAAGGCCCGGCATTGATGGATGGGGCGACGCCGCTCAGATGCTCAGCATGACACTGAGCAGCTGGCGGGCGACCGCCTTGTAGTTGGCTTCGTCGCCCTGCGGCGAATAGGTGGAGAGCGTCTTGCCCCGGTATTTGACGGTGACGATGCCGTTGCGGGTCGAGTAGGTCGCCTCGATGCTTCGGCCGCCGCGTTCAATATTGAATGGGATGGTCTCGGCGAGCAGTCGGGCGGAATCGTGCGAGGCCGCCGGCGCGGGCGGCACGGCCGACGGCGGCGAGTATGAGGCGAGTGCTTGTTGTTCGGGGTGGCGCATGGCGCCTCCTCTTCGGGGGAAACGGATAGGCACTACAACGCAGGTTCCGTACCAGCCCCGTTGTGCGCGGACATGCCGAGCGGCCGCCCGAAAAGTGGCACATCAACGGCAGCGGGGCGCTCGCCATGCGCGCGGGTTTGACGTCGCGCGTCGGTCAGTTGACGAGATTTGTCAGATTTGTAAACGCAATTAACTGCCAGGAATTTTCGGCCCCGTGCAAATCCGGGCTATCAAGGTGGGGGGACAGGTGCCATTCTGGTAAGTGCCATGCCGCGCGCATCGAACCAAGCACATGCACACCGCGCCATGCAGGCACCCCTGCCGACGTTCCAACCATGCCAATAAGGAGGCAATATGGGTTCCCATACCTACAAGTTGATCGAGCTGGTCGGCTCTTCTCCCGAGTCCAGCGATGCGGCGGTGCGCAATGCCATCGCGCGGGCAAGCGAAACGCTCAACCATTTGGATTGGTTCGAAGTCCTGGAAACGCGTGGCCATCTCGTCGACGGCAAGATCGCGCATTGGCAGGTGACGCTCAAGGTCGGGATGCGGCTGGAGACGCTGGAAAGCGAAAAGCCTGCCGGCAAGAAGAAGGGCAAATAGCGGGTGAAGAAAAAGGCGGCCCGGATTGCTCCGGCCGCCTTTTTCACGAGGACTGCTTTGCAGCGTTATTGAGCCTGCGTGAAATCCAGCGCGTTGGTCAGGTCACCCATCGGCTTGTTGCCGTTCGAGACAAGCGCGGCGTCACGTTGCTTGATCCCCGGCAGCGTCGGCAGGTCGAAGCGGTGCGTGATCAGGCGCAGCACCGAAGCCGTGTCGTACTGGGTGTGATCAACGAAACCCTTCTTGGCGAACGGCGAGACGATGATCGCCGGGATACGCGTGCCCGGGCCCCAGCGGTCGGCCTTCGGCACCGTGGCGTGGTCGTAGAAGCCGCCGTTTTCGTCATACGTCACAACGATCACCATGTTCTTCCACTGCGGGCTCTTCTGCAGTTGGGCGATCACGTTGGCGATGTGCGCGTCGCCGTCGGCCACGTTGGCGTAGCCCGGGTGCTGGTTCAGGTTGCCTTGCGGCTTGTAGAACGTGACGGCGGGCAGCTTGCCTGCGGCTGCGTCCTGCAGGAAGGCAGCGTCGTAGTCGCGCAGGTGGGCCGCACGCTCGGCTGCGCCGGTGGCGGTGGCAGGGTCGAAGCGGCTGAAGTAGTTGAACGGCTGGTGGTGCGGCTGGAACTGGATCGAGCCGCTGTAGATCACGCTGCGCGTGGCGTTCGGAGCGTCGGCGATGGCCGCGTTCCAGGCGCCGGCGTACCAGGCCCAGTCCACGCCACGGGCGGTCAGCAGGTCACCGATGTTGGTGGTCGACTGCGTCGGCATCGTCGACGCCTTGGTCGGGTCAGCATAGGCTGCGTTGCCGCTGGCTACGGCGTTGCCCGACGGCTGGTACGGCGGCTGCATCGTGTTGACGGCGTACGAGTTGCCGTTGCTGTCGACCGGCGTCAGGCTGCCGTCCTTCGTGGGGTTGCCATCGTCGCCAGCGCCTGCGTATGAGGTCGGCGCACCGGCCATCACCGAGCTTGCCGCCGGGATGAGCGTCGGGCTGCCGTCTGCATTCGTCTTGACATTTGCGATGCTGCCCTTGGCCGGCGAGGTTGCGGCGTTCGGGTAGATCGGTGCGCATGCGCAGACCAGGTATTGGTGGTTCAGGAACGAACCGCCGAAGGCGCCCATGAAGAAGTTGTCCGCCAGCGTGTATTGCTTGGCGATGTTCCACATGGCCATCTTGCTGCCGTCGTAGTAGCCCATGGTCAGGCCACCGGCATCGGCAAAGGCGGCGAACTTGTCGTTCTTGCCGCCGTTGATCTGCATCTGGTTCTGATAGAAGCGGTGCCAGAGGTCACGCGTGATGACGTTCTGGCCGACCACCGTGCCCGTGCTGCCGAAGCCCGACGGGCTGTCGATCTGGAACATCTGGTTCGGCATGTTGGCGGTGGAAGCCTGCGTGATCTGCACGCTCTGGCCGGCGGCGGTCACGCCACCCCAGGTGGGCGGCAGCGTCGGCAGCACGGAGCCGTCGAAGTCTTTCTGCGCAACGGCAGTGCCCGTCGAGGTCGGGTTCACACCGGGGATGCCATTGGCGCCCGGGAACAGGCCGTACAGGTTGTCGAAACCGCGGTTTTCTGCGTAGATGACCACGATCGTTTTGACGTTGTTTGCCAGCGCCATGCGCTTGGTCACCCCGTCGTGCAGGCGCTTATCGATGTCGCCACCATTGGCAACGGCGTCAGCGATCAGATCGATGGCCTGGTCGATCTCAGCCTGCAGCGCAGTTTTGGTGTCAGCGTCGGTTTCCTTGTTGTGGTCTTCCAGCAGCTTGTCGATCGTCACGCCAAGGCGAGCGGCCAGTGCCGTCTTGGCAGCGTTGATGTCACCGCCGTTGCTGTCCATCAGCACCGCCAGTTCGGTCGAGATGGCGCTGACAACAGCATTGGCACCGGCCGGTGCGCGGAACACCAGCGGCTGCGTGATGGCCGTATGCGTGCCCTTGTCCGGGTCGTTGCGGAAAGCGTCCGTGCCGATTTCCACGGTGATGGCGCCCGTGCCCGACAGCGAGTACGCGCCATTGGCATCGGTATAGGTGCTGGCTTCACCCGAATCGCACTTGCCGTTGTTGTTGGCGTCGATACAAACTTTGGCATGCTCGAAGTAGCTGCCCGTCACCACGCCCGAGGTGGACGCGGAGGCACTGCTGTTCGAATCACTGCCACCACAGGCAGACATGCTGGCAGCAACCAACGCGGTCAGCGGCAAAAAACGAAGCGCTCGGCTCATGATTTCCCTGGATTGTTGTGTGGGGGGCGAAGGCGAGCCGGAGTCTGTGCTTCGTGTGTGACAAGTTGATGATGAGAACGCTGGCGTGGAGCTGATTTCGCCCCAGTTGAGCGTGATGACCATCATCAGGATGAGCATGGGGACCACCGATCGTTTGAAGACATTTGCCACCACGGGACCTCTCCAAGGGCTGACGTGACAGACGTTTGACGACATCGAAGTGTCATGGCCGCCATGCTAAGTTGCAAAGCTCCCAAAATCCCGCCTGCCGAAAATGTCCCGTGTACTGCCCGCTGCAACGTTTCGCGTGATCGCCGTATCGGCGCTTGCCGGCGTGGTCGTCGCGTTGAGCGGGTGCGGGCGGGGCGATCCCGCGGCCCATGCCGCGACCGTGGCGGCTTCGGCAGCAGCAGCGGTGGCGCCATCGACGGCGGCGGGCGCAAAGCCGGCAGCGGCCCCGGCCTACGAGAAAGCCTTCTACACCATGATGGCTACGCGCCGCCCGTCGGTGCCTGCAATGGCGGCGCTTGGCAAGGCGCTGTTCTTCGATCCTGCCCTGTCTGCCTCGGGCAAGCAGGCCTGCGCCAGCTGCCATAGCCCGACGCATGCCTACGGCCCTCCAAACGATCTGTCGGTGCAACTGGGCGGCACTGGCATGAACAAGACGGGCGTGCGTGCCGCACCGTCGCTGCGCTATCTGCAGAACGTGCCATCGTTTACCGAACATTTCTACGAGAACGACGGCAACGACTCGGAAGATCAGGGCCCGACGGGCGGCTACACCTGGGACGGCCGTGTATCGTCCACGCACGACCAGGCGCGCATCCCGCTGCTATCGGGGCACGAGATGGCCAATGGCACGCAGGCCACCGTCGTAGCCAAGCTGCGCAACGGCCGCCACGCGCAGACGTTCCGCCAGGTATTCGGCAACGACATCCTCGACAACGAAGACACCGCCTTCCGGGCCGCGTTGATGGCACTGGAGGTCTTCCAGGAAACGCCCTCCGAGTTCTATCCGTACGACAGCAAATACGACGCGTTCTTGCGCAAGCAGGTGAAGCTGTCGGCGCAAGAGATGCGCGGCCTGCAGGCGTTTGCCGATCCGGCCAAGGGCAATTGCGCGTCGTGCCATGTGAGCGCGATCAAGCAGGATGGGGCGTTCCCCGCTTTCACCGATTTCGGCCACATTGCCGTGGGCGTGCCACGCAATCGCGCGCTGGCCGCCAATGCGGATCCGAACTTCTTCGACCTGGGCCTGTGCGGCCCCGACCGGACCGATCTCAAAGACCGCACGGACTATTGCGGCCGCTTCCGCACGCCGTCGCTGCGCAACGTGGCGCTGCGCAAGACCTTCTTCCACAACGGCGCCATCCACTCGCTGGAAGACGCGGTGCGCTTCTACGCCCAGCGCGACACGCAGCCGCAGAAGTGGTACCCGCGCAAGGCTGACGGCACGGTCGACAAGTTCGACGATCTGCCGCCCCAGTACCGCGCCAACGTCAACATGGAGCCGCCGTTTGGCGGCAAGCCGGGCGACAAGCCTGTGCTGTCCGAGGCCGACGTGCGCGACATCGTTGCGTTTCTCAAGACGCTCACCGACGGCTATCGCCCCGTGCGGGCGATGCAATCCGGCGTCCAGGGCGGCAGCCGCGTCGCACAGCGCTGAGCCTCGCAATCCAAGCCCCGCGGCCCGGTTGTTGCAACACCTTGCGACGGATTCGCGCAAGGCCGTGCGTGCGCTGCGGTTATCATCGGCGGATCGTCTTTCTGCTGTCTCCTACTTCCCGCTATGACCTGGCTTGCTGACCCGTCCATCTGGATTGGCCTGTTTACCCTGGTGGTGCTCGAGATTGTTCTCGGCATCGACAACCTCGTTTTCATTGCCATCCTCGTCAACAAGCTGCCCCCGGCGCTGCGCGATCGCGCGCGGATGATCGGTCTGGGCCTGGCTTTGCTCATGCGCATGGTGCTGCTGGCTGCCATGTCGTGGCTGATTGGGCTGACCAAGCCGTTGCTCACGCTAGGGCCGGTCGATCTGTCGGGCCGATCGATCATCCTGCTGCTGGGCGGCTTCTTCCTGCTGTTCAAGGCCACGTCCGAACTGCACGAACGCCTGGACGGCCAGCCGCAAGACGAAAGCCATGGCAGCGGCCACGGCAAGTTCTGGAATGTCATCGTGCAGGTGGTGATTCTCGATGCGGTGTTCTCCATCGACTCCGTCATCACTGCCGTGGGCATGGTCAACGACCTGCCGGTGATGATGGCAGCCGTGGTGGTCGCCATGGGCGCCATGCTGTTTGCCTCGCGCCCGCTGACGGAGTTCGTCAACGCGCATCGCACGGTGGTGGTGCTGTGCCTGAGCTTCCTGCTGATGATCGGCTTCTCGCTGGTGGCCGAGGGCCTGGGCTTTCATATTCCGAAGGGCTATCTGTATGCGGCCATCGGTTTCTCGATCCTGATCGAGTTCTTCAACCAGATGGCCCAGCGCAATACTGTGCGCTACGAGCGCCGCCGCCCGCTGCGCGAGCGCACCGCCGATGCGGTGCTGAGCCTGCTGGGCGACCGCCGTGGCGCGCCGGCCGAGTCCGAATCGCACGAGGCTGCCTCGCACGATGCCGGCCAGTCCGTACCCGAGACCGTCTTTCGCCCCGAAGAGCGGAGCATGGTCAGCGGCGTGCTCGACCTGGCCGAGCGCTCGGTGCGCTCGATCATGACGCCGCGCCACGATATTTCGTGGGTGGATCTGGATGCCGATGCCGCCGTTACGCGCAAGTTGCTGCTGGCCGTGCCGCACAACCAGTTTCCGGTCTGCCGCGGCGGGCTGGATGACCTGGTGGGCGTTGCGCGCGCCAAAGACCTGATGGGCGATCTCGACACCCGTGGCTCCATCGACGTAGACCGCAGCGTGAAGCCTGCGCTCAAGGTGTCCGACAACATCGGCATCCTCCGCCTGATGGATCAGCTCAAGCGTGCGCGCGGGCGCATGCTGGTGGTGACCGATCCGCTGGATGTGGTGCAAGGCGTGGTGACGCCCATCGACGTGCTCGAAGCCATTGCCGGTGAGTTCCCCGATGAAGACGAACGCCCCGGCGTGGTGGAAGTCAGCGATGGCTGCTGGGAAGTGGCTGGCGAGGCCGACCTGCGCCAGCTCGAAGATGTCCTGCATGTCGACTGGCTGCTCGACGAAGGCGGCGGCGCCACGAGCCTTGGCGGCTACCTGTTCAACCAGTGGGACCGCCTGCCAGAGGTGGGCGATACGCTGGTGCGCCACGACTTGCGCTTCGTGATCCTGGAAGCGGGCAGCCGCCGCATCGTGCGCGTGCGCATCGAGCGCATGGAAGACGTGACGGCGCCCGAGGCGGAAGCCTAAGTCGTCGTTGTTGTGACCGGCCGTGGCGCACGCGCCAAACCGAGGCTGAGCACACCCGCCAGCACGCACGCAATGCCACCGACCTGGCGCGCGCTGACCGCCTCGCCGAGCAGCGTTGCTGCAAAAACCAACGCTGCCACAGGCGCCAGTGCGGTGAACAACGATGCCTCCGCACCGCTTACGCGTG
This sequence comes from Ralstonia sp. OTU4908, assembly GCF_038440115.1. Lineage (NCBI taxonomy): Bacteria > Pseudomonadati > Pseudomonadota > Betaproteobacteria > Burkholderiales > Burkholderiaceae > Ralstonia > Ralstonia sp. OTU4908. The sequence goes on along the minus strand of NZ_JASATD010000003.1, from coordinate 41,339 downwards.
CGGCCCCGGCGTACCAAAGCACAAAACCGCCGACCGTCGGCACGATGGCGTAATACGCCACCGCCATCAGCGCGTGCGTTGCCTGCGCCGATGCGTGCAACTGCCACGGCGCCTCCCACAGCCCGGGCAGCAGCGCCGTCAGGAAGCCGAATGCGCTCATCAATGCCGATAGCGCAAGCGGCGGCACCGGCGTGCGCAGTCGCTTGTTGAGCAGGATGAAGAGCCCCTCGCACACCACGGCGCCCATCACCATCAGATTGCCCAGCAGCGGATGTGCTGCATCGCCGCGTGGCTGCAGGGCGATGGCCAGCACGCCGGCGGTGGCAAGCGCGATCGCCCCCAGCACCGCGCGGCCGGGCCGTTCGCCCAGCAGCACGATGGCGATCAACGCCGACATGACCGGCAGCGTGCCGATGATGACGCCCGCATCCGCGGCCGACGTATGCTGCAGCCCCGAAATGAGCAGCGTCGTATAGCCCACGCTGCCTGCAGCCGCCTGCACAAAAAGCAGCGCCCAATCCGTGCGTGCGAGCGCAGGCCAGCGCGTGCGGGTCATGCGCATGATGAGCAGGAACAGCGGCAGCGCCATCGCAAAGCGCAACGCTGTCGCTGTAAATGGCGGCAGGCCCGCCGCGATGATCTTGCTGGCCGCCACGGTGCTGCCGACCAGCACCATCGCCAGGGCGAGGTAGAGATAACCTTCGAGTCGTTTGGACATAGCGCATCCCTGCGTGGGTGGAAGCCGCAGGATGGGCCTACGTGATGCGTGCGTCTTGAACGAAATTGCAGCGGGGGAGGGGGCGACAGATGCGGCTAGCGCGCCGCCGCCACCATGCCCGGCGATACGCCGTACTTGCGCACGAACTGCCGCGTCATGTGGCTTTGATCGGCAAAGCCGCAAGCGGCCGCCACTTCCGCCAACGGCTCGCCTTGGGCGATCAGCCGGCGCGCCAGGGCCACGCGACGCTGCACCTGATAGGCGTGGGGCGTGAGGCCCGTGACGCGGGCAAAGCCGCGCAATACCTGGAAGCGGCTCAGGCCGGTCTCGCGCGCGAGGTCGAGCAGGGAGATGGCCGCGGCCGGGTCATCATCAATGCGGGTGCGGGCGAGCCGGATGGCATCAGGGACTGCGTCGATGTGGTGGTTGGCCGGTCGGTTTGCGGCATGCAGCGCGTCTGCAAGGACGGACAGGAGCAGTTGCTCGCGCAGCAGCGCGTCGTTTCGGGTGGCGGGCATCGTCATCTGCGCAAACAGCAGACGGACGCGCGGTGCGAGATTGGAGTCGCGGATGACCGGGCGGTCAAACTCAGCGTCGCCATTGTGGCCGGGGTGCAGATCCGTCGCCAAGTCGCCGACCACGCCCGGGTCGAGGTAAAGCATGCGCCACGCGCGCCCGGCATCGCCGATGGGTGTGCCATCGTGCACTTCAAACGGGTTGACCGTGATGACGTCGCCCGCACCGGCTTCCACGGTGCCGCGTCCGCTGAACGACTTCTGCGCCCCGCGATCGACGATGCCGATGCCGAACTGGCCGTGCGTGTGGCGAGGAAAAGCGTGGCCGGAATCTGCGGCAACGGCTTCCACGCCGCGCATGGCGCAGCGATGCATCGAAAACGCGAGGTTGGCCGGCCGGCTGGGCAAGGGCAGTTCCTTGTGACAGGGGGTGCGCGAATACGGGTGTGCAGCGTGGCAGCAGCATACGCTTTCTTCGCATTTCGCTCATTTTTTGCCCACAGGCGGTTGGTATGCTGGCGCTTTCTGCGGCAGCGCGCCCGCTAAGATGGGGCCGAGCCTGCTGCCGGGCAGCGCGGGAAGCTCCCGCCGGCGGCGCCCTGCAGCCCCTGACTGAACCATGCGCCCGTCTTTCGGTATCACCTCCAAGCTGTTCGTTGCGTTGTTCATGCTGAGCATCGTCGTTGCGCTCGCCATGGGCGCGGCGGTGCGCTGGCGCTTTGACGCCAACTTTCTCGACTACGTGAACGCACGCGAGGCTGAGCGCATGGCCGTGCTCGCGCAAAGCGTGGAATCCGCCTACACGCAGCACGGGGGCTGGGATTTCCTGCGCGGCGATCGCATGGCATGGTTCAGCCTGCTGCGCCGCGAAGGCGCCCGGGCACGCGCCAACGGCATGGGCGGCGACCGCTTCGATCTGCCGCCGGGTCATCGCTTCGATCCGCTCCCGCCCGGCATCGAAAAAGACGCGCCGCCGCCGCCCGGGCCGCCCACCGCAGGCCGCTTGCCGCCGCACCCGCCCGGCGAGCCGCCGACCCCTCATTCGCCGATCTGGCTGCTGGATGCCCAGCGCAACGTCATCATTGGCGACGGGCCGCCGCTGGGCCCCAATGCGCGTTGGCAGGAACTGCGCCACAACGGCCAGACCGTCGGCTGGCTGGCCATGCCGCCGCGCATGCGCGTGCCTGAAGGCGCCGACCAGGCGTTCCAGGCGCAGCAGTTGCGCGCCACGTGGATCATCGCGGGGCTCTCCGTCCTGCTGGCGGCGCTGGTGGCGGTGCTGCTCGCACGCGGTCTGCTGGCGCCGATGCGTCGCCTGACAGATGCCGCGCGCCGCATGGCCGACGGCGACTACGCCACCCGCGTCGACGTCCATTCACGCGATGAACTCGGCGAGCTGGCCGCGGATTTCAACCACCTTGCCGCATCGCTGGAGACCAACCAGAAGATGCGTCGCCAGCTCACGGCCGATATTTCGCATGAACTGCGCACGCCGCTGGCCGTGCTGCGCGGCGAGCTCGAAGCGCTGGAAGACGGCGTGCGCCCGTTGACGGCCACCTCGCTCGCGTCGTTGCAGGCGGAGGTGTCGACGCTCAACAAGCTCATCGACGACTTGTATGAACTCTCGCTGGCAGACGTGGGCGCGCTGGCCTTCCACATGGAGCCGCTCGACCTGGCCGATACCGTGTGCAGCGCCGTGCAGGGCTTCACGCCGCGCCTGATGGAAAAGCGCATCGCGTTGCAACTGGACGTGCCGGCCGCGCCGTCGCATTCCACGATGGTCAAAGGCGACGCGCAGCGCCTGCGGCAGGTCATGCAGAACCTGCTGGAAAACACCCTGCGCTATACCGACGCCGGCGGCACGCTGCGCGTGCATGTCCATCAGGAAGGCGGTTGGCAGCAGATCGACGTGCAGGACAGCGCGCCGGGCGTGCCCGAGACGATGCTGCCGCGCATTTTCGATCGCTTGTTCCGGGTGGATGCCTCGCGCAGCCGGGCACAAGGCGGGGCGGGCCTCGGATTGAGCCTGTGCCAGACCATCGTTGCCGCACACGGCGGCACCATTGAAGCCAGACATTCGCCGTTGGGCGGGCTGTGGATCGCCATCCGCCTGCCTGTTCTTGATGTGCTTGATCCGCTAGCCGACCATGATTCTGATCATTGAAGACGAACCCAAGCTGGCTGCATTGATGACCGACTATCTGCACGCCGCTCACTACGAGACCGAGTGGCTGGCCGATGGCACGCACGCGACGCAGCGCGTTCGCGAGACGGCACCCGAACTCGTGCTGCTCGACCTCATGCTGCCCGGCAAGGACGGCCTGGAAATCTGCCGCGAGGTGCGCGCCTTCAGTGAAGTGCCCATCGTCATGGTGACGGCGCGCGTGGAAGAAATCGACCGCCTGCTCGGCCTTGAACTGGGGGCCGACGACTACGTCTGCAAGCCCTTCAGCCCGCGCGAACTCGTGGCGCGCATCAAGACCATCCTGCGGCGCGTACAGCGCGGTGGCGGCGTGCCGGAGAGCGCGTTGCACATCGATGCCGCTGCCTATGCCGCCACGCTGCGCGGCCAGCGCCTCGACCTCACGCCGGTTGAATTTCGCCTGCTGGCCGCGCTTGCAGGCGCACCGGGGCGCATTCTGTCGCGCTCGAATCTGCTCGAGCAGATCTACGACGACCACCGCATCGTGACCGACCGCACGGTCGATACGCACATCAAGAATCTGCGCCGCAAGATGGAGCAGGTGAGCCCGGGCACCGAGATGATCCATTCCGTCTATGGCGTGGGTTACCGGCTCGACGCCTGAGGTTCAAGAAAACTCCTCCGTTTGCCCACGTTTTATGCAGGGTCGATGGCTACAGTAAGCGTATGGCTGGCGTGTCCGGCCGACGTTCTTATCAGGAGCTTCATCATGACCGCTGTGATTTCCCGCCGCCTGGCCGCCGCTGCTGCCGGGCTCGTTCTTTCATGTGCCGCGATGGCCCAGACTGCTGCACCGGGCGCCGCTCCGCTCTCACCGATGCAGCCCATGCAGTCGATACCACCGCATGGCCCCGGCATGATGGGGCGAGGGCCCGGCCCTGCATTCGGCCCAGGCGGTCCGCATGGCATGGACTCCCATCATGGTGGCGCGCCTTTCCTGCGCGGCCTGGACCTGAGTGAAGCGCAGCGTGACAAGATCTTCGCCATCGAATATGCGCAGATGCCGGAAGCGCGCGAGCAGCGCAAGGCCATCGAGCACGCCTGGCGCGATCTGCATCAGATGGTGACTTCGGGCCAGTATGACGAAGCGCGCGCGCGCAGCCTGACCGAATCGCTGGGCCGCGCCGTGGCGCGCGAAGCGCAACTGCGTGCGCAAGCCGGCGCCAAGGTCATGCAGGTGCTCACGCCCGAGCAGCGCAAGCAGATCGCCGATCGTGAAGCCCAGCGTGTGGCCGAACTCCCGCCGGAACGCAACGAAGGTGCGCCGATGCCGGAACTGGCCGCGATGTAACGCGAAGCGCGATCAGCGGTAGACGACGACCGGCACGTCTGCGTAGGTCAGCACCTTGCGCGTCTCGTTGCCGATCAAGAGTCGCCCCATCAAGCTGCGGTGCCCGTGCGATGCCATGAAGATGACGTCGCACGCGTGCCGCTTGGCCGCGTCAAGAATGCCCAGGTAAGGCTCGGCAAACTGCGACACATCGCTGTCGAACTGCACACCTTCTTCCCGGGCGCGCTCTGCAATGCGCTCGATGCACTCCTTGGCGTAGCCCTGCACCGTTTCCATGTAGTACGCGTGTGGACACTCGCCCACGCCGGCCGAATAGGCCATGTTGGGAAATTCTTCAATGCACGTGTAGGCGGTGAGGCGGCAACCGGTCGCGCGCGCCAACTCGAGTGCGCCGTCGATGGCCTTACGGCACTGCTCGGAGCCGTCGGTCGGCAAGAGGATATGGGTAAACATGGCGGTCTCCATGGGGAACCCATCTCCACGTTACTGCGCCCTCCAATGCGCCTCTATCGTGGAAAACGCTAGTGCAGCACAGCATTTCGGCCGATATGACGACCGGTCGATCGCGAAGCACGGTCGTTCGGATATTGACGTGGCAAATTGCGGCTTACCCGTGTTGCCACGCCTGCCGGTAGCGCGACGGCGGCGCGCCAAGCTGGAGTGCAAATCGCCGGCTGAAATGGCTCGGGCTGGCAAAGCCGCAGCGCTCGGCAATCGTCGCCAGCGCAAGGGTGGTGGTGCGCAGCAGCGTTTGTGCACGCGCCATGCGTTGCTGCATCACCCACTCATGCGGCGCGGCCCCGAACGATGCACGAAACATCCGCGCGAAATGGAATTCCGACAGGTTGGCTTCTGCCGCCAGTTGTCCGAGCGACAGGGGCAGATGCAGTTCGGCATCGATGCGGGCGGCAACGCGCCGGCACACGTGCGGCGCCAACCCGCCGCGCACGGCCAGCACCCGCGTGCGGCCCTGCGTCTGCACCAGATACGACAGCGTGTCGTTGGCCAGCGCGTTGGCGCGCATGCGGTCGTCCAGGTCGGTCCAATCGAGCTGAGCGATGTTCGCGCAGGCTTGTGCGAGATGCACGTCTTCGATGAAGGTGCGGTCGTGCAGCGTGAACAGGCGGGGCTCTGCGTCGAGCAGACGCACGGCGTGCCCGGCCAGCGCGTCGGGCGTGAAATACAGATGAACGAAACGCATCGGCTGCTCGATCACCCAGCTTGACTGGTGTTCGGCCGGCAGCATGCAAACGCGCCCCGGCGCGCCGAAGAGGTGCGGCAGATCCTGGCGGTGCGTGGTGTACCCGCCTTGCAGATAGACCGAAAGCGTATGGTGCTCGGGCTCGATATAGCGCGCCTCGTCGTGTTCGTTGCGCCAGATGGCGGCGGTCACGCCATCGCCCAGGTGCGCGACGCGCTCGAGCGAAGCACGCGAGCCGCGGGCAAGCGTGCCGAAGACACTCGCATCTGCGGTAACGCGAGGATCGGCAGGTGGAGTCGATGGGGACGAGGAAGGGCGGCGCACGCGTCGATGTTACCAACGAAGGCGCCGCGACGCGTGCGGTGTTATCCGCCGCAGAGCTGGCGCGCGACTTCGCCCGCCAAGCCGATGCCGTCGACGCGTTGCCACCCGGCGTCGTTGGCGATCTGCCTTTCGCTGACTGTCAGGGCGCCTTGATACAGCTTGGCCTGCGAGACCGAAAACTGTCGGCTGCGGCAATCGATGGTGTATAGAAAATCGGCCATGTTGCCACGAAAGGCGCCGAACATGCGCTGCAGCGAACGCATGCCCGCGCGGTTCGACGCTTTCAAGCGCACCCAGGCGCTGACTGGGCCGCTAGGCATGCGCTGGATGCTGCCGACGTCGAGCGACGCGTGGCTGTCGGGTTGATCGGGCAGCGGGATCCAACGCTCCGCGCCGGCCACCGGCAGGGACAGCGCTGCCAGGGCCACGAGCGCCACCAGCATGCCGGGCATGACACGGCGCGCGAACAAGAAGGATGTCATCTGGGCTTGCCGCCCGGTACGGGGATGGCAATCGAATCGGAATGGCTGCAGGCCATCATCACGCCGGCTTTGTCGACGTCGATCATCACGGTGCCGGGCTTGTCGGCCGTACTGGGCGTGGCAGCCAGGCTGCCCGACAGGCGCTGCATGATCGCGTGACAGGTCGGGGCGTTGGAAGCAACAGTGGTGGCTTTGCCCGCCTTGGGTGCCGGAAGCGGCGCGGGTGCCGCAACGGCAACCGGTGGCCGGCCGGAAGCAGCCGCCGGCGCCGGCGTCGTGAAAGCGTGCGCACGCGGCAGCGCAACGAGCGCAGCCAGCACGCTCACGGCAATCGGCAGCCGCGTGGTGCGCCGTGAAAGCGATCGATTGGGGGAGGACAGAGACGGCATGACAGTCCAGGCACGGGCATCCAAATTGCGCCTGCTAGGTCACGGGGCAGACGCGCTCTTTCGACCAATAACGGCACGCTGCGCCCGAACTTGACGCGGCAATCTGCCTCATGGGTCACTCTTGCGTGATTTTGCCTGCGCAAAGCGACTTCACGTGAACGACATAATCGGGCAGGTCGGAACATTCTCACCAATGTAGCCACCAAGGAATAGGTCGGGGAGATTTTCTCCGGCGTCGTTTGTATCGTGAAACGGGCCGCACATGAGTTCGCACATGCCGACGATGCAAGCAGGCGGGACAAGCAGCAACGGGGTTCGCGCAGTGCCAAAACAAATGGGGCGGCGGAAATGAAAATGGGATGGAATACCCGGTCTTTTCCGCCCTTTGTTTTTCCAAGGGGGCCACTATGATTCACAACATGGCGATGCGATGCGTGACTGCGTCGATTGCCCCATGGGTCGGTTCTCCTCTCTGGAACAGATCGACACGGTCCAGAGATTTCAACCCGCGCCTCGTCAACTGAGCGCGGGTTTTTTCTTGGGCGGCGCAAACGTAGGGTGGCCACCACACGGGCGTCAGGGGTATCACAGGCAATACCCTTCAGTTTTCCACCAGCCCGCCGTTGTGGTTAGGGTCGAGACACGTGTAGTCTCGCGACTCGCTTTCCCATTGCCGTCGCTGTTGCCGTTGTCGCCCAAGCCATCGCATTGCCCATGACCCAGTTCCTTCCGGCTCAGGCCGGAGCCTTTCCTGCAGATGTTGCGCCCAGCCCCGAGGCCGCGCAACGTCCGGTGGCGGTCACGGCCGGGGCGATGGCCGAAGGGCGTAACACCGATTTCGACGCGCTGTCTCGGCTGTCGTCCGACGCGGTATTGCTGACCGTGGATGGGCGCCTGGTGCAAGCCAACCCGGCCGCTGCCCGTCTGCTGGGCGCGCAGGATCCAGCGCAATTGGCAGGCCTGCAACTCGCCGGCCTGATTCATCCCGATGACGTTGCCCAGGTGGTGCCGCGCCTGGCGGGCATGGTGAGCAGCGGCGTGTCTGCCCAGCCCGTCGAGCACCGTCTCGTGCGTGCCGACTACACGCATGTTCTGGTTGCCAGCGAAGCCGCCGCGTGCGAGCACGAAGGCCAGCCCGCCGTCATGCTCGTGCTGCGTGAAGCCGTGTCGCGCCATGCGCTGGAGCGACACGCCGTTCAGGCCCGCGCCGAGGCGCTGTATGCGCGCCGCCTGCTCGCTTCGGAGAATGCCGTGCTTGCGCAACTTGCCTCCAACGCGACGCTGTCGACCGTGCTGCGCCACCTGTGCCTGTACGTCGAGCAGGTCTACCCGAATGCCATGTCGGCGCTCTTGTTGCTGGATGCAGGCTCGCAGACCCTGCGTGTGGCCGCCGCGCCCACGTTGCCTGCGGCCTATGCTGCCACGCTGGAAAACTCGCCTGTCGACCCCGAGGCGGGCGCATGCGGTTGTGCCATGTACCTGGGCGACACCGTGTTCATCGACAGCATTGCGACCGACCCGCGCTGGCAGCGGGAGCGCACGGCAGCACTGGCGGCGGGCTTTGCTTCCGCCTGGGCGTTGCCGATCCGTTCATCGCGCGGGGACAAGCTTGGTGTGCTCGCGCTGTTCTATCGACAGCCGTGCATGCCCGTGGAAGAAGAACAGCATTTCCTTGACGACGTCACGCACCTGGCGGGCGTTGCCATTCAGAAAGACAACGTCGAACGTGGTCTGGCCGAAAGCGAAGAGCGCTACCGGCTGGCGATTTCGAACCTGCACGAAGGCGTCGTCATCATGTCGCCGGACGGTGTGGTGCAGGCCGCCAATGCCAGCGCCGAGCGCATCCTGCGGGTGCGTCCGGGCCAGCTTGTCGGCCGCAACCGGCTCGACCCGATTCAACGCGTCGTGGACGAGCACGGCAAGGAAGTCGGCTCGACCATGATGCCGTCCGGGCTGGTGCTGCGCACCGGCGAGCCCATCTTCGGCCGCGTCTACGGGCTATTGCTCAAGACCGGTGAACTGATGTGGGTGCGGCAGAACATCATTCCGATCCGTCGTCACGCCGAGCCCACGCCCAGCAGCGTGATGCTGTCGTTTGCCGATATCACCGACATCAAGCGCGCCGAGCAGCGCCTGCGCCATCTGGCCGCGCACGACGCGCTCACGGGGCTGACCAACCGCAGCTTTTTCATCGCGCACCTGGAAAGCGCCATTGAGAGCGCGCGTGACGAGAGCCGCGAACTGGCGCTTTTCTTCCTCGACCTGGACCGCTTCAAGAGCGTGAACGACACCGCGGGCCATGCCTGCGGCGACACGCTGCTGCAAAGCGCGGCCGCGCGCCTGACCGACTGCATCGGCCCGGGCGACGTGATCGCCCGTCTGGGCGGCGACGAGTTCGTCATCCTCATCGACCAGCGTGTCGAGGGCAAGCGCATTGCGCTGCTGGCTGAACGTTTGCTTCAGGCCATGCGCGAGCCGTTCGATACCGTCAACGGGCGGTATTACCTGGGCGTGTCGATTGGCGTGGCACTGTATCCGCACGACGGCATTTCGGGGTCCGACCTGCTGCGTTCGGCTGACGCCGCCATGTACCGGGCCAAGCAGAACGGCCGTAACCGTGCACAGTTCTACACGGCTGAACTGAACGCCCGCCTGCAACGTCGCTACATGCTGGAAAACGCGCTGCGCGACGCGCGCGAGAACAACGAACTGCAGCTCGTCTATCAGCCCAAGTACGACCTGGCCAGCCATCGCATCGTTGGCGCCGAGGCGCTGCTGCGCTGGAACAGCGCCAAGCTCGGAGCGATCTCGCCGGTGGAGTTCATCCCGGTGGCGGAAGAGACCGGGCTGATCGTACCGATTGGCGCATGGGTCCTGCGCCGTGCCTGTGAACAGGCCGTGATCTGGTACGAGGCGCTGGGCTACGACTTCCGCATGGCGGTCAACCTGTCGGCGCGCCAGTTCCAGGCCGGCGACGTGGTGCCGATGATCGAGCAGACGCTGGCCGACTCTGGCCTGCCGCCCACCGCGCTCGAAGTCGAAATTACCGAAAGCCTGCTGATGGGTGGTGCGGATGAAGTCCGCCCCATGTTCGATGCGCTCACCGCGCAGGGCATCCGGATCTCCATCGACGATTTCGGTACCGGCTATTCGTCGCTGTCGTATCTGCAGCGCTTCCCGATCAGCAACGTGAAGATCGACCGCTCGTTCATCACGGGCATTCCCGGCGACCCGGATTCCGTGGCGCTGACGGAGGCCATCGTCGCCATGGCCCGCGCCCTCGGCATGACGGTCACGGCCGAAGGCGTGGAAGACGCCGACCAGGTGGAATTCCTCGCCAAGGCGGGCTGCCAGGAAATCCAGGGTTACTACATCGGCAAGCCGGTCACGGCCGAAGGTTTTGACCGCTTGCTGCGGGCGCACCTGTCGGTGGTGGATGCCGGCGTGCGCGCCGCGCTGGGCTGACGGCCTGGCCGGGAACGCGCCTTTCCCACCATTCACACCGGTGTTTCTGCCGTTCGTCGCAATCCGCTCCCGCGTGCGGCGGCTGGCACCTAAGCTGGCGTCATTCCAACAGGGAGACCGCCATGCTCGAATCGATCGCCTCCATCGTCTCGCATACGCCCGCCTGGGTGTTCGTCGTGTTTGCCGTGCTCATTGCCATTGGGGTGCGTCAGATGCAGCCCCGCATCGTGTCGCGCCGCCGCCTGATCGTGCTGCCGCTCGTGGTGGCCGCGTATTCGCTTTACGGCGTGTCGATGGCAAGCCATGGCAGCCCGCTTGCGCTCACGATGTGGCTGGTCGCGGTTGTCATGGCGTTCCTGGTGACGTATATGTCGCCGCCCAACGGCGCCGTCTCTGAAACGGCCCGCACTGTGCGTGTGCCGGGCAGCTGGGTACCGATGGTCGTGATCGTGGGCCTGTTCGCCGCCCGCTATGCCTACAACGTGATGCTCGCGATGCACCCGGAAGTCTCGCACTCCGGCAGCTTCATGGCGCTGTTCAGCGCGCTGTTCGGCTTCCTGGGCGGCCTGCTGCTCTCGCGCTCGGTGCTGCTGCACGTGCGTACGCCGCGCCTGGCGGCGGCTTGAACCAGCAATCGGCGTTAACATCCGGCATGTTGCAATCTCCATTCAAGACGGGACGACATGCTGGAACTCGATGGCACCATCTGGCTACGCGCCGGTGAAGACAACTGGGGCGGGCGTGGCCGGATCGAACTGTTGGCTGCCATCGGGCAGACCGGCTCCATCACGGCAGGCGCCAAAGCCGTGGGCCTTTCCTACAAGGCCGCCTGGGACGCCATCGACACCATGAACAACCTGGCCGGCGAGCCCCTGGTGGTGCGCACCACGGGCGGCAAGGGCGGTGGCGGCAGTGTGCTGACGCCGCGTGCGCAACGGCTGATCGAGAGCTTTCGCGTGCTGGAAGCCGAGCACCGCCGCTTCGTCGAGCGCCTGGATGCGGCCGCGCAGGCCGCCAGTGAAGACGTCAACCTGCTGCGCCGCCTCATGTTGCGCACGAGCGCGCGCAATACGCTGTTCGGCACGGTCGAATCGGTCGCGCCGGGCGCCGTCAACGATGTGGTGACGCTGCGCCTGCCCGGCGGGCAGGCTGTCGCCGCCACCATCACCCAGGAGAGCACGCGCGTGCTGGGGCTGGCGCCGGGCGTGCAGGCCGTCGCGCTCATCAAGGCGCCTGCCGTGATGCTGATGCGCGGCGCCGGCGAGTGGCGCGTCTCGGCAGAAAACCAATTGCCCTGCGTGGTCACGGAAATCCGCGATGGTGCGGTGCAGGCCGAAGTGCGGCTGCGCCTGCTGGATGCGAGCGCCGCGTCGGCGGGGGAAACCGTGCTGGTGGCCATGCTCTCGCGCACGGCGGTTCAAACGCTGGCACTGGCCGCAGGCGTGGAAGCCGTCGCCGTGTTCGAGGCGTCGAGCGTGATCTTGGGATTGGCCTGACACCCTCATGACGCCGAAAACCCTGCTGATCGTCTACCACTCGATGACGGGCGGCGCGCGCCAGATGGCCGAGGCCGCGCAGGCGGGCGCCGCAGAAGAGGGCGGTGTGACTGTGCGCTTGCTGCACGCCGCGCAAGCCGGCCCCGACGATGTGCTTGCCGCAGACGGCTATCTCTTCGCGACACCCGAAAACCTCGCTGCCATCAGCGGCCAGCTCAAGGATTTCTTCGATCGCTGCTATTACCCTGCGCTCGACCGCATCAACGGTCGTCCATACGCGTGCCTGATCTGCGCGGGCAGCGATGGCCAGAATGCGGTGCGTCAGATTGAACGCATTGCCACCGGCTGGCGGCTCAAGCCCGTGGCCGAGCCGATCATCGTCTGCACGCATGCGCAGACGCCCGAGGCCATCCTGGCGCCAAAGCAGATTGGCGCAGAGGCTCTGGAGCGCTGCCGTGCCCTCGGGCAGGCCTTGGCAACGGGGCTTGCGTTGGGCGTGTTCTGACGCTAGCGGTTCACCACCGCCGTCAGATGTGGATACGGCGAGAGCGGTGGTGCATCGGGCGCCCGCACGGCATCGGCTACGACGCGGCCATCGCGCAGTTCGAATACGTGGTCGCCGAAGATCTCCACATCGGCCGGGTCGTGCGTGATCATCAGCATCGGCACCTGCAGCCGCGCTTGCAGGGCGGACAGCTCCGAGCGCATGCGCGTGCGCAACGCCGGGTCCAGCGCGGCAAAGGGCTCGTCGAGCAGCAGCATGGACGGCTCGGCGATGAGCGCGCGGGCCAGTGCCACACGCTGGCGCTGGCCGCCGGAAATCTGCGTCGGAAAATTGGCGGCGACGTTGCCCAGCTCAAACATGTCGATCCACTGCTGGACGCGCGGATCGTGGGTGCGGCGCGGCGGGTTGGACCACCCGCGCTTGAGCCCGAACGCGATGTTCTGCGCCACCGTCAGGTGGTTGAAGAGCGCGTAGTCCTGGAAGAGGTAACCGACGCGGCGTTCCTGCGCGCTGAGGTTGATGCCGTCGGCGTGGTCGAACAGCGTACGACCGTTGAGCATGATGCGGCCGCGCTCGGGCGTCATCAGGCCGGCAATGGCGCGCAGCGTGAGGCTCTTGCCGGCGCCTGAAGGGCCGTACAGCACCACGCGCCGGCTGTCCGAGCGCACGGCAATGTCGAGCGAGAACACCCGCGCCGCGCTGGTGAGCGTTTTCTGCACGACGAGGTCGATCATGCCGCCGCTCATGCCAGTTGCTCCTGCAGGCTCGGTGCGCGCCCTTGCAGCAGGCGGCTGGCCACGACCAGCACCACGATGCAGGTGACCGATGTGATCAGCACCAGCGTATTGGCCGTGGCGTCGTCGCCGGCCTGCACGGCTTCGTAGATGGCCACGGAGAGCGTCTGCGTGCGGCCGGGCAGGTTGCCGGCAATCATGAGGGTGGCACCAAATTCGCCCAGGGCACGTGCAAAGGCCAGCAGCACGCCGGCAGCAATGCCGCGCGCGGCCAGTGGCAGCGTGACGCGAAAGAACACGGCGGCCTCGGGCAGGCCCAGCACGCGCGCCGCGTTTTCCAATTGATGATCGACGCCTTCAAAGGCGGCGCGTGCCGACTTCATGACCAGCGGAAACGCCACCACGGTGGAGGCAATCACCGCGCCTTGCCAGGTAAAGACGAGCTGGATGCCCATGCTGTCGAGCCACCCGCCGATCGTGCCGCGCCGGCCCAGCAGCACCAGCAGGTAATAGCCGAGCACCGTCGGCGGCAGCACCAGGGGCAGCGTCAAGACCGAATCGATGACCTCGCGCAGGCGGCTGCGCGTGCGTGCGAGCGCGTAGGCCGCGCCCACGCCCAGCACGAGGTTGAGGACGGTCGCCCAGCCCGCCACCTTGAGTGAGAGCAGCAGAGGCGTCCAGATGGAAGCAGACATGCGGATACGTTGGGAAGCTGCCGTCGGCCGGCCGGGTCATGCCCGCGAACGGCGCGGTGCGTCGGGTGCCGGCGACAGATTGGGTGAGTTATCCGCAATATAGGGTTGGATATAACGCCAGGTCAATCCTGGCATGTTGCGCAGCACTGCGCGAAAGTCGCATGGGCGTAGGTCGCGGGCAGTCCACAGCAAAAAAACGCGGCCGAAGCCGCGCAGATCTCGCTTTCCAGAGAGAGGGAGCAATGCTTTCGTTACTGTTGCGCCACCGTTGCGGGCTGGGCCGCATTGGCCGCATTGGCCGCGGCGGCTGTGTTAGCCGGTGTAGCCGGTGCGGCCGGCGGCAGATCACCCCAGCCGCCGCCCAGCGCCTTGATGAGCCCCACCGTGGAGTTCATGCGGCTGCCGGCCAGCTGCACGCCGATGCGTTCGGCGGACAGCATGTTGCGCTCGGCATCGATCACGTCCAGGTAGTTGACCGACCCCGCGTTGTAGCGCGTACGCGAGAGTTGCGCGGCGCGCGTGGAAGCGCGCACGGCGTCGTCCTGTGCCTTGGCCTGATCGGCCAGCAGACGCAGTTCCGAGAGGTTGTCTTCCACCTCGCGGAAGGCGACGAGCACGCTTTCGCGGTAGTTGGCGACGTTCTCTTCATACGCGGCACGCGCCTGCTTCACGCCGGCGCTGCGGGCGCCACCGTCGAAGATCGGCAGCGACAGCGCGGTGCCGACCAGCGGGCCGAGAATCCACGTGCGGCTGCCCCACTTGAGCAGGTCGCCGATGTCGTGCGACTCGTAGCCGAAGCCGCCCGTGAGCTGCAGTTGCGGGAAGAACGCCGCGCGCGCCACGCCAATGCGTGCGTTGGCAGCCGCCATCGAGCGTTCGGCAGCGGCCACGTCGGGGCGGCGTTCCAGCAGGGCGGAGGGCAGGCCCGCCGGTACGCGCACTTCGGCCGATTGCAGCGGGTCTGCGCCCATCGTGAAATCGGCCGGTGCCTTGCCCAGCAGCGTTGCCAGTGCGTGCTCGAGCACCGCGCGACGGCGCTGTACGCCGATGCGGTCGGAGCGTGCCGTGGCCAGTTCGGCATCAGCGCGGGCGACGTCCAGCTCGCCAATGTCGCCGGTGTTGAAGCGGCGCTGCACGAGCTTGAGCGCCTCTTCACGGCCGACCAGCGTGCGGGACAGCAAGGCTTCTTCCGCATCCAGCGTGCGCAGGCTGAAGTACGTCTGCGCCACGTCGGCCTGCAATGACAGGCGGGCGGCGCGGTACAGCGCTTCGACACGCTCGGCGTCGGCGCCGGCGGCATCGATGTTGTTGCGCACGCGGCCGAACAAGTCGACTTCATACGCCACGGTGGATTGCGCGCGCCAGTACGTCTGCGGTTGCACGGGCGCGCCGACCGGCAGGCCCGCCGATGCCGCCGAAGCCCGCTGGCGCGTCGGGCCGAAGCCCGCATCCAGTTCCGGGAACAGCGATGCACGGTTGGCCTGCACGAAGGCGCGCGCCTGGTTCACACGCGCGGCTGCGGCGGCCAGCGTGGGGCTGGCTTCAGCGGCCTGCGCTTCGAGCTTGTCGAGCGTCGGATCGTTGAAGATCTTCCACCACGCGCCGTCGGCGGGCAGGGCGGGCTCGGCGGTCTTCCACTTGCCTTGCTCGTTTGCCGCCAGCGGTGCATCGGTCGCTTGTGCTGGTTGCGCTGCTTCCTTGAAGGCGTTGGGTGTGCCAACGTCCGGCTTCTCGTAGGTCGGGGCGAGCGAGCAGGCCGCGAGGAACAGCGCGGCGGCCAGCGCCAGCGGAGTCCAGCGGCCCGCGCGCATGGCCGGACCTGTTTGTCGTTGTGTCGACGCGTTCATAGCGATGTCTTGATGAGTATTGACCTTAGTGCTGGGTCGACGGCACAGGCAGCGTGCCATCCAGGTCCAGATCACGATCGGGGGCGTCTTCCGAGCGCTGGCCGCGGCGTGCCGCCAGCGTGCGCAGCAGCACGTAGAACACCGGCGTGAGGAACAGGCCGAACAGCGTCACACCCAGCATCCCCGCGAACACGGCCACGCCCATGGCATGGCGCATTTCCGCACCGGCGCCGGTCGATACCACCAGGGGCACGACGCCCATGATGAAAGCGATCGACGTCATCAGGATCGGGCGCAGACGCAGGCGGCAGGCCTCGATGGCGGCTTCCACGATGGTGCGTCCCTGCAGCTCCAGCTCGCGCGCAAACTCCACGATCAGGATCGCGTTCTTGCACGCCAGCCCCACCAGCACCACCAGCCCGATCTGCGTGAAGATGTTGTTGTCTCCATGCGAGACCCACACGCCCAGCATGGCGGCAAACAGGCTCATCGGCACGATCAGGATCACGGCCAGCGGCAGCGTCAGGCTTTCGTACTGCGCGGCCAGCACCAGGAACACCAGCAGCACGCAGATCGGGAAGATCCACACGGCCGAGTTGCCCGCCAGGATCTGCTGATAGGTCAGATCCGTCCACTCGAAGCGCACGCCTTTGGGCAGCGTTTCATGCGCAATGCGTTCCACTGCCGCTTGTGCCTGGCCCGACGAGAAGCCGGGGGCCGGGCCGCCGTTGATGTCGGCAGCGGTGTAGCCGTTGTAGCGCACGACCATGTCCGGCCCGAAGCCTTGCGACACACGCAGCAGCGATGACAGCGGCACCATCTCGCCCGCGGTGTTGCGCGTCTTCAGCTGCAGGATGTCTTCTGCGTGGGCGCGGAACGGCGCGTCTGCCTGCACCTTCACCTGATACGTGCGGCCGAAGCGGTTGAAGTCGTTCACGTACAGCGAGCCCAGATACACCTGCATGGTGTCGAACACGTCCGTGACGGGCACGCCCAGCTGCTTGGCTTTCACGCGGTCCAGGTCGGCATTCAACTGCGGCACGTTGATCTGGTAGCTGGAGAACGACGGGCCCAGCTCAGGCGTCTGGCGTGCCTTCGCCATGAAGGCCTGCGTGGCGGCAAAGAGCTGTTCGTAGCCGACCGAACCACGGTCTTCGATCTGCATCTTGAAGCCACCCACCGTACCCAGGCCCTGCACCGGCGGCGGCGGGAAGACCGCAATGAAGGCATCCTTGATGGCGCCGTATTGCTGGTTCAACTGCCCGGCGATGGCACCGCCCGACAGGTTGGCACCCTTGCGCTGGTCAAACGGCTTGAGCGTGACGAACACGATCCCGGCGCTCGGGCTGTTGGTGAAGCCGTTGATCGACAGGCCCGGGAACGCCACGGCGCTTTCCACGCCCGGGTGCTTGAGGGCGATATCCGACATGCGGCGGATCACGTCTTCCGTGCGGTCCAGCGAGGCACCGTCCGGCAGTTGCGCGAAGCTCACCAGGTACTGCTTGTCCTGCATCGGCACGAAGCCACCCGGCACCTTGTTGAACAGCAGCGCGGTCGCACCGATCAGCGCCAGGTAGATGCCCAGCATGACCGCCTTGCGACCGATCACGCGCGACGTGCTGCGGCCATACGATTCCGATGCGGCTCCAAACACGCGGTTGAACGGGCGGAAGATCCAGCCCAGGCCCTTGTCCATCGTGCGCGCCAGCCAATCCTTCGGCGCGTCATGGCTCTTGAGCAGCAGGGCGGCCAGTGCCGGCGACAGCGTGAGCGAGTTGAAAGCCGAGATGACGGTCGAGATCGAGATCGTCAGCGCGAACTGCTTGTAGAACTGACCGGTCAGGCCCGTCATGAAAGCCAGCGGCACGAACACGGCAATCAGCGTCAGGGCAATGGCGATGATCGGGCCGCTCACCTCGCGCATGGCCTTGTAGGTAGCCTCGCGTGGCGATAACCCTTCGGCGATGTTCCGCTCGACGTTTTCCACCACCACGATGGCATCGTCCACCACGATCCCGATCGCCAGCACCAGCCCGAACAGCGACAGCGCGTTGATCGAGAAGCCGAACATCAGCATCAGGCCAAACGTACCGATGATCGACACCGGCACCGCCAACAGCGGAATGATCGACGCACGCCACGTCTGCAGGAACAGGATCACCACGAGCACCACAAGCGCCACCGCTTCCAGCAGCGTGTGCGTGACGGCTTCAATGCTCGAGCGGACGAACTGCGTCGGGTCATAGACGATGCGGTAGTCCACGCCTTCGGGAAAGTCTTCCTTCAGCTCGGCCATCGTCTTGCGCACGTCATCCGAAATCTGCAGCGCGTTGGAACCCGGCGCCTGGAAGATCGGAATGGCCACCGCCTGCTTGTTGTCGAGCAGCGAGCGCAGGCCGTATTCCGACGCAGCCAGTTCGATGCGGGCCACGTCACGCAGGTACGTGACGGCGCCATCGGGCGAACTCTTCAGGATGATGTCGCCGAATTCCTGTTCGGTCTTCAGGCGCCCCTGCGCGTTGACGGACAGTTGCAGGTCCGTGCCCGGCACCGACGGCGAACCGCCGATCACACCGGCTGCCACCTGCACGTTCTGGTCGCGGATGGCCTTGACCACTTCGTTGGCCGTCAGGCCGCGTTCGGCGACCTTGTTCGGGTCGAGCCACACGCGCATCGAGTAGTCACCCGAGCCGAACAGCTGCACCTGGCCCACGCCGCTGATCCGCGCAAGGCGGTCCTTGACGTTCAACACGGCGTAGTTGCGCAGGTACGTCATGTCGTAGCGGTCGTTGGGCGACAGCAAGTGCACCACCATCGTCAGGTCGGGGCTGCTCTTGATGGTCGTCACACCCAGGCGCTGCACCACGTCGGGCAGGCGCGGCAGTGCCTGCGACACGCGGTTCTGAACGAGCTGCTGCGCCTTGTCCGGGTCGGTGCCCAGCTTGAAGGTGACCGTCGTGGTCATGTTGCCGTCGCTGTTGGCCTGCGACTGCATGTAGAGCATGTTCTCGACGCCGTTGATCTGTTCTTCGAGCGGCGAGGCGACGGTCTCGGCAATCACCTTCGGGTTGGCGCCCGGGAACTGCGCGCGCACCACCACCGAAGGCGGCACGACCTCGGGATACTCCGAGATCGGCAATCGCCAGATCGAGATGATCCCGATCAGCAGGATCAGCGTGGATAACACGCCCGCAAAGATCGGGCGGTCCACGAAAAATTTAGAGAAGTTCATGGCTGTGAGCGATGAGGTTCAGTCGCAATCCGGCGCGCTCAGGCGCGGTCGGCCGGAAGGCGTTGGGCGTTGGCTGTAGTCTTGGCGTTCGCGGGCTTGGTTTCGGCCTTGGCGGCGGGCGCAGCGGATGTGTCGGCTTTCGCCTCGGCGGGTGCGGCCGGGGCTTCCGGCTGTGCGCCCGGCAACACCACGCGCTTGGTGACGAGGCTATCCATGGTCACCGTGTTGGGTGCCACGGCGTCGCCCGGGCGCACGCGCTGGATGCCATTCACGACGATGCGCTCGCCGGCCTTCAGACCCGACTTCACCACGCGCAGGCCGTCAACCGAGGCGCCCAGTACCACCGGGCGATAGCTCGTCTTGTTGGCGGCATCCACCACCAGGACGAACTTCTTGTCCTGGTCAGTACCGATGGCCTTGTCGCTGATGAGGATGGCGTCGTGCGGCGCGCCAGTGCTCATGCGCACGCGGGCGTAGAGGCCTGGCGTGAGCCGGCCGTCCGCGTTGTCGAGCGTGGCGCGCACGCGGATCGTGCCCGAGCGCACGTCCAGCCGGTTGTCGACGGACTGGATCACGCCCTCGCGCGTGTAGCCGTCTTCATTGGCCAGCCCGATGTAGACCGGCGTCTTCGCGCCCTGGGCGGCCTTGGCGGAGTAGCGCAGGTAGCTTTGTTCATCCGCATCGAACGCCACGTACATCGGCGAGACCGATACCAGCGTCGTCAATACCGGGGCAGCGCCACCGGCGGAGACGACGTTGCCGACCGTAATCTCAGCGCGCGACACGCGGCCCGCGACGGGCGCAACGATGTGCGTGTACTCCAGGTTCAGCTTGGCGGCTTCCAGCGCGGCGGCGGCGCCTTGCAGGTTGGCCTGTGCCTCGCGTGCGGCGTTTTCCTTCTCTTCGAACTCGCGGCGCGCGATGGCGTTGTCGGCCACCAGTTTCTGCGCACGGTCCAGCTCCGAGGTGGTGTAGGCCACGCGGGATTTGGCGGCGGTCAGCGCGGCTTGCGTGCGTGCGACTTCGGCGGCGTAGGGGCGCGGGTCGATGGTGAACAGCGCGTCGCCCTTCTTGACGATGCTGCCGTCCTTGAAGTGGACGGCGGTGACGGTGCCGCTCACCAGCGGGCGGACTTCCACGCGTTGAACGGCTTCGATGCGGCCGGAAAACTCATCCCATTCGGCCACGTTCTTGGCCAGGACCGGCGCCACATCCACCGGCGTGGCAGCGGGGGCGGCTGCCGGCTGCTGCGATGCGCCGGCACTGGAGACCAGACCGTAAGTGCCAACGGCTGCAACGCCGAGCACGGCGGCAACCGAAATGGCGAGTGTGCGTTTGGACAGGCTCATGATGACTCTCTCGATTTTGTTGGGTAAGCAAAGAGAAAAAGACTGGATAAAAGCGCTTGGGCCGCAGCGTAGAAATACGCGGGCGGCCTCGCACTCCGTTTCTTGTTGTATGGGTTCAGCCAGGCGTCTCCCCGGTCGGGTCAATGGTGGTGCGGTCCTTCTTATTCGCACGGGGACGGCGTTTGCGCGGGGCGGCCGCCTGGCGCGTCATGCCAAGGTGCCAGCGCAGGAAGCACGTCATCTCGTCTTGCGCGACCGCGCTCATCGCGATCGAGTCATGGCAGGCCTCGTTCACGCGCACGACCTGCGTGACGACGCCCGCTTCAATCAGGCACGCTGCATAGCGCTCTGCTTCGGTGCGCAGCAGGTCTTGCGGCGCAGTGAGCAGCAGGGCGGGGGGCAGGCCCTGCAGGCGGCGCGATTCCACCGGCGCGGCGTAGGGGTGCACGCGCTCGGTCGGGCGGGGCAGATACTGGCGATAGCAATCGGCACAGACTTCAGCCGAGTTGTCAGCGTTGGCCAGGTGGTCGGGGCGCACGCGTGCCATGGTCGGATCGAGCATCGGCGCGATCAGGACCTGTGCACGCAGGTGCGGGCCGCCGCGGTCGCGCGCAATCATCGTCAGCGCGGCCGACAGGTTGCCGCCGGCGTCGTGCCCGGCCACTGCGATGCGGCGGCGGTCGATACCCCATGCGTCGGCATAGTCGGTCATGCAGCACAGTGCGGCGTACACGTCTTCCGGTGCGGCGGGGAAGGGCGCGGCGGGCGCCAGCGAATAGCCGACCGTGACCACCACGGCGGGCAATGTGGCGGCCAGGTAGCGTCCCGGCGCATCGGCATCATCAATGGAGCCGCGCACGAAACCGCCGCCATGCAGGTACAGCACGCCAGGGCGGCGCAGCGGTGCGGCGGCATCGTCGGTGTCCATTTCTGGGCGGAACACACGCAGGCGGATCCGGCCCGCGTAGCCCTGCGTCCAATAGTCTTCGGCCGTGACCTCGCGCGGCAACGGCGCCACGCCGGCCGTTTCCTTGCACGCAGAAGCTTGCTCAGGCAGCGTCGATGCTGCGTCGCGCAAATTGTTATTCAGTGCAACATTTGTGGGAGCGGGCGTTGCGTACGGTCGCGCTGGGCGAACAGCGGCCGATGCCGCATCGCTGGGCGGCGAGCGATCCGAAACAACGAGGCGCGGTGGAGAAGAACCCATGATGTCAGGCAGGGCTTACCTTTGCGGATCACCCGGATATCGATGGGCTGAATGATGGTGATTAGACGAACGCGGATAAATGCCTATAATCAGACATCACTATTAGTTGCAGCCGAACAATCAGAATTTACGGTTGTGCTACAAAGTGTCCATGCTCAAGGCCGATCTTGTTGCACTGCGAAAACCCGTAGTCGCAGCTTTCCTGATCGCGCCTGATGCTTAGAACGCGTACGTGTTCTGGAGCATGAGCAGACCCCTTGATTCCACAAGTCCGGCGCATTGCCCGTTTTGATTCGGGCAGTGCGCCCGCCCCGTGGAGTCCGTCCCTAAGGAGCCGCAGATGGATCGCTTGCAGGCCATGCAGGTTTTCACGCGCGTCGTGGAAGCCAGCAGCTTCACCAAGGCTGCCGACAGCCTTCAGTTACCCCGCGCCACGGTGACGAACCTGGTGCAAAGCCTTGAGGCGCATCTCGGCGTGCGCCTGTTGCACCGGACCACGCGCCGCGTGAATGTCACCGCCGATGGCGCTGCGTATTACGAGCGCTGCGTGCGTCTGCTCGGCGATCTTGAAGAGACCGAGGCTGCGTTCTCGCAAAGCTCGTCGGGCGCGCGCGGCACCTTGCGCATCGACGTGCCTGCGTCGATTGGCAAACGGTTGCTCGTGCCGCGCATTCGCGATTTTCACGAGGCGTACCCCGATCTTCAGTTGGAGATCGGCATGAGCGACCGCACCGTCGACCTCGTGCAGGAAGGCGTGGATTGCGCGGTGCGTGGCGGCGAATTGCAGGACTCCAGCCTCGTTGCGCGGCGCATCGGCCAATTGTCGATGGTCAATTGCGCGTCACCGGAATACCTTGCCCGCTGCGGCACGCCCAAAACGTTGGAGGACCTGCAGGACCACACTGCGGTGAATTACTTCTCGGCGCGCAACGGCCGCCGCATGGATTGGGATTTCGTGATCGACGGGCAGAAGCAGATCCACAAGGTCCGAAGCATGGTGTCCGTCAACGATGCCGAATCGGCAGTGGCGTGCGGGCTGCATGGCCTCGGGCTGCTGCAGACTTCGCGCTTCCTGGTGTACGAGCATCTGATGTCGGGCGCTCTGGTGGAAGTGCTGCCGGACTATATTTCCGAACCCGTGCCGGTATCGGTGGTGTATCCGCACAACCGGCATCTGTCGCCCAAGGTGCGCGTGTTTGTGGACTGGGTGGCGACGCTGTTTGCCGATCATCCGTGCTTGCAGCTGAAGGAAAACCCCCGGCTGCAGATTGTTAGCGCCGCCTGAACAGTTATTTCCGCAAAGTCGCATTTATCAGACGGGAGCAACGATCTATTCTGCCTTCCAAGCGCAACAACGAGCGCAAATGAACAAGGATCAGATCATGAACTCCCGCCTCTTCTCCGCCTTCTCCCGTCGCGCTGTCCTGGCCATGGTGGCCACCGTGTCGGCTTCCGCTGCGCTGCTGTCGCAGCCCGCAACGGCGTCCATCCAGCCCAACTTTGACGCTCCGGCCGCAACGCAGGCTGGTCGCTTTGATCCGTACACGCAAGGCGCTGACCGTCAGGCCGACACGTATGGCTACCTGTCGTGGAACGGAGATGCGAGCTATCCGAACGGCGGCGCTGCATCGCGCGCATAAACCGCGCATCGACTGAATTTTTTTCCTCCCTGTTTGCGGCGTGGCTTGAGCGGTCACGCCGCATTTTTATTATTCAGGCGCCCGGCAAAACCCTTGCGGCGCGACCGTGCCAAGGCACCCATGTTGGGTTGGGAGTATCGTGGCAGGCATGCAAACCGTCGTCCTCACGTTCGATTCCAATCTAACGCCGCTTCTTCCGCAGGCGTTGCGCGGGCATCCCGTTGCACGCGCGTGGGCAGACGGCGCCACGCTCAAGCACGCTATCGAGGCACTTGGCGTGCCGCATACGGAAGTTGGGCAAGTCCTGGTGGACGGCCGGCCCATGGCGCTGGAGGCCATGTTGCCCGCCCGGGGCTACGTTGCCGTTTCAGCGGTGGAGCCCCTGTTGCCCACCGCGCCGCTGCACTTTCTGTGCGACGCCCACCTGGGCGCCACGGCGCGCTTGCTGCGCATGGCCGGCTTCGACACCGCCTACGACAACAACTACGCCGACGCAGCCATCGAAGCGCTCGCCCATGAGGAAGACTGGATCGTGCTGTCGCGTGACCGTGAGCTTCTCAAGCGGCGCGGCATCCGGCGTGGCGCGTTCATCCGTGCGCGCGAGCCGCAGGCACAGATGCGTGAAATCGTCACACGCCTGCGGCTCGCTGATGTGGCGAAGCCGTTTTCGCGCTGTCTCGAGTGCAATGTGCTGCTGCGAATGCTGAGCCAGGAAGAGGCTTCGGCCAGCGTGCCGCCCCGCGTGCGCGAGCGCCAGCGGCTCTTCAGCACCTGCGATGTCTGCCGGCGTATCTATTGGCCCGGTTCGCACTGGGCGCGCATGAATGCCGTGCTGGCCGACATGCTGTGGCCCGAGGCCGGCGCATCGGCTGACTCAGCGGAAACCGCCGAGCGCATGCCGCGCACTGGCAGCGCAGGCGCCTGACTACTGGGGCGACGCGTTGCGCAAATCGGCGACGAAGCGTTCGCGCCAGATGGTGAGATTGGCCGCACGCAGCCTATCCATCATGTGGGCGTAGCGCGCCTTGCGTTCTTCCAGCGGCATCGTCAACGCACGGTTCAGCGCCTCGGCCATGCCGCGCGTGTCATACGGGTTGACGATCAGTGCGGCATCCAGCTCGCGCGCCGCGCCGGCAAAGCGCGACAGCACGAGCACCCCCGGGTCTTCCGGGTCTTGCGCGGCCACGTATTCCTTGGCGACGAGGTTCATGCCGTCGCGCAGGGGCGTGACATAACCGATCTGCGAGCTGCGGAAAAGCGCCATCAGCACGCGCCGTTCGTACTGCTTGTTGATGTAGCGGATGGGTGTCCAGTCCAGCTCCGAATGCTTGCCGTTGATGCGGCCTGACTCGGCTTCCAGTCGCTGCCGGATCTGCTGATAGCTCTGCACGTCCTGGCGCGAGGTCGGCGCAATCTGGATGAACGTCACATGCCTGCGGTGGTCCGGAAAATCATCCAGCAACTGCTCGAACGCGCGGAAGCGTTCCGGCAAGCCCTTCGAATAATCCAGCCGGTCCACGCTCATGATGAGCTTCGTGGGCTGCTGACCTTGGCCTTGCCCCTGAGGTGCAATCCTCTCGCCGCGCACACTCGCATGCCGTGCGAACGGATTGCGCCGTGCCAACGACGCCTTCGCCTGCTGCGCGATCTCGTCCGGATGCACGCCGATCGGGTAGACCTCGGCGCGCAGCGTGTGGCCATAGGCGTGCACGGGGCCGTTCTGTTCCTTTTGTTCGATGTAGCCGCGCGCCTCGCGCTCGATGTAGTCGTAGAAGGCGACACGATCGGTCTCGGTCTGGAAACCGACCAGATCGTACGCACACAGCGCGCGCATCAGGTCTTCATGCGGCGGAATCGTCGTCAGGATTTCCGGCGACGGAAACGGAATGTGCAGGAAGAACCCGATGCGGTTGGTGAGCCCCAGCGCGCGGCACTCCGCGGCAAAGGGGATCAGGTGATAGTCGTGTACCCAGAGGATGTCGTCGGGCTGCACCAGCGCCTTGAGCTGATGCGCAAACTGCGCATTGACGCGCCGGTAGCCGTGGTATTCCTGGCGCTCGTAGCGCGACAGATCCACGCGGTAGTGGAAGATCGGCCACAGCGTTGCGTTGGCAAAACCGCGGTAGTACTGGTCGTAGTCCTTGCGGTTCAGGCCGACGGTGGCATAGGTGATGTTGCCCTTGGTGACGATGTTCGGCTCGTGCGACACGGTGGTCGCGGTTTCGCCGCTCCAGCCAAACCAGATGCCGCCGGTTTCGCGCAGCGCGTCGAACACGCCAACGGCCAGGCCCCCCGCCGTCCCCTGGCCTTCGGCAACGGGCGCGACGCGGTTGGAAACCACAATGAGTCGGCTCATGCGGCACCTCGCTCGGACGGGGCCGTGAGCGTTGCCAGCCAGGCCCGCAATGCCGCCGCATCTGGCACGCGCCAACGCGCCTGGCTCGGGCCTGCGCCGACCTTGATCGACCAGCCGTCCAGCGCATTGACGGCATCGAACGCGCTTTCATCGGTCAGGTCGTCGCCGGCAAACAGCACGGTGCGGCCCATGAAAGGCGGCTCGGTCATCAGTGTGTGGACCACATCGCCCTTGCTGGCGCCACGCGGTTTGAGTTCGACGACCATCTTTCCCGCCTGCAGGCGCACGTGGTCGGCATAGCTGCGCGCGAGACGGTCGGCCAACGTCAGCACGGCGTTTTCGGCTTCAGGTGCGTGGCGGTAGTGCAGGGCAAACGCAATGCCCTTGCTCTCCAGCACCACGCCGGAGAACTGCGTCGACAACTGCGTGAGTTCTGCGCGCAACTCGCGCTCCAGTTGCGCGAGTGCATCTGCGTCAGCGTTCAGGCGGACGAAGCCGCCGTCTGCATAGCGGCGTTCGGCGCCGTGCACACCGGCGATGGCGAGGCCGGGCAGAGACAGGCGCGACTCCACGTCATGCACCGTGCGCCCGCTGATGATCGCCAACGCGCCCCCGCTGGCGGCATGCAGCGCGGCCAGTGTTTCGCGCAGCGGCGCAGAAACATGCACCGCTTCGGGTTGCGGCGCGATATCGACGAGGGTGCCGTCAAAGTCGAGCAGGAAGGCCGTTCGGCCCAGGTCGAGCGAGGGCAGGGGCGCCGCGTTGGCAGAAGACTGGGGAGAGACGTTCTTGGACAAACCGGTTCTGGTGAATGTGCGTGATGCGCCTGTTCACGCAAGAACCGGGCCGACCGCGCCCGCCGTTGTCATTTCGGCATTCGCGGCGGGCGGGAGAGGGTGGCGAGATTGTAAAAATGGGCACGTGATGCAAAACCTTCACATCCCACGTGCCCAAGGCGTCACAGCGATGCCGCCAGACGCGTTCCCTGGTCGATCGCGCGTTTGGCGTCCAGTTCGAGCGCCTCGTCCGCACCACCGATGACGTGCACCTTTGCGCCGCCCGCCTGCAGCGGCGCAACGAGTTCGCGCAATGGCTCTTGCCCGGCGCACAGCACGATGGAGTCAACCGGCAGCCATTCGGCGGCCTCGCGTTTTTCGCCGTAGCTCACGAGCAGGCCTTCGTCGCCGATGCGCTCGTAGTTCACGCCACCCACCATGCGCACGCCCAGATTCTTGAGGCTGGTCCGATGAATCCAGCCCGTGGTCTTGCCGAGACCGCCGCCGAGTTTGCCGGCACGCCGCTGCAGCAGGACGATGTCGCGCGCGGGTGTTTGCGGTTCGGGGCGGATGCCATCCACACCGCCACGCACTTCGGTCGGATCACCCACGCCCCATTCGGCGCGCCACGTCTGCAGATCGAGCGTGGGCGAGTGGCCATCAAGCGCGAGGAATTCCGCTACGTCAAAGCCGATGCCGCCTGCACCGACAATCGCGACGCGCTTGCCCACCGGCTTGCGATGGCGCAGCACATCGATGTACGACAGCACGCTCGGATGGTCCTGCCCCGGAATCTTCGGGTTGCGCGGCGATACGCCCGTCGCGATGATGATCTCGTCGTACTTGGCCGCAAGAAGCTGCGGCGCATCCACGCGTGTACCGAGGCGCAGCGTCACGCCCGTTGCTTCGACGCGGCGCGTGAAGTAACGCAGCATCTCGTGAAACTCTTCCTTGCCCGGGATCGTCTTCGCCATGTTCAACTGGCCGCCGAGTTCCGGTGCTGCATCGAACAGGTCCACGGCGTGCCCACGCTCGGCCAGTGTGATGGCTGCCGACAGGCCCGCAGGCCCGGCGCCCACCACTGCAAAGCGACGCTTGGCGGGCGTCGGTCGAAGGACGAGTTCCGTCTCGTGGCATGCGCGCGGGTTGACGAGGCAGCTCGCAATCTTGGCCTTGAAAGCGTGGTCCAGACACGCCTGGTTGCAGGCGATGCAAGTATTGATGTCCTGCGCGCGGTTCGTTGCAGCCTTGCGCACGAAGTCGGCATCGGCCAGCAGCGGCCGCGCCATCGACACCATGTCGGCGCAGCCGTCGGCCAGCACGCTCTCGGCCACCTCCGGCGTGTTGATGCGGTTGGACGTCACCAGCGGAATGCCGACCTCGCCCTTCATCTTTTTCGTCACCCACGCAAACGCCGCGCGCGGCACGCTGGTCGCAATCGTCGGGATGCGTGCCTCGTGCCAGCCGATACCCGTGTTGATGATGGTGGCGCCTGCGCGCTCCACAGCCTTGGCGAGCTGCACGACTTCTTCCCACGAGCTGCCGTCCGGGATCAGGTCGATCATCGACAGGCGATAGATGATGATGAAATCCTTGCCGACCGCCTCGCGTGTGCGCTGGACGATTTCCACGGGCAGGCGCATGCGGTTGGCATAGCTGCCGCCCCAGTCGTCCGTGCGCTTGTTGGTGTGCGTGACGAGAAACTGGTTGATGAAGTAGCCCTCCGAACCCATGATCTCAACGCCGTCGTAGCCGGCTTCGCGGGCCAACTGGGCGCAATGCACGAAGGCGCGAATCTGGCGCTCGATACCGCGCGCGGACAACTCGCGCGGCGTGAACGGGCTGATGGGTGAGCGCAGCGCCGTGGGCGCGACCGCGAACGGGTGATAGCCATAGCGGCCGGTGTGCAGGATCTGCAGGGCGATCTTGCCGCCTTCTTCATGCACGGCGTTGGTGACCGTGCGGTGGCGGCGTGCAGCGCCATGTGTGGCGAGGCGCCCGGCAAAGGGCTTGGTCCAACCCGCAATATTCGGTGCGAATCCGCCCGTGACCATCAGGCCGACATCGCCGCGTGCGCGCTCGGCAAAGTAGGCGGCCAGCCGGTCGAAGTGGTTGCCATCTTCCAGCCCAGTGTGCATCGAGCCCATCAACACGCGGTTCTTGAGCGTGGTGAAGCCAAGGTCGAGCGGTTGGAGCAGGTGGGGGTAAGGCGAGGAGGGCGTGGAGGAGGACATGTCCGGCGCAGGGCAGCGGCGCTGCGATGAGGTGGAAACGCGCCGGACGGTAGCACCCAAGCGCCCGTTGGAACAACAGGGCGGGGTTCTAGATGTGTGGGCTGCGCGTCAGGATTTTCCCGACTTATTCGTGTCGTCTTCGACCGGCTTGCCGAGCAGCGCCTTCAGCAGTTTGTTCTGGGGAATCGCCTTGCCGGTGCCCTGGCCGGGCTTGCCGGTGCGCTGGCTGTCGCGCTTGAGGTTGTTGGCGATCTTGAGGCCCTTGAGTTTTTCGAGGTCGGTTTTCTTCACGATGAGGTCCGCAATGGGATACATGAACTGCGTGTTACGCTCGGCAGGATACGCGAATTGCCCCACCCCCGGTTCGCCCACGCCTTGTCTTTCTGCATTTCCGCTGCCGCAGTGACTGCATTCACGCCGCCCGCCACGCCCGTTCCCGATCTGTTCCAGCCCAGCCTGCACGACTGGGCCGAGCAACCTGCCCAAGCCTTTGAGCACTGGCTGGCGGCACGCGGCTATCGCGAATCGTCGGCGACGGTGTATCGCGCGATGTGGCGCAAATGGCTGCGCTGGGCCGAGTCGCATCAACGCGCCTTGGCCGATTGGAGTGCGGGCGACATCGCCGCCTTTCTTGATGAATCGGGTCTGACCAAGCTGCATCGCTACCGCTACGCGCGCCTGATCGAACGCGTCTTCCATCAGATCGAGCAACAACGCACGGGCACGCACAACCCTGCAAGTTCCGCAGTACAGCAGAAGCTTGCGGAGGGCGAGAACGATCCGACCACGTTCCTTTCGCTGGCCGAACGGGCGGCAATCGAGTCGTCACTGGAGGTGGGTGCGCAGGCCGGCGAGGCTGCGGCCAACGCCAGCGCGTTCAAGCTGGCGCGCGACCGCGCACTTGTCGCCGTGTGCCATGGCGCGGGGCTGAAGGTCGCGCAGGTGCAATCGTTACTGCTGCGCCAAGTGGATGAGTCGCTGGAGACGATCACCGTCGAGCGCTCGCGCGGCCCGTCGTACCAAGCGCCCGTGCTTGAGGCCGCGCGTCCTGCACTGGCCGCGTGGCTTGCGGTGCGCGCCCACGCAGAGGTGCCGGGCGAGCGCGTGTTCGTTGCCGACGCCGGCGGACGGCTATTGCACGCGGCGTCTATTTACCGGCGCGTTGAGGCTTGGCTCGCCGCGCTGCCCGCGTTGCTGCACCGCAGCGAAAGGCTGTCGCCACAGACGCTGCGCAACGGCTACACCGCCGCACTGTTCGACGCAGGCGCGGACCCTGCTGAGGTGGGGTACGCCCTGGGCCTGCGCGATGCCACTTCGGCATGGCGGCTGCGTGCAGCCTATGCTGAGTGGCAGGCCGCTGCTCATCCGGACCGACAGGCGTAGGCCGATTTTTGTACAACGCAGGCTGCAAACCGCCCGCAAGCGGAGAGCAGGCTTTGCTATGATCGCGCTGTTTTACGCGCTGCGAAGCGGGTCGGCGCAGCGTAGAACGACGATGCCCGGTTCAAACCGGCACGCTAGCTCTCTCCTTCCTCGATACCTCGCACCCCATGACAGAAACGATTCTGCTGACCGGCGCTACCGGCTACATCGCCTCGCACACCTGGGTTGAACTTCTGGATGCGGGCTACCAGGTGATCGGTCTCGACAACCTCTGCAACAGCAGCTCGACCGTGCTCTCGCGCATCGAGCAGATCACGGCCAAGACGCCAAAGTTCGTGCAAGGCGACGTGCGTGACCGCCGCCTGCTCGACGACCTCTTTGCCAGTTCGCGCATCTCTGCGGTCATCCATTTTGCGGCGCTCAAGTCGGTTGGCGAATCGGTGCAGAAGCCGCTGGCCTATTACGACAACAACATGGGCGGGCTGGTGACGCTGTGTGCGGCCATGGCGCATGCGAATGTGCGTCAGCTGGTGTTCAGCTCGTCGGCAACGGTGTATGGCAATCCGCATACCGTGCCGATCACCGAATCGTTTCCGCTCTCGGCCACCAACCCGTACGGCCAGACCAAGGTGATGGGCGAGCAGGTGCTGCGCGACCTGGAGATTTCCAATGCCGCGTGGCAGATCGCTTACCTGCGTTATTTCAATCCGGTAGGCGCGCATCACAGCGGCCTGATCGGCGAAGACCCACGCGGCATCCCCAACAATCTGATGCCGTATGTGGCACAGGTAGCGGTGGGCAAGCGCGAGAAGCTTTCCATTTACGGCGGCGACTGGCCCACGCCCGACGGCACCGGCGTGCGCGACTACATCCACGTGGTGGACCTTGCGCGCGGGCACCTGTCGGCGCTCGACACGCTGCGCCGCGATGCCCGCGGCTTTACCGTCAACCTCGGCACGGGCCGCGGGTATTCGGTTCTGGAAGTGGTGGAGGCCTACAAGCGCGCCAGCGGCAAGCCTGTCCCGTATCAGATCGTGGATCGCCGCCCCGGCGATATTGCAGCGTGCTATGCAGATCCGGCTCTTGCGGCCTCGCTGCTGGGGTGGCGCGCGCAATACGGCATCGAGCGCATGTGTGAGGATTCGTGGCGTTGGCAAAGCATGAATCCGGACGGCTTTCAAACCCGTGGTTGATGCATTGAACTACTCGAACCCACAGGAGACGCCCCTTCGTGGATAAGGCGTTGATCGCCCACCTGGTCAATATGCTGGCGCAGGCGTTGTTGCCTGCGTTGCTGCCGTTTGTCGTGGCCTGCGGCGCGGGCAGTCTGCTGCTGCGTCTGCTTGATGACTTGCGCAGTGCGACGGCCCCGCGCACGCGCGTGCCACTGGTGATGACAGCGTTGTTCTCGGCGGTCGGGCTGTGGGCAGTGCCGCTGCTGCCGCTGCTTGTGCATTGGCCGCTGCACGAAGGCCCCGCGGTGCTTGTGATGACGCTCGCGTCGTTCTGCTGGAGCCTGGCTGTGGCGGCGCTGTGGTGCGTGCTGGGCGGCCGTGCGGGCCTGATGCGCGCCCTGTTGCTCGGCGTGTTGCTGAGCGTAAGCGGCCCCGTGGCGGTGTTGCTGCTGGCCGGCGTGACCAGCTTCAGCGCCACCGCCTGGGAAGACGCCGGGCTGCTCGGCATCGTCATGGTGCTGTCGGCGATGGCGTGTGCGGCGGCGCTGCAATTTGCGCTCTCGGCGCGGTCGGGGGCGACCGGGGTAGCGGTACGCCGCCCGGGCGTGAGTCTGTTTGTCAGCGTGCTGTTTGGCGTTGCGTTGACGGCGGATGCGGTGTACACGGCGTCGCTCGCAGGCTCGTTTTCGACGCTTTCCGACATGCCCGGCAATGCGCCGGCAGGGTTGCGGTTGCTGCTCGTGGTGGGTGCGGCTGCAACAGTGCTCGCTGCTTTGCTGCTGGGCTATCGGGATCGTGCAACAGGCGACACAGCGGCCGCCGTTGCCACACGCGAAATCCGTCTGCGCAAGGAAACCGTGCAGGCGCTCAACGACCTGGAGCAGAGCTACCGCCGCCGCGAGGCCGAACTCGTTGCCCGCCATCAACTGCTGCTCGACGGCGCAGATGTCGGTCTGTGGGAGTTCGATCTGGTCACCCGCGCTGCGCAGTTCTCCGCGCGCTTTGCCGCCATGCTGGGCTACACGCTCAAGGAGATCGGCCCAAGCACGAGCGAGTATCTCCGCCTGGTGTACCCGGATGATCTGCCGATGGTGCTCAATCGCATCCAGGCGCATGTTGACGGCACTACGCCGGCTTACGTGGCGGAATTCCGCATGCGGCACAAGGACGGCAGCTATCGCCAGATTGCTGCGCACGGCGTGGCAGTGCGCGACGCCGGTGGCAATGCCGTGCGCATGGCAGGCTCGCATATCGAGGTGGCTGCAAAAGCAGCCTCGGCGGTGGTTGCCGGCTCAGCCGCTTCGATCGTTGCCGAGGCACCGGAAACGCTGCGTCGCCATGGCTTATGGGAATCGTGGACGCCTGCCGACCATCCCGCCGCAGAAGCTGTCGCACCGCAGACAGAATCGACATCACCGCCTGGGCCCACTACGACGTCCACAGGCGGCGCGCTTCCCAGCATCAATCCCGACGCCTTGCGTTGAGGCGTCTTTCTCTGTGTCCCCTTTCCTCCGCGGTGACTTGGCACTTGGGTAGATGTCCTACTCAAGTTTTTCGCATATGTGTTCGATAGCTCAAGCAGAGCGTGTGTAATCGCGCCAGGGGAGCGCCGCGATCGGTAACTGTGCCTAGCGGACAAAAAGAAAACGCTTGGAGGAAGGAAGATGAATCGACTCACGCTTCGTCAGAAGCTGTGGCTGCCACTTGTCCTGAGTTGGCTTTGTCTGTTGTTGATCACATTGTGGAGCACTTGGGAGACCCGCACCCTGCGCCTGGAAGAACGCCAGCGCGACTTGAAGAACATCAGTGAATCCGTATTCAGCATCATCAAAGACTACGGACAGATGGCGCAAGACGGCAAGCTCGCCGCCGACGAGGCGCGCGCCCAGGCCCTCGCGCGCATCAAGATGATCCGCTACGGCAAGGATGGCTACTTCAGCATCAACCAGACCAACTCGGTGATGGTGATGCATCCGATCAAAGCCGAAATGAACGGCAAGGACATGTCGGGTTTTACCGATCCGGCAGGGAATCATCTGTTCGAGGAAATCTCTCGCGTGGGCAAGAGCGGCGGCGGCTTTGTCGATTACCTATGGCCCAAGCCCGGCGCGGAAGCGCCGCAGCCGAAGAAGAGCTACGTGCTGTATTACCAGCCTTGGGACTGGTGCCTCGTCACGGGCACGTATATGGACGACATCGAGACCGCATTCCACGCGTCGCTAATCAAGGCGCTGGGGCTGCTGTTTGGTGTCGGCTTGCTGATGACTGTAGTGGTCGTGGCCGTTACGCGCAGCCTGCAGCGCCAGTTGGGTGGCGAGCCCGCTTATGCTGCCCGCATTGCCGGCCGCATCGCCGCGGGTGATCTGGCTGTGCCGGTTGAAACCCGCTCGGGGGATCGCGACAGCATGCTCTACGCCATGGCGCAGATGCAGCGTGAGCTGACGAGCACGATCGGCAACATCAAGAGCTCGGCGGATTCCATTGCCAGCGCCACCAAGCAGATCGCTGCCGGCAATGCCGACCTGTCGCAACGTACGGAGCAGCAGGCCTCGTCGCTGGAAGAAACGGCATCGAGCATGGAGGAACTGACGAGCATCGTGAAGCAGAACGCCGACAACGCGCGTCAGGCAAGCACGCTGGCCGTCAACGCGTCGGATATTGCGGTCAAGGGCGGAGAGGTGGTCGGGCGCGTGGTCGAGACCATGTCCGGCATCAACGAGAGCAGCAAGAAGATTGCCGACATCATCGGTGTGATCGAGGGCATCGCTTTCCAGACCAACATCCTGGCGCTGAACGCTGCCGTGGAGGCCGCCCGCGCGGGCGAGCAGGGCCGAGGCTTTGCCGTGGTGGCGGGCGAAGTGCGCAGCCTGGCGCAGCGCTCGGCGAGCGCTGCCAAGGAAATCAAGGACCTGATCGGCGATTCGGTGGGCCGGGTGCAGAACGGATCGGCGCTGGTGGAAGAGGCTGGCGTGGTGATCCAGGACGTGGTGACTGCCGTGAAGCGCGTAACGGACATCATGGGCGAGATCTCGGCGGCGTCCGACGAGCAGAGTTCCGGCATCGAGCAGGTCAACCAGGCCGTGAACCAGATGGACGAAGTCACGCAGCAGAATGCTGCGCTCGTGGAGCAGGCTGCGGCCGCTGCGCTGTCGCTGGAAGAGCAGGCGCAATTGCTGCGTACGGCTGTGGGGCGCTTCCAGGTATAACTGCGCCTGACCACGGTCAGCCAGACATGCAAAAGGCCGGCAAATTCGCCGGCCTTTCTCTTCGTGGTTTCCGGCGCGCCTCTTTGTGCGGGCTCGGAATGCCGCGCTGGAAGCGCTGCTCAGGCGACCAGAAAATCCTCCATCTTCCGGCCCGACGAAAGCTCCTTTACCAGCCAGCCCGGGCGCTTGCCACGGCCCGTCCAGGTATTGCCGTTGTTGTCGCGGTAACGCACCGGCACCTTACGGCCAGCCTTCTTCGAGGCCACGGCACCCTTGGCGCCAAAACCGAGGTCTTCGGCGGTCAGGCCGTATTCCACGATCTTGTGCTTGATTTCAGCGATCACCGTCGCTTGTTCATTTGCCCGAAGTTCATCGGCTTGGCGCTGCAGTTCAGAGATCTTCTGAACGATTTCCTTGTAAGTCGGCATTATGGATTCCTCAACTTTGCAATTGAAACGCGGGCACGCTCCCCGTAGCCCAGCGCATTATAACGACTTTGCCATTGAGAATTGAATTTCGTTAAGACCTCATGTCAACGACGTGGATTTTCTGCCTCACTTTACTTTGCGCTAACCTGCATGGGATGGGCGTTTACGCGATGTGTCGAAATCGTAAACATATGAACCATTGCAAAACCATTGGGCCATATTGCAATCGAGGCAACGCACCAACTACGCAATCCCTATTCAATTCT
Organism: Ralstonia sp. OTU4908; assembly: GCF_038440115.1. Classification (NCBI taxonomy): domain Bacteria; kingdom Pseudomonadati; phylum Pseudomonadota; class Betaproteobacteria; order Burkholderiales; family Burkholderiaceae; genus Ralstonia; species Ralstonia sp. OTU4908. Next base: position 6,222 of record NZ_JASATD010000003.1, on the reverse strand, counting down.
TTTCTTATGTGACTGCTTCATTGCTTCGGCAATTGCCGGTGGTCTTGGCCTAATATCGGCGAATGCGAAGATGAAAGGTTGCTGAAGCGTGATACCGAATGCGTCAAAATGGCGCATTTTCTGTGCCGCCTGTTCAGGCGTACTCGACTCCGAGCAACCCTTGAAAATCCTTGGCTGGCATCGGACGCGCCAGCAGATAACCCTGAACCTGGTCGCATTGCAGATTCACCAGGGCCTGCATTTGCGCTTCGGTTTCCACGCCCTCCGCCACCACGGTCATGTCCAGCGAGTGCGCCATCGCGCAAATGGCGCGAATGATGGCGGCTGCCTCGGGCGGATTGTCATCGAGCGCGGAGACGAATGCGCGATCGATCTTGATCTGCTGGGCGCGAAATCGCTGCAGATAACTGAGGCTGGAATAACCGGTCCCGAAATCGTCAATGGCCACCTCGAAGCCGAGCGACTGGATCTGACGGATGACCGCGATGCTTTGGCTGGCATCGCGCATGGCCGCGGTCTCGGTGATCTCGAACATCAATCGATGTGCGGCAACCTGATAGCGATGCAGGATCTGCGACAGACGCTGCACGAGATCAGGTTGCTGGAATTGCCGTGGCGAGAGGTTGACGGCAATGCGCTGCGGCGCCATGCCGATGGCATCCCAGTGCATGATCTGGCGACAGACTTCTTCGACCACCCAGTCGCCCAGTTCGACGATGGTGCCGGTGCGTTCGGCCAATGGGATGAACTCCGCTGGCGACACCGGGCCAAGCTCCGGGTGGTTCCAGCGCAGAAGTGCTTCAGCGCCCGCCATGGCCTGCGTGCGCGCGTCGTACTTTGGCTGGTAATACACCGACAGCTGCCCGTTGAGGGCCGCATGCGAGAGCGCACGTTGGATCTGCAGCACGCGGTGTGCCGTGGTGTTCAGGCGCGGCTCGAAGAAGCGGTAGGCGTTGCCGGTGGATTGCTTGCAATCGAACATGGCCGTGTCGGCATGTTCAAGCAGCGTGTCTGCCGTCGCGCCGTTGTGAGGATGAACGACTACGCCAATGCTGGCGGTCGCGCGCAGGCGCCGGCCTTCCACTTCCACCGATTCACGCAGGCGAAACAGCAGCTTGTCGCCAATGGTGGCGGCAGCCTCGGGCAGCGCCAGACCTTCAACGAGGATGCCGAATTCGTCGCCGCCAAGGCGTGCCACGGTGTCTTCGCCGCGAATCGCCTGGCGCAGGCGCTCGGCAATGATCTGCAGCACACGGTCACCGGCGTTGCGGCCGTATTGGTCGTTGATCTGCCCGAAATTGTCGAGATCCAGATAGAAGAGGGCAAACGGACGCCCGCGTCGCGTGGACGACAGGATTGCCGCCTCCAGCGCTTCGCGCAGATGCAGGCGGTTCGGCAGGCCGGTCAGCGCGTCGTGGAGTTGGGGCCGGGGCGTCTGGTTTGCCACGCGCGCCAGCGAAGCTTCCAGGTGCGCCTGCGCCGAGTCGACACGGGTCTCGAGCATCATCAGCACCGCGTGCAGGCCCAGTGCGATCAACACGCCGCCGGCGCTGAGCATGATGACGGGCACGATATGCATCGTTGATTCATCGGCCGGCCAAGCGGCGGCGCACGGCCACAGCACGAGCGATAGCACCGCAGTTGTCGCCAGCACGGCTGCGGCACGTGCGCGCAGACCCACGGCGGCGCGGCGCTGCGCGGGCGGCATATGAAATGCCATGCACATCGCCAAGCACACGCCTGCACCAAGCACCAGCGTACCGCCGCCCCAGCCAAGCACGGTGCGGCGCAGCGACAATGCCTGGTCATGCACCCAGGGGCGTGTCAGATACAGCTCCATCGTCAACAGGCCGATGCCAAGCGCCACGGCGCCCATGGCAATGCTGCGTCGTTGCGGAGCCGGTGCGCCATTGGAAGCCGAAGTCTCCGGCAACACGATGGAGAAAGCTGCCAGCGAGGCCGCCAGCGCTGTCATGAGTGTCGCCACAATGGGCGCGGATACGGCCGCACCGACCTGCCGATGCAGGCCGAGCTGGCCGAGCCAAAGTCCCGACCACAGCCCAATGCCAAGAATGACCGCACAGGCGATGCGCCAGTTGCGGCGTTTTGCGATCGTCGAGCCCCCCGGCAGACGTGTCGCAGCGTCCAGTGCGGCAAACGTGGTCAGCCCAGTGCTGACCCACGCAAACAGCAGCAGCGCAATATGGAAATCGTTATGCATGCGAGCGCATCCGGCGCGGCCCCCCGATCTACGACCAGCGCCTAGTCTGTGTTTTGCGGCGAGGATAGCGCAAAAGCCTGTCGTTTCAGGCCGCGAAAAGGCGCGTTTGTTGCGCGTTATTCACAGAATGCGTCGGGATCATTCGCCGTTACCGCTTCGCATCAAGCAAGCATGACGGCGCCACGCCTGTCTTGGGGGATCGGCAGAAACCGCCGAAACGTGAGCCGGGTATACGCGGATGGCTCGCCGCTCGTGATTGGGCGTTGGAAGTCAGGCGAAGGGGGGAGGAAAATCGCGCACGGACTCAGGCGTTGAGACGGCCCCGCCGGCGCGCAGCCGGAGTGGCAGCGCCAGCACGTTCCAGATCGACGCTGGGCAACAGATGCAGCAGGCGCACAAGCTCAGACTGGCGATGCGTGCCGGTCTTGCGCAGGATGTCACGGATGTGCACGCGCACCGTGTGCAGCGAAAGGAATTCGCGCTCGGCAATTTCCTGCAGCGTTTCGCCCGCAGCCAGCCGTGCAGCGACGATGCACTCCTTGTTGGTCAGCCCGAAGAGCGACGCCAGAACACCGGCGTCCATGACGGAGCGCGTCTCGGAGTTGCCGACCAGCACCAGCGCCAGCGGCGAAGCCCAGGTCGAGCGCATTGCATCGGAGGGCGCAAGTGGTGTGGCAATGAACGGCACCGGACGCCCATCACGCGCCAGATACATCCACGAGCCGGCGGCGCCTTGCATGCCCAGCGACCCGGCGGCATGTTCGATGAGGTTGCGCAGTGCTGCGTCGTGTGTGTGGTCTGCTGAATGCAACATGCCGCCATCAAGCGACAACCGGTCGTCTCCCGCCGTCATCGTGCGGGCCCAGGCGTTGGCGTATTTCACGCGCATGGTGCGCTCGATGACCATCACGCCGAAGTCGAGCGTATCCAGCCCGGCCATGCCGAGCGCGGCGAGTTCGTTCAGCTCAAGATTGCGCTGCTGCATGCGCGCAGCCCGCTGCAGGTGCGGCAGCACGCGCTGCAGGCGGGTTTCGCGTTCGATGGTGCTGACTTCGGATGCATCGTCATCGCGGGTCCGCAGCCGCATCGTGACGCGCATGTCTGGCGTATCGATCAGTGTCATGCCTGCCGCAGGCGTCTCTTCGGGCGGCGCGGCGCTCAGCAGTTGCGGATCGTGACAGAAGCTGTTGCAGTGGCCCGGCTGCGGGCAGTGCTGGCACCAGCCCGACGAAACGCCTTGGCGCGGCGTGTCGGTGTGCTTGTCCCAGACGAAATAGTGTGCGCTTTCGGCGCCGGCATACACAGAAAGCAGGGCCAGGGCGATCGGCATCTGCGCAGGCTCGAGTACCGCTTCGTAGATGGTATCGACGAGTCGATGGAATTCTGCGTCATCCGATAGACGTTGCAGCATGATGGCCCCCGGTGCGTATTGCGACAGCTCAGAGTGCAATCCCTTGCTGTCGGCATGTTGCGGCGCGATGCCGCCGTCGCTGTCATGATTATTGTTGTTCTGCGCGACTTCTGTGGTAATCGGCAACTCTTTGGAAAAACTGAACATTCCGCTTTCGATGCTCCCAAATTCCGGCGGCGATGTATCTCCCCCTTGAGAGGGGAGTATGGGCGACTTTCAGCGCTGAAAATATAAAAAATATAAAAAATTCGTGCACATGTTCACAATGCTGGCGTGCGTCAGTTGAACTGATACGTATAGGCTGCGTTGAACCGCAGGCTGCGGGAGCTTGAGTTGATCGGCTTGTCTCCCACGGGGCGCGCGATGGCCAGGTCCAGCGTGTAGTACTTCCGATCGGAGAAGCGCACGCCCAGAGCAATCGAGCCGAGCTGGTCATGCACCAGCGTGCCTGCGTTCGAATAGACCTTTGCGGTGTCGTACAGCACGTAGGGCTGCACGGTCTTCAGATAGTCCATCGATACCTGGAATGCGCGGTTGATTTCCACCGATGCGCCCCAGCCGCGATCACCTGCCACTTCACCGGCCGGATAGGCGAGACCGAAGAAGCGTCCGCCAAAGCTGATCTGCTCCGACGATGGAAGCACCGCGCCGCTGTACTGCGCTGCCCCCGACACCACCACGCCAAAGCCCAGGGGCAAGTCGTGGGCTTCGCTGGCGGTGACGCGCGTGCGCAGGAAGCCCAGGTCAACGTTGTTGTTGGGCGATTTGCCTGCGCCAAGACTATTCACGCCTTGGTACACGCCAAGCGACGCACGGCGCGTCTCGCCGGGCTTCACTTCGGTGTACAGCGCTTCGGCGCCCGCCACGCGCACCTTCGCATCCAGTTCGGTCTGCGCAAAGCCCGGGTTTTGCGGCGTATAGCGCTGCTTGTCGTCGTTGCCGTAGAAGGTGCCCGTCAGCGTGAGGTTGCGGGTGTTCGACAGCAGTACCGGATAGCTCAATGACAAACCGAGCCGCTGCGTGTCGGTCAGGTAGCGCGATTGATAGCCCAGTTGCTCCAGCGGCAGATTCTCGGGCATGCCGCGATAGTGCGACCACGTGAGCTTGGCCAATAGCCCATCGGTGCCAATCGGCTGCGCCCACGTGGCGGAGTAGAACGTTTCATGGTCCGGCCCGCGCGGCTGCAGGGTCGACACCGTGATCTGCTCGCCCAGCGGCGTCACGCTGTTGAGCGTGCCCGTGATGATGGCCCGCACACCCGGCGAACGGTATTCGATGCCCGTCCCGATCGTGTACGGCTGGCGCTTCACGTTCAACACGAGTTCGCTCGCACCATCGGTGGTGGTGGGCGGCTGCACGGTCGCGGTGATCTGCACGCCGGGTTGCAGGGCCAGCACGCCCGTCACGCGCTCGAATGTCTCGCGGCGCAGGGGCTTTTCATCCATCAGGCGCCGAGAGATTTCGCGCAGGCGGCCTTCCAGCGGCCCAGGTGTCCCTTCGATCCGCATGCGCGCCACATAGCCCTCGACTACGGTGACGCGCACGACACCGCCTTCAAACGTTTGTGCGGGCACAAAGGCAAACGACAGCGGGAAACCGCGGTCGGCATACAGCTTGGTGACCTCGTTCGCAGCCTGCAAGAGTTGCGCGACGGTGATGTCGTGTCCGGCCAGCGGCGCGAAATACGCCGCGACCTCTGGAAACGGCAGTGTCTTGACGCCTTCGATCTGGAACTTGGTCGGCGTGAGATGCGTGGCGAGCAGATTCTCCAATGCCGGATTCGGTCGCTGAACCTCGACCTGGATTTTCTGCTGGGGCGGACGGGAAGTATCGACCTTGGGAAGCGTGTCGATCGGGTTGCCTTGCGTTGGGCTGCTCTGTGCCCAGCTCAGTGCCGGGCCGGTCAGTGCTACGCCTGTGGCCAGGGCCAACCGCATGGTGGTGGTCCGCACGCCTGTCTCCTCCGTGGTATTCGTTTGTGGTGTCGCGATGCCGTACAGCCGCGCGTTGCATCAAACGATAACCGCGAGACATGGTGCTTTACAACAAGACACATAGAGGGAGCGTTCACGCGGCGCAACGGCCCACGTAGATACCGATGGTGCGTGGCCGCGCCCCCGCGAACCGAATGACGATGCCGCATTGCACGGCATTGGTCCGTTTGAAACGCGACAGCGGCGGGCTGGCGTGATAACCGGCCCGCCGAAGCGTTGACTGTAGATCAGTGGTGCGCGCCGCCCAGCACGCCGCCCACCGTGCCCAGCAGACCGCCCACTGCGCCAGTCACCGGCGAGAGCGGTGTTGTCGCACCTGCCGACGTCAGACCCGTACCCACCGTGGTGACCACGCTGCCAACCGGCGCCGTGATCGTGCTGACCGGCCCCAGCGGGTTGCCGGCACCACCTGCTGCACCGCCCACGCTGCCCAGCGCGCCGGTAATCGGAGCGAGCGGGTTGCCACCACCCGTAGCCCCGCCCAGCCCACCGAGTGCACCAGTAATCGGAGCGAGCGGGCTGCTGCCACCCGTGGCGCCACCGAGACCGCCCAGCAGACCGGTGATCGGAGCGAGCGGGCTGGCGCCGCCGGTGCC